>NZ_JBHWDV010000001.1:0-410653 GCF_042734445.1 Streptomyces sp. NPDC059649
TGCGACTGGCTCGACGCCCAGGACCCCAAGGTCCTCGCCGACCTGCGCCGGCTCGGGGTCGGGCAGCGCTTCACGGGCCGCGGCTGACGGCAGCGGCCGGACCACACACCGGCCGGCGCCTCTCCTCCCCGCCACCTCACCGTTCGTCGGGCGACGGTCAGTCCCTCGTCCAGAAGCGGAGCTTGTCGGGGTTGAGTACGGCCCAGATGCGATGGATCCGGTCGCCTGTGATGTCGAACGCCATCACCGATACCGTCACGCCATCCCGTTGGGCCACCAGCCCGGGTTGCCCGTTGACCGTACGCTCCACCAGCGTCGCGGCGGCCGTGGCCGCACCGGCCCGGTCGGCGAAGAAGCGTGCGACCTGCTCGGCGCCTTCGACCGGGTGGAGCGCGGCGGTGACGAGTCCGCCGCCGTCGCCGGTGGCCGTGGCGTCGGGGGCCAGCAGGCCGACGAGGGCGTCGATGTCCTTGGCCTCCCATGCCTGTTTGAAGGCCCTGACGACATCGGCGCGCCGGGCTGCCGCGACCGCGTCGGGCCGGGACGCCGCGTCGGGCTGCGCCGCGCGAATGCGCCGGCGGGCAGAAGAGGCCAGTTGACGGCAGGCCTCCGGGGTCCGGCCGACGATCTCGGCCACTTCGGCGAAGGGGTAGCGGAAGACGTCGTGCAGGATGAACGCGACGCGCTCCGCCGGGGTCATCGCCTCCAGCACGACGAGGAAGGCCATGTGGACCGACTCGTCGAGGGTGACCCGGTCGGCCGGGTCGATGACGCCGGCGCCGGCCCGCCCGCTGATCCACTCGGTACGGTCGGGCAGCGGCTCCGGGAGCCATTCGCCCACATAACGCTCGCGTCTGGCCCGCGCCGAGCCGAGCTGGTCCAGGCAGATCCGGCTGGCAACGGTCGTCAGCCAGGCACCGGGGGAGTCGACGGCCGACCGCTGCTGCGGGGACCTGGCGTACCAGCGGGCGTAGGTTTCCTGGACGACATCCTCGGCATCGGCCAGTGAGCCCAACAGCCGGTACGCGAGGTTGGTCAGCTGACGCCGCTCACTCATGACCGCGCTCAGGCCCGGATCGGGCCGGCCCTGTCCCGGCGTGGGGTCGGACGGGTTGTTCATCGTGTCACCGGCTCCTTCGGACGCTCTGCCTCACCCCTTACGACGAGCCGGCGCACGGAATTGTGAGGTCGGGTCGTCGTCGGCACGTCGCCTCACATCTCATGGGGCTGTCTCGTCGTACCGATCAGACCGGCACCGAGGGGCCGGCATCCGATCAGATCGACAAAGGCAGGAAACCGATCGTGGAACCCGTGAACGTGGCGATCATCTACTACAGCTCCACCGGCACCGTACATGCCTTGGCACAAGCGGCCGTTGAGGGTGCGGAGAAGGCCGGCGCCACCGTGCGCCTGCGCAAGGTCGCCGAAACGGCCCCACCGGAGGCGGTCGGCGCCAGGCCGGAGTGGGCCCGGCACCTGGCGGACACCGCCGACGTCGCCGAGGCCGGCCACGACGACCTGGAGTGGGCCGACGCGGTGCTGTTCGGCACCCCCACCCGCTTCGGCAATCCGGCGAGCCAGCTCAGGGCGTTCATCGACACCACCGGCCCGCTGTGGTTCCAGGGCAAGCTCGCGGACAAGGTGTACTCGGCCTTCACCGCATCCAACACCGCCCACGGCGGGCAGGAATCCACCCTGCTGGCCCTGGCGAACACGTTCTACCACTGGGGCGGCATCATCGTTCCGCCCGGCTACACCGACCCCGTCCAGTTCCAGTCGGGCAACCCCTACGGCACCTCCCATGTGACCGCCGACGGCCCGCCCGGTGAGGTGGCCCTGCAGGCCGCCCGCTACCAGGCCCGTCGCGTCGTCGACACCACGGCTTCCCTCAAGGCCGGCCGCGCCGCCTGATCCAGCACGGTTTTCCTACGCGAGAGCGGCCTTCGCCTGCTCCTGTGCTTCGTCACCGGTCACAGGAACCACGCGAAGGCCGTTCTCGCGCCTCTTCCGGGTGGGACTTGTCCCGTCGTGCCCGGACGGAGGCGCCGGCCTCATGCCAAGCCCCTCAATTCCGCAGAAAGTAGGAGCACACATACGGGCCGAGCGACTCGCCCCTGGCGCGCAGGGTCACCTGGACGTCGTCGGGCCGAAGCGCCGGGTGGAGGGCCGCCTGTGCGCGGGCCAGGCTGCAGACCAACTGCCCGTTGCGGAGGCGTGCGTCAGGGGAGAGGTAGGTGTCCGGTGCGTCGAGGGCGACGCGATGGGCGTTTCCGGAGACGCGGTACGAGCCCTCGAACGCCACGAGGTTGGTGAGACCGCTCTTCTGCTCCGATTCGTTCGGGCCGGCCATGAGGAGTTTGATCACCCCGTCGAGGGAGTGCAGCTTCAGGTCGGGCCGGGAGACACCGCGCAGACCCGTGTCCGAGGCGAAGTAGATCCGCAGTCCCCTGGTGAGCCCCGGGACGGGCGGACCGGCGTCGATGACTCCGGTCGGGGTGATCCCGCAGCCGGCGAGGGCCGCGAGGAGCAGCGCCCCGAACGTCAAGGTGCGCACGGTTCTCATTGGGCGTCCTCCGGAGGGGTGCCGGGCAGTCGGAGGGTGAAGCGCGCGCCGCCGTCCGGCCGGTTGGCGGCCGTGATGGTGCCGCCGTGCAACTGGGCGTTCTCCAGGGCGATCGCGCTGCCGAGGCCGCTGCCCTCGGACCGGCTGCGGGCGGTGTCGGCCTTGTAGAAGCGGTCGAAGACGTGCGGCAGGGCTGCGGGGGGCAGGCCGGGGCCGCGGTCCGTGACCTCCACGGTGATCTCGTTGCCCGTAGCGCGGAGTACCACGGCGACGGGCTGGTCCCCGTGCCGCAGCGCATTGCCGACGAGGTTCGCCACCACGACATCGATCCGGCGCCGGTCGACCCGCGCCCGTATCCCGTCGGGAAGATCCGTGTGCACCTGGTCGGTCCAGCCCCGCCGGGTGAGCGTGGACCGGACCAGTTCCGCCAGGTCGGTCTCCGCGGCGTCGAGCGAGACGGTCCTGGCGTCGAAGCGGGAGATCTCGATGAGGTCCTGTACGAGGCGGGTGAGCTGTGCGACCTCCGTACTGACCGTACGGGCGGCCAGGGCCGAGTCGGGCGGCAACTGGTCGGCGTCCTCGTCCAGCACGGTGGAGACCATGGTCATCGCGGCGAGCGGAGTGCGCAGTTCGTGGGAGACGTCCGCCACGAAGCGGCGGGCCCGCTCTTCCTGCGCCCGCAGTTCGGCGACGGAGGTCTGCAGGCTCTCGGCCGTGTGGTTGAACGTCTCGGCGAGCTGGGCGAGTTCGTCCCGGCCCTTGACCGGGACCCGGGCGGAGAGTTCGCCCGCGGCGAGCATCCGGGTCGCCCGGCCCAGGTCCCGTACGGGCCGCAGCACGGTACGGGCGGCGAACAGCGCGAGTCCCGCCGCCAACAGGACGACCGGCACGAGCCCCTCGCGGACGGTCGCCAGCAGCACGGCGATGTCCTCTTCCTCGGCCCGCAGCGGGGCGACGGTGAAGACATCGAGGTCCGAGGTGCGCCCGGTGTCGAAGGCCACGGACGCCCCGACCACCAGGAACGGTTCGCCCCGCCACTCGACGCGCTGGAAGCGCATCCGGCCGGTGGTCCTGACCGCGGTGCGCAGTTCGGGAGTGATCCGGGTCTGGTCCGCGTGGGCATCCGAGGTGGCTGTGAGGCCGTGGTAACGGGCCACGACGACGGCATCGCCGAGTCCGTGCGCGACGCTCGTCGTGAACCGGGCGAGGGTGTCCCGGTCCGGAGGTATGTCGAGGTCGGCGGCCACTTCGCCGACCCGGTTGCGGAAGTCGGTCCGGATCGCGTTCTGGGCCCGTTCCAGGACGGCGTTGCGGGATTCGCGGTAGGCGAGGGCGGTTGCGGTCACCGCGGTGATCAGGGTGACGAGGACGAAGGCGACCACGAGTCGGGTGCGCAGTCCGCCCGTGGGGACCCGGAGGCGTCTCATCGGTGCGTCACAGGGGACCGAAGCGGTAGCCGAAGCCCCGGACGGTCTGGACGTATCGCGGCTTGCCGGGCAGGTCCTCGATCTTGGTGCGCAATCTGCGCACGGCGGCGTCCACCAGTCGTGAGTCGCCCAGGTAGTCGAGGTCCCAGACCGAGGACAGAAGTTGCTCACGGCTGAACACCCGGCCCGGTGCGGCCGACAGTTCCAGCAGCAGCCGCAGCTCCATGGGCGGCAGCGGGATGGGCGTGTCCCGCTTGGTGACGGTCAGGGCGGCCCGGTCGATGACGAGCCCGGCATGGTGCTCTCCCGGCCGGGAGCCGGGTATCGGCTCGGCGCGGCGCAGTGCTGCCCGGATGCGGGCTTCGAGCACCCGGGCCGTGACCGGTTTGACCACGTAGTCGTCGGCACCCGCTTCGAGGCCCGCGACGATGTCCTGGTCGTCGCCGCGGGCGGTGAGCATGATCACCGGGATGGTGCTGCGGGCCCGGATCGCACGGCAGACCTCGAATCCGTCCATCCCGGGCAGCATCAGGTCGAGCACGACGAGCTCGACCGGCTTCTCCGGAAGTCCGGCCAGCAGCGAAAGCGCCTCCTCCCCGGTGCCGGCCACGGACACGTCGTAGTCGTGTCGGCGCAGTACGAGTTCCATCCCGTCGCGTACGGAGAGGTCGTCCTCGATGAGCAGCACATGCGGCATGCCCCTGATTATGCGGGAGCGTTTGCGCATGTCAGGCCGGGTCGGGCGGGGGACGGGCGGCTCGCCGCCGATTGTTACCTCCCCATCATCCAGAGATCCAGGATTCATGATGTGAGCGGCCGAGCGTTGTCGGCATGGACATCCGCACGCCATTGCGTCACGCCGGCCGCCTCCGTCTGGCCGCACTCGTCGCCCTCCCCGTTCTGGTCCTCTCCGCCGCATGCGGGGGAGAGGACGACGGGCTCAAAACCGGTAAGGAAGTCGCTTCCGTTCCCGGGGAAGCTGGCAACGCCTCCTCCGGCAGCAAGAGTTCCGGCCATCAGGGCGGCACGGGCGACAAGGGCGCTTTCTACGACGCCCAGATGAAGTACGTGCAGTGCATGCGCGGGAAGGCCGGCATCAAGGACTTCCCCGACCCGAAGATCAGCGGGTATCTCGACTGGGCGAAGATCGACGAGATCTCTCGGAAACCCGGAAACGAAGAGGTGTCCAAGGGCGGCAAGAACGGCATCTGCGGCAAGGAAATGTCCGCCGCCATGACCCTGGAGCCGAAGCGCGACGTACAGAAGGAGTACGAATCGATGCTGTCGCATGCCACCTGCATGCGGAGGCACGGCGTCTCGAAGTTCGCCAACCCCACGATGTCCGGCGGCAATGTGATCCCCGGCGGCAATGCCAGTCCGGTCGGGGCACCGATCGACTTCGAATCCCCCGTCTACAAGCGCGCCCGCGAGGCGTGCAAGGACAAGCTGCTCGACGGCCTGGACGGCATGCAGTGACGCGCCGCAGGACACTGGTGGCAGCCGGCGCGGTGACGGCCGCCGTCGCACTCGGCGCCGGGACATGGGTTCTCGTAGGGAGCGACCACGACGCACCGGCCGGGAACAAGGGCGATCTGCCGCCCGCCACCACCGAGATCACCCGTACCGACCTGGTACAGAGCAAGACCGTCGACGGACACCTCGACTACGCCCAACGCCGGGCCATCAAGTCACCCGTCGAGGGGACCGTCACCAAGGCCGCTCAGGAAGGCAGGACGGTCGCGGCCGGACAGCGGCTGTACGAGCGGGACGCCCGGCCGGTGATCCTGATGTACGGGCCGACACCGGCGTTCCGGGCGCTGAAGGCCGGCGACCGGGGCCCCGATGTCCTCCAGTTGGAACGCAACCTCCGGGACCTGGGATTCGGCGCCGGCCTGTACGTCGACACCCGCTACGACAGGGGCACCGAAGCCGCGGTCAAGAGCTGGCAGAAAGCGATCGGCATCGAGAACGCGGACGGCCGGGTCGGGAGGGGGGACGTGGTCTTCCAGCCCGGCACGGTACGGGTGGTGTCCGCGGACGCCGCACTCGCCGACCAGATCGGCCCCGAGAAGACCGTACTGACCGTCGCCTCCACCAGACCGGTCGTACGGGCCCGGCTCGACCAGACCGACACCGGCCTGACGGTCCGCGGCACCAAGGTCGAGGTCACCCTGCCCAGTGGGAAGACCGCCGCCGGCAAGGTGGCGGGAACCGCCAGACCGGAGGCACAGGAGGGCTCCGCCGAGCCGAGCCAGGACGGCATCACGGTGGAGATCACCCTCGACCACCCCCGGTCCGCCATGGCCTCCGAGGACCCCAAGGCCACCACCAGCGTCAGGTTCATCAGCGAGAGCCGCAAGAACGTGCTGACCGTACCGGTCGAGGCGGTCGTCGCCCTGCGCGGCGAAAACGGCGGCTACGGCCTGCAACTCGTCCAGGGCCGTACCACCACGATGGTCAGGGTCACCACCGGCATGACCGCCGACGGACGGATCGAGGTCAGCGGCAGCGGCATCCGCGAGGGCATGCGGGTGGGAGTGGCCAAGCAATGACCGTGATCGAACTACGGGCCGTCACCAAGTCCTACCCCGGCGGTGTCCACGCCCTGCGCGGTGTGGACCTCAGCATCGACCGGGGCGAACTCCTCGCCGTCGTCGGCCCGTCCGGCTCCGGGAAGTCGACCCTGCTCAACCTGATCGGCACCCTCGACCGGCCCACGTCGGGCACGGTCCGGGTGGCCGGCCACGACGTGGGCGCGCTGTCCGACAGCCGGCTGTCCGCGCTGCGGGCCCGCCACATCGGCTTCGTGTTCCAGCACTTCCACCTCTCGCCCGGCCGGGACGCGGTCGACAACGTCGCGGACGGCCTGCTCTACGCAGGCGTACCGCTCAAGGAACGGCGGGCACGGGCCCGCCTCGCGCTGGACCGGGTCCGCCTCGGGCACCGGCTCGCGCACCGCCCGCACGAGCTTTCCGGCGGCGAGAAACAACGCGTCGCCATCGCCCGTGCGCTGGTCGGCGAGCCCGACCTGGTGCTCGCCGACGAGCCCACCGGCGCGCTGGACACCGCGTCCGGCCAGCTCGTGATGGAACTCCTCCACGAGCTCCATGCGACGGGCACCACGATCTGCGTGATCACCCATGACCAGGAGATCGCCGCCGCACTTCCCCGGCACATACGGGTCAGGGACGGCGTCGTGGTCTCCGACCGCCGCTCCGCCGAGGCCGCCTCATGACCCGCCCCGCCTTGCCACCCGCCCGCCTCGCGGGGGCCGACATCCTGCGCATCGGGGCCGTCGGGCTGCGCGCCCGCCGGGCCCGCGTCGTGCTCTCCGCCCTCGGCATCGCGATCGGCATCGCCACGATGGTCGCGGTCGTCGGCCTCTCCACATCCAGCCGGGCCGACCTGATGGGCCGGCTCGACCGCCTCGGCACGAACCTGCTCACCGCCGAGGGCGGCAAGGACGCCCTGGGCCAGGAGGTGAAGCTCCCGAAGAACGCCGAAGCCATGGTCGAGCGCATCGGCCCGGTGCAACGGGCCACCGCCATCGGGCAGGTGGACGCCCGGATCCGGCGCAGCGATGTGGTCCCCGAGGACCAGCCGGCCGGAGTCACCGTACAAGCGGCCCGCACGGACCTGCTGACCACGCTCAACGCCCGGACATCCAACGGGCGTTGGTTCGACCGCGCCACCGAGCGGCTCCCCGTCACCGTCCTCGGTGCCGTCGCCGCCGAGCGACTGGGAATCACCGAGCCCGGCGGGAAGATCATGATGAACAACCGCTACGTCGTGGTCATCGGCATCCTCCACCCCGTCGAACTCGTCCCCAACCTCGACCGGGTGGCCCTGGTCGGCTTCCCGGCCGCGGAGGAATACCTGGGATTCGACGGCCACCCCACGACCGTCTTCGAGCGGTCCCCCGATGCCTCGGTCGAGGACGTCCGCGCGGTGCTCGCGCGGACGGTCATGCCCGGCAACGAGGGTTCCGTGAAGGTGTCCCGCCCCTCCGACGCACTGGCGGCGAAGGCCGCCGCGGACCAGGGACTCACCAGCCTGATGCTCGGCCTCGGCGCGGTCGCCCTCCTGGTCGGCGGCGTGGGCGTGGCCAACACCATGGTCATCTCCGTACTGGAACGCCGTCAGGAAATCGGTCTGCGCCGCGCCCTCGGCGCCACCAAGGGCGCCATCCGCCTGCAATTCGTCACCGAGTCACTCCTGCTCTCGGCACTGGGCGGGGTCACGGGCGCAGCACTCGGCGCCGCAGCGACGGCCACCTTCGCCATGGCACAGGATTGGCAGGTGGTCATACCCCTGTGGTCACTCGGCGGCGGCATGGCCGCCACCCTCCTCATCGGCATCCTCGCCGGCCTCTACCCGGCGATCCGGGCCTCCGGTCTCCACCCGACGGTGGCACTGCACGCGACGTGATGTCTGGCCGGGGGAGAGCTGGGGGCGGAGACCAGAGGCCGGGAGCAGAGGGAGACCTACTCGAACTGCTCGAGGCTAGTAATCATCGTCGTCGTCCGGATAGCCCCAGTTGACAGCCACCTTCGCGGACGGTGCCACCTGCTGCACCGCCTGGTGGACGCGGCTCTCGAATGCCGGCTGCCAGCGCCCGAGTCCGCTGATGATCAGCGGGTAGTCGGTGCCACCCACCACCTGGAGTTGCCCTTCCCACTCCTCCACCGCAAGGCGGACCGAGTGGTCCATACCCTCGTGATGTATCACTGCCTCAAGGGCCTTCAGTATCCGCTCCGCCTGTTCCGAGTCGCTCGGCCCGGTGACGGTCAGCTCAAGATCGATGTTGACTGACATGCGGTAAGGCTATGCACAGGGCAGCGGGTTGTCCGGCCTGCCCCGGTCACTGTCCCGGCAGTCGGTTCCGACCGGGCCTCGCCGACCACCACCCGCGAGATGCGGAACGGACGCACGAGTCCGGGGCAGTGAGGGCGGCATCCCGATCAGGGCCGTGTGGACGGAAAACTTGACGGTGGTTGTCAGGTATCACCCCGCATAGTGGTCCCATCGACCCGCACACGATCCGGTCCGGGCCCGTACGAGAGGTGCATCCATGAACGCGTTCGACCCCCGCCCCCAGTTCCTCAACGCCCTCGACCAGTTGGAGAAGCTGCTGAGCGGCCTCGACCCCGCCCTCCTCGGCCGTCCGACCCCTTGCGACGCGTACGACCTGCGGGCACTGCTGAGCCACACCGTTGGCGCGATCCACCGGATCGCCTACATCGGCGAGGGCGGCCGCGGCATGGACCTCCCCGCGGCGGCCGGTGAGATCGCCGACACCGACTGGGCCGGCGCGCTCGGCCGGGCCCGCGCCCGCGCGGCAGCGGCCTGGGCGGACGACGGCAAGCTCGACCGGGAATTCGAGGTTCCGTGGGGTGTGGCCGCGGGCCGGATCGCCCTGAGCGGCTATGTGATGGAGACGGTCACCCATACCTGGGACATCGCCCAGGTCATCGCTCCCGAGGCCGAGTTGGACCAGGAGCTGGGCCGGACGGCCTTCACCATCGCCCAGCAGGTCCTGCCGGCCGAGCCGCGCGGTGGAGAGATGCCGTTCGCCGCGGTCCGTCCCGTCCCGGACGACGCCGACATCCACCGCCGACTCGCCGGCTGGCTCGGCCGCGCGGTCTGACCTCCGGGGCCGGCACCGAACGGAGCGCGGGGCCGGCCCCGGGGCGTGGGCTCGGTGTGTCAGTCGTCGATTGCCTGGTAGAGCGTGGTCCAGAAGTCGTGCATGAGGTGCACCGGGTCCGGGACGGATGCCCCGACCTGGGTGAGCAGGATTCCGGTGAGCTGATGGGCCGGGTCGGCGTAGGTCGAGGTGCCGCTTCCGCCGTCCCAGCCGAACTGGCCGATGGGCGCGTAGTCGCCGCGGTAGGTGCGGACCGCCATCCCGAAGCCCCAGCCGCCGTGCTGCCCTTGGCCGAAGGACACATGGACGTTGTCACGGGCCAGGGCGGTTCGGGCGGCGTTCTGCTCGGGCGTGAGGCGGTTGGTGGTCATCAGCTCGACGGCGGCCCGGGACAGGATGCGTTCGCTCCCGTGCATTCCGCCGTTCAGCAGCATCCGGAAGTAGGCGTGGTAGTCGTCGGCGGTGGAGACCAGCCCGCCACCGCCGCCCGGGAACGCCGGAGCCTGGCTCCACCGTCCCCCCTTGGCCTCGTCCCACACGGTGAACTCGCCGGTCTGCGGGTCGGGAGCGTAGAGGGTCGGCAGCCGGTCGATCTTGTCGGCGGGTACGTGGAAACCGGTGTCCTTCATACCCAGCGGGCCGAAGATGCGTTCACGCAGGAACGTCTCGAACGACTGGCCCGTGACCCTGGCCACGAGCACGCCGACCAGATCGCTGCTGATCTGGTACTGCCAGCGCTCACCGGGCTGGTACATCAGCGGAAGCGTGCCCAGGCGGCGCATCCACTCGTCCGGCTCGGGCATCGGCTCCGGCAGGTTGGGCGTGAGCCCCTGCTCGAAGACCGCGTTCATGATCGGAGTGCCCAGCACGGTCATATCCATGCCCAGCCCGAACGTGGAGGTCAGCACGTCCCGCACGGTGATCGGACGCCGCGCCGGCACGGTGTCGTCCAGCGGGCCGTCGATCCGCTTCAGCACCCGACGGTCGGCCAGCTCCGGCAGCCACGGCTCCACCGGGTCGTCGAGGCGCAGCCGGCACTCGTCGAGCAGAACCATCGCCGCCGCTATCGAGACCGGCTTGGACGTCGAGGCCATCCGGAAGATCGTGTCCCGGCGCATCGGCGCGCCACCGTCATGACGCATCGTCCCGACCGTTTCGACGTGTGTCTCACCGCCCCGGCCGACCAGGGCGACGAGTCCGGGAATCTTTCCCGACTCCACATGCCGTGCCAGCACATCGCGGACCCTGCGCAGCCCCGTAGCGGAGAAGCCGCTGTGCTGGTCGGTAAGGGTGACGGACATGGTGGTGTGCTCCTTTGATGGAAGAGAGGGGTATATCTACGAGACGGGTGTCTATGGGACAGGTATGGGACGGACGGGTAGGGAAGGCGGGTAGGGAACAGGCGGGTGGTACGTCGCCGTACTTGTGGGCGCCCGGGGTGTCTGGAGTGCGGTCGGTCATTGGATTGGCACCCGGGGTGTCTGGAATGCGGTCGGTCATTGGGCTGGCGCCCGAGTGTCTGGATTGCTCAAGTCGCCTCGCCCGAAGGGATCTCGCCCTCCGCCGGCCCGGACCGGGTGAGGAGAGTGGACCGCCGGCAGCCGAGCCGGTCGGCGATCACCTCCAGCACCTGTTGCAGATCGCGTGACATGCGGGCACGCAGGCCGAGCTCGGCGATCCCGTCCGCGAACCCTGGATGGTCCGGGACGACCCGGTGGACGCGATGGGTCACCAGGGTGCCTGCGGGGCAGGCGGTGGCGGTGTGGACGCCGGCGTACCAGCTCTGCACCGCCACCCTGGACCGGGCCCGGTCCACCTGGATATCCACCGGCTCCACAGGCCCGGCGAGCTCGGCGCGGTAGGCATCGGCGCCGGGCCCGGTCACAACGGTCATGGCCCCCTGTCGTGCCGCCGAGGCCCTGGCCAGCAGCAGCAAGTTGTCATCGCCCACCCGCCCTTCGGCGACGGCGAGCAGAAGCGCGGCGACCGCCTCAACGGGCGCGGCGAGTGTCCCGGCCACTTCCCATCGGAAGGGCAGCGCGTCCAACTCGGTGAGTAGGGAAGACGTCGTGTGCATGGGGATGAGCCTCGCCGCGGCGGCCTGTCCGGGACAAGGCACACCGCGCCTTCCGGGACACCAGACATCCCACCAGTGCCCGTCTGACCTGCGCTGTTACGCCAACGGACGGCTGTTGCACGGGTGTCCCGGGACGGGACGGGACGGGACACCCGGGAGGGGACGGGACACCGGGGACACACCCGGCCGGACCCAGTCAGGTCCCCCGGGCGATGACCCCACGCGCGCCGGCACCAGATCCTCCCTTAGCCGCTCGGCTAGTTCACCGAGCACTTTGCCAGCCTTTCTCCAGGTCCGGTCCAGAGCGCTGATCTCAGACGGCCTGGAGTGGACCAAGTCGGACGTCAAGTGGTCCAGGGCGGCTTCAGCCGTTCTCGGAGGCGCGGAGGATGCCGGGGAGCTCGTCCATCCAAGCGAGCACCGCTCTCTCGTAGTGGATGCCGAACCGCAGCGTACTGCGCTGGTACCTGTCGAACAGGGGATCGGCGTCGAACTCCTCGTACCGGCGCAGCCGTTCCGCATGGGCCGAGCGGTGTGCGGCGACGTACTCCAGCAGCCGGTCGTCGTCCAGGAACTGGCCGAAGGACAGGGTCAGCAGCAGGGGATAGCGGATGTTCTCCGGGCCCGGGGGTACGGCGAGCCATTCGGCGAAGGCCGCGCGTCCGGAATCGGTGAGGCGGTACGGGCGGGCCGATCTCGCCCGGATGGGCTGGGCCTGCACCATGCCGCGCTCCTCCAGCCTGGCCAGCTCCCGATATGCCTGACTTCGCGTCACCGTCCAGAAGTCGCCGATGAACGTGCGTGCCGCGTCCCAGAGTTGGTAGCCGGTCGCCTCGCCGCCGTGAAGGAGACCGAGCAGCGCGGCGGCCGTCGGATTCACGTCGTTCACCAAGACCCCCTTGACGCTCCACAGTGGACGTTCCACTATGGACGATTATAGGGACCTGAGATCCTTCCGCAGGTTCCGCATGAGCGGCCCCCTCGCCAAGCAGGCAGAGGATGCCGTCCCATGCTTGCCAGTCGTCATACGGGGGTGTCATGACGGGCAGGAAGAAGCGCGGTCCGGCGAGCACCGGCAGAGTGAGCCACCGGCGCAGAGGTGTGGTCGGTCTTCTGGTGCTGCTCATCGGATGGGTCGGCCTCGCCGGCCCGTCTCCGGCCGCCACGGGGGCAAGGCCGAACGCGGCACCGGCCGCGTTCGGCCTTGCGGCGGATCCTCCGTACGGCGATCCGATGTTCACGTACCTCTACGAGGGACGGATCTTCGACGGGTACGACTCCACAGCACGCGCCGGTGTGAACTATGCCGTCGCATGGCTCAGGGTCACCGACTACACGGCCAGGGAATTGCGGATCTTCGACAAGGAGCTCTTCTCCCGGTTCGACCGCCGCCGCGGCAAGTGGGACGACGTGATCTACCGCAAGTTACGCACGGCGGGCGAGATCCAGCAGGAAGATCCCGGGCTCTTCCGTCAACTCGAAGAGCGCGGACTGCGGCGCGACGACGTCACGCTGCAGGTGGTGGCCCGGAGCGCCCGGTACCGCGGTGAAGCGGTCGGGCATTCCGAGGAACTCATCCTTCGGCGCTTGGGAGAAATCGAGTACACCTTCAAGCGGCTGAAGGCCCATGCCTCACTCGAGCAGATCGAGAAGGAACTGCAGACCAAGCACGGGGTGGACATCACCCCGGAGCGGCTGATCGGCGGCGCGTCCGAGCGAGCGCCCTGCGATTACGCGGGGGGACCGCGATGCGCTCGATACTCCAAGGACATGAAATTCCTGGTGCCGTACGGGACCAAGGAGGAGCAGCGGAAGGCCACCGCTCACGTCAAGGAGCTGATTCAACAGCAGAACGAGTGGCGGGACCGGAACGGGGACGGGCTGTTCGACCCACCATCGACCGGGGCCTCGACCCCCACAAGCGGTCCGAAGGGAAACAGCGACTCCAGATCGCCGCGGCAGGTGGCGGCCGGAGCCTCGATCGGTGCCCCCGGCGGTATCGACTTCACGACCGTCGAGTTGCGGTACCTCTCGGCGTATCCAGGAGATCGGCTCGGGTTCGCCTATGGGTTCACCGCACAACGGGGCGCCGGGAAGAATGCTGCCACTGGCCTGCAGAGTCTGCGTGAGACGTCCGACGCGTTCTATGTCTGGCTGGCCCTCGACCCATCGAAGCTCTGGGTGAACCTGAATCCCAACGAGCCCGACCGGATCATCGACAAGCAGCTCGGCCGTACCGATGCCGGAAAGATCCTCCTCGAGGCCGACCTGCGGCTGAAGGGGATCGAGGCAAACCTTCTCTATCGGAATACCGCGGCCGCGAGCGAGTACTGGAAGCGGATCCGAAACCTCAACGTTCGGTGCTTCGATCGTCGTCTGTGGATCACACCCGGAGAGGCCAAGGTCTATACGGAAGGCGACGAACTCTACATCCTCGACGCGCCGTTGAAGGTGCAAGCCGAACCGATGAGCATCGGGAAGACCGGAAACCGCAGCCATCAGGGATGTCCCCGTCTGTCCGAGGACGCCGAGGCCAGCATCTCCGCCGCCTACGATGCTCTGGTCCTGCCCGGGATTGTGCGAGAGGTCAATAAGGGCCCCGAGTACGCCGCCTTGCGGCGGGTCTACCTCAGCCGGGTCGCCGCCGAGTGGATCCGCCGGCGGACCGCGGTTCGGGAGACGGGATATGAATACGTCATCGACAGCGGCGATGTCTCCAGGTGGAGCTCAAAACGACAGTGGTCTCCGCATTCCGTCTTCGAACGTTACGTGACGTATTACGACAGGATGGCGGCCTGTCGTACCTGCACGAGGGAGAAGCTGTACCGCATCGCGTCCGGTGGCGTCGACTTCGGCCGGGTCGTCCAGCACAACGTGAGCAAGGCCGAATTCGACGCGAAATGGCGCCACTTGGCGGCAGGTCGGGCGTACCTGAAAGGCGCCAGCGTGTCCCAGCCGAAGTCCGGCGCCGAAGCCGCGCCCTTCAAACCGAACCCACCGGATTCAGCGAGCCCTTGGGCGCTGCTTTCGGACCTCGCCGGATCCAACCGGCATCTGGGCATCGAGCTGATCGTCGTCGGCGTCTTGGCGCTACTCGTCGGCTGGCGGATCGTCGACCGTCGACGTTCCACCAGGACTGATCTACCCATGCATGATCCCCCCGTGCAGGACTGATCCCCCCCATGCGCGACGGTTCAGTGACTTTCTGACGGCCATGGATGTGGTTCAGGTCGAACGGCTGACCCGGCGCGCCGCCAAAGAGGGAGCTCACGCGTGACCACACCACCAGATGCCGTCCCACCGACCCCGTCTCGGACACCCATTCTGCGAGATCGGCGCAACTGGATCGCTTTCGTCATCGGCCTGGCCGTCATCGTCACCGGAGCCGTCCTGGTATGGCCGAAGGGTGCGCCGGAGGCCGGCCCGAAGGTGCCGGACGACTTCTGCTCGTTCATCGGCGAGGAGACGCTCGCCAAGTACGTCCCGAGTGCCGAGCTGCGCCACAGCGCGGACACGCCGATGGGCTACGTCAATTGCACTGCCCGTTCGCCGTCCGGTGACGTCTTCCTCAACATCTCTCTTTCGCGAGGACTGGGCCGTGCTGATCCACTCCTCCCCAAATTCTGCCGGCAGATGAGATGGACCCACGAGGATGCCCACGTCATAGGGCCCACCGAAACAGCCGAGTTCGGCGACCACATGTGTGGCGTCGTCGACATCGATCAGTACGACCGCGGCGCGATGTTCTATGTCGCCCGGGGTGGTGACCTGCTCGATGTCAGCTACAAGCTTCGAGCCGGGGACCGAAAGGACATCCTGCCGCGCGCGTTGGAGCTGACGCGGCGGGTACTCGCCAAAGTTCGATAACGGGAGACTCACGTATGGCAACGCCAGCAGGATCCGGCAATCCGTCCCGGACCGGGACACCCTTCCTCCGAGACCGACGCAAGTGGATGCCGCTCGCAGCCGGGGCGGTGGTCGTCATCGCCGGAATCGTACTCGTGTGGCCGAAAGGCCGACTGGAAGAGGTGCCGGACGACCTTTGCGCCGCTCTCGGCAAGGAGACGCTCGCCAAGTACGTCCCAGACCCCAAGACGCTGCCCGACAAGATCGGGACCGACCTCGCCTATTGCAAATCCAAGTCGCCCTCCGGTGACTTCAGACTCAACATCGAACTCTCGCGGAACGAAGACAGCGAGGAAAGCTACACCGACCTGTGCCGGAAGCTGAAGTCGCGTAGGGAAATGAAGGCGGAGGACCTGATCAAGCCGTCCGAAACGGCCGAGTTCGGTGATCAGATGTGCGGTTGGATCTCCGCCGTGCGCAATAAGTCGGGTGTCGGTTCACTGCCGAACGCCAGCACCGTCCATGTCCTTCATGGCGACGACGAAGTCTTCATCATGTATGAGGGCGGGTCGGGGAGCAGGAGCTACCAACTACGGCACACGCTGGACCTGACGCGGTCGATCCTCGCGAAGCTTGACTGACTGCGTCAGGCTCTTGCGGGCTTGCGGGCTTGCGGGCTTGCGGGCTTGCGGGCTTGCGGGCTTGCGGGCTTGCGGGCTTGCGGGCTTGCGGGCTTGCGGGCATGCGGGCATGCGGGCATGCGGCGAGTTGAGCTGGCCTGTTGGTGGGGCAGTGCGCTTGCGAAAGCCAGTACCTCCTTCGCCGACACGCCAGGCTCGGCTGATCCTGGGGGGAACGAGAAGGGCGCCCCGCTTCGGTGCCGCGCTGGTCGATGAGCACGGTCGGTGCGGTGCACGGAACGCGCTCACGCCTCCAGGCCGAGGGCGGCGTTCATGGAGGAGCAGGACCGGCGCAAGAGCGTGGGAAGTGCGCCCGGTGTGCAGTCGGGCAGCCATTCATCCAGGGCGCAGCGCCAGGCGGCCACGAAGAACTCGATGAGGAGCCGCAGTTCGAGAGGGTTCTGGCCGTCGAATCGGCGCGCGATCTCGGCCTGGACCTCGGCGCAGTGCCGCAGCGTGTACCCGTCGAGTGCGGGTGAGTCGGCGATCAGTCGGAGCGTGAGCGGGAAGCGCCGGTACCAGTCCTCGTCCATGCGCTCCAGAGTGGTCAGCATGGCGCCCAGGAGGACGTCGGCCAGCGGCCCGGACTTCGCGGTGCCGTCCAGGACTTCCAGGTAGACGTCCCAGAGCTCCTTGACGGCGGTGAGCGCCACGTCCTCCTTGGAGCGGAAGTTGCGAAAGAAGGTCCGCCGGGACACCTCCACCTGATCCAGCAGCGCGTCCAGCGGCGTGCTGTCGAATCCGCGCTCACCGAAGAGCGTGACGGCGGTATCGACCAGCGCCTGGCGAGTGCGCTGCTTCTTGCGTTCGCGCAAGGTGACGGGCTGTTCGGAGGTGTTCATCACGAGCACTTTACCAAGTACGCCAAGCTCGCGCGTATGCTCTACTGGAGCAAACGCCACACTGTGGCACTACAGCCCTGTGGCACTCATTGAGAGGGATATTCCTGTGCGCGCACTCGTCGTCGACCACACCTCACCCGGCCACCTGTCACTGACGGACGTCCCCGCTCCCCGGCCCGCCGCCCACGAGGCGCTCGTACGGGTCGAGGCGGTCTCGCTGAACTTCGGAGAGGTCCTTGAGGCGACCCGTCCCGAGATGCCGGACGGCACTGTGCTCGGCTGGGACGCGGCCGGCGTGGTCGTCCAGGCGGCCGCCGACGGCTCGGGTCCGGCCGAAGGAGAGAGGGTCGTCACCGTCGGCGAGACCGGCTGGGCCGAATTGCGGGCCACACCCGCCGCCCTGCTCGGCACCGCGCCGAAGGACGCCGATCCCGGCGCACTGAGCACCGTCCCCGTGGCCGGCCTGAGCGCCCTGCACGTACTGCGCCGGATGGGATCGCTCCTCGGTCGCCGCGTGATGGTCACCGGTGCTTCCGGCGGCGTCGGCCGTTACGCCGTCCAGTTGGCCGCCCGCGCGGGCGCGCACGTCGTTGCCATCAGCCGGAATCCCGCCCAGGCGGACGGGCTGCGAGCCCTGGGCGCCCACGAGGTCCACCCCGAGCCGGCCGCCGTGGAGCAGCCCGTGTCGGCCGTTCTCGACAACGTCGGCGGACCGCACCTCGTCGATGCCTTCGCCTCCCTGTCGGCCGGCGGCACCCTCTTCAGCGTGGGCCGCTCCTCCGAGGTCGACGCGATGCTGTCACCGGAGGCCCTGCTGGGCACCGAGGGACGGCACGACCGGTCGATCCGCACTTTCTTCCTCTTCGCCGACCCCAGCACCGACTTCTCGGCGGATCTGACCTGGCTGGCCGGAGAGATCGCCGCCGGCCGCCTCGACCCAGGCATCAGCTGGCGCGGGTCGTGGACTCGCCACGCCGAGGCAGTACAGGTTCTGCTCGACCGCCGCCTCCACGGCAAAGCCGTCCTCGACCTTGAGTAACCGGCCGGTGTGACGTCGTCATCACCTCCGCCGGTGCTGTACGTGCTGTACGACGCCGGCGGAGGTTGCAGACTCCGGTGGTCGTCGCGTTCGGAGCCTGTTGACTTCGCCGCAGCGTCATGCGCCTTCGAAAGGTCCGGTGCGCCGAAAGGGCCGGTGCGCCGCGTGAAAGCGTCAGTCGGGGAGAAACTCCCGGGCATGGTCGTGTGCCCACTGGGCGAAGGTGCGAGCCGGGGCCCCAGTGGCCTCCTCGGCTGTGGGCATCGGACCAGCCGCCGTCGGATCGAATTCCGCCGTCGGATCGAATTCCGTCGTCGGATCGGATTCCTTCGTCGGATCGAATTCCTTCGCCGGGTCGGATTCCTGGAGTGCCTGTAGGTCCGTCTGGCCGCCTGAATAGTCCTCGAAACCGAGCAGGAAGTCCGCGTTCGCCGCGGCGAATCCGCCTTGCCTGCGGTAGTTCTCCCGTGCCTCTTCCCGGCTGACGACTTCACAACGGATCGGACGTCCGATGGCCTCGGCGATCAGTTCGACCTGTCGACGATGCGACAGCATTTCGGGGCCGTTGAGGGTGTAAGCCCGTCCGCAGTGTCCGTCCTCCAACAGAGCCAGGGTCGCGACATCGGCGATGTCCTGCTCATGCACCGGGTACCAGGCCACTTCGGGGTTGGGGTCGCGTACCACACCCTCGGCACGGATGGAGGGGCCCCACAGGGCCAGCTTGTTCAGCGCGAACTCGCCGGGGCGCACATGCGTCCACTCCAGGCCCGACTCTTCTACGGCCCGCTCGACCGGCACGTGGAAGTCGTTGTCGAAGCCCGTCGTGACAGCTCCGGAGGAGAGCACCACGATACGGCGCACGCCGGCCTGTCGTGCCAAGGCAACCACTTCCCGTGCCGTTTCCGCGACCGGGAAGAGATACATCCGGTCGACGCCCTTCAACGCGTCGGCGAGCGACTCCGGTTGCAAGAGATCGCCTGCAACCACGCGTACGGCCTCCGGGAATCCCGCCGTGTGTGGACTGCGGGTCAGAGCCCGCACCTCCGCGCCGGACCCAACGAGTTGCCGGACCACGTTCCGGCCCACATTACCGGTGGCTCCGGTCACCAAGATCGCCACAATGCTCCTTCCGATCGTCACTGCTCACGGGACGACTCACCACGACGCTCACTACGAGGCATCACTACGAGAGGCCAGCAGGCCGCACGTTGAACCGACCGACGAACCCAGCTGTCCTACCAGGCAGGCAGGCAGGCAGGCAGGCCGGCCACGGCGGCGAGAATGGCACGCAGCGGGGGAGCAGCTCTAGTCTCCCGCCGCATGCATGGCGAAACATCAGTAAGCAACGCCGCCCGTAAGCAACGCCCGTAAGAACGTCAGTAAGAAGCGTCAGTGACTCGGCGGTGTCTCCCAGATCAGTGGACCGCCGTTCCCGGCACGCTCCGGGAGGGGGCCTCAGGGCTGCTCGGGGCCGGGTGCGACCGTCAGGACGATCTTCCCCGTGGTGCGGCCGGTTTCGCCCAACGCGTGGGCCTCGGCGGCCTGTTCGAGGGGGCACGCCGCGTCGACGATCACCCGCAGGCGGCCGTCCTCGACCAGGGCGCTGATCTCGCGCAGCCCCTGCTGGTCGGGTTCGACGAGCATGAACACCGCTTGTACGCCGGCCTTCTCCGCCTGCTGGAGGGGGAAGGTGTCGTCCGGCGGCAGCAGGGAGATGAGGATGCCGCCCCGGCGCAGGGTGCGCAGGGAGCGTGTCCAGTTGGGACCGCCGATGCTGTCGAGGGCGACATCGACGTCGCGGACGGTGCCGGCGACGTCCTGGGTTCGGTAGTCGATGAGCTCGTCGGCACCGAACGTGCGCAGCAGGTCGTGCTTGGCGGCGCTGGCGGTGGCGATGACGTACGCGCCGCGGGCCTTGGCGATCTGTACGGCCAGGTGACCGACACCGCCGGCCGCGGCATGGATCAGCACGCGCTGCCCCGGCTGGACATGAGCGGTGTCGACCAGGGCCTGCCAGGCGGTGAGCGCGGCCAGCGGCATGGCGCCGGCCTGGATGGGGTCGAGGCCGCGTGGGCGCGGGGCGAAGTGGCGGGCCGGTGCCGTGACGTACTCGGCATACGCGCCCGCCGGGTACGGGAAGCGAGGCATCCCGAACACCTCGTCGCCGGGCTGGAAGATCGTCACGCCGGCGCCGACGGCCTCGACGGCTCCGGCCACGTCGAAGCCGAGGATGAAGGGAGGTGTCGCTCCGGTGGCGAACACGCCGCGCTCGCGGGTCTTCCAGTCGGCGGGGTTCACGCCCGCCGCGCGCACACGGACCAGGATCTCGCCCCGGCCCGGCTCCGGTCGCTCGGTCTCGACGACCTTGAGGACGTCGGGGGCTCCGGCCCTGTCCTGGGACACGGCGCGCATGGTCGAAGGGGTGGTGCTGGGCTGGGTCATGAAGGCGTTCCTTCTCCGGGGGCGTAGCGGGTTCTCGTGCCGGTGGTCCCGACACGGCCCCAGACTGGCCGGTCGGCAACGCCCCTGGTGGTGGCGTGATGGCCAGGCACTGAAAGGATCTGGCCATGCACCGTGTTGGCGTTCTGGCCCTGGAGGGCGTCGTCCCCTTCGAGCTCGGCATCCCCGCCCGTATCTTCAACGCCGCCCGCGACCGGGACGGCAACCCGCTGTACTCCGTGGCCACCTGCAGCCTGGACGGCGGTCCTGTGCGCGCCGAGGGCGACTACGACCTCGCCGTCGCCCACGACGCCTCCCTGCTGGCCACCGTCGACACCATCGTCGTCCCGCCCTCTCACCGACTGGGACCGATCCGGGAGGAGGGCCGTCTGCCCGGCCCGCTGCGGCATGCCCTGGCCGCCATCCGCCCCGGAACGAGGATCGTCGCGATCTGTACCGGCACCTACGTCCTGGCCGCCGCCGGCCTGCTCGACGGCCGTCCCGCCACCACCCACTGGCGCGAAGCCGACCGGCTCCAGCGGATGTTCACCCGCACCCGCATCGACCCCGACGTCCTCTACGTCGACGACGGTGATGTCCTCACCTCCGCCGGAGTCGCCGCGGGCATCGACCTGTGTCTGCACCTCGTCCGCCGCGACCATGGCAGCCACATCGCCAACGAGGTCGCCCGCTCCTGCGTCGTACCGCCGTGGCGCGACGGCGGCCAGGCCCAGTACATCCAGCGCCCCGTCCCCGACCCGTCCACCGGCAGCACGGCCACCACCCGGGCATGGGCCATGCGGCACCTGGCCGAACCGCTCACCCTGGCCGGCCTCGCCGCCCACACCAACATGAGCGTCCGCACCTTCAGCCGCCGCTTCCGCGACGAAGTCGGTACCACGCCCGGACAGTGGCTCACCCGCCAACGCGTCGACCTCGCACGCCACTTGTTGGAGACCACCGACTGGCCGATCGACCTGGTCGCCCACCGGTCCGGATTCGGCACAGGTGCCTCCCTGCGCCAACACCTCCACGCCACCATCGGCGTCAGCCCCCAGGCGTACCGCCGCACCTTCCGCCCCCAACAGACAGCCGGCTGACCCCAACAAGACAGCTGGGAGACCCTGCCCAGAACCCAAGTCAGGCGGCGGGCCCCAATCGGCGGCCCCATCAGCGCTGTACGTTCAACCAGCACACTCATAACCGCTGTTGAAGGACACATCCTCGTGAGTGATCAGACCGGGATCGCCTGGATAGGCGCACACAGCACCACGGAGAAGGACGGCACCCTGCCGGGAATGCGCGGCGGGATCTCGCTGACCTGCGCCCGTGGCATCGAGCAGGACGCATTCCTGATCAACCTGGGCGCCGACCTGGACGAGTTGGCCGAACGGATCCCGTACAGGGATCTCGCCGCGTCGGTGGGCGGACCCCCGGCCGGCACCAACTACGCGATGTACGGGACGTGCGGGGAGTGGGTGTATGTGCTGGAGGACTGGGGGATGTCCACGTGGTCGACCGGCTTCCGCAAGGCCGAGTCGATGTGGCCGGGTCCGGGCCAGGAGATCGTCTGCGTGACGTTGAACTGGTGGAGCCCTCCGCCCGTGACCATCCACCTGCCGGGCTACGAACGTGTCGTGCGCGCCGAGTTCGGGGAGGACACCGGCGAGGGGTCCGCCCTGGATGCGGCGCTGCGTGAGGCGGGCGCGTTGATCGGACCCAGGCCGGACAGCGCCACGGCGGCGGCGGAGGCGGAGTACGAGGAGCGCAGGGAGCTGCTCCCTGCGGCGGTGTTCACCGCCGTTGGCGCCTATTGCGGACTGTCGATCGACCAGGCCGCCGTGGAGGCCGGCGACCTCCCGGCGGTGGTGATCCCCATGGTCTGAGACACCGGCACAAGACGACTGGCCGCCACCCCCGATCGTGCCTGTGGTGGTGGAGGCCAGTCATCTTGTGCCGGTGGAGTTCTGCTGCTGGGCGGCCAACTTGCAGACGACCGGGGTAGCGCAGCCGTGCCGGCCGACAGACCAACTGACCGCCGCTGGGCCCTGCTTTCGACCCAGGCCCCCACAGTGAGGACTTCGGCACACGGCCAGCCATCACACACGTCTCCACACCCACCCTGCGGTATTTTCACTCAACGTCAGACGTTGAAGGGTCAGTAGCCCAATCATGCATGAGCAATTCGACACCATCGGTGGGTCAACCCCTTCCGACACCGACCTGGTGCGGCGCATCCGTGCGGCAGCCCGGCCCGGAAGCCGGGCGGCGGCTGATCCGTATGGCGGACCGGCTCCGGACGGCACAGCGGAGACGGCCGAGGAATCCCTCGACGAGTTTCACCACCGGCACTACGCCGCCGTACTGGCCTACGCCCGCACCTGCTGCAGATCCTCCCAGGCCGCGGCGGATCTGGCGAAGGAAGCCATCGACGGCGTCCTGCACTCCCAAGAGCCGGCGGAGGGGCCTGATGCCGTATGGCGGGACCGGCTGCTGGCGGAGGTACGCCACACCGCCGCCGTCTGGCACCAGAATTCCCGGAACGCCGAACTGCGCGACAACTTCGAGTCCTGGCTGGCCCACCAGTCAGGGGAGGGACCCGATCCTTTCGACAGCGAAGGCGAGCCTGCCACCGGCGGCGAACCCGCCGTCGCTGTGCCCCCTTCGACGGTGAAGCCGTCCGCCGAGCCGCGCGTTGCCCAGGCGTCCCGATTCTCACCGGCGCGCATCGCCGTGCTCGCCGTTGCCGTGACTGTCCTGGCCGGCGGTGCCATATCCGCCGGCACCCTGCTCGGACCGGCGCGCCACGACGCCTCGGCCGGCAGCCCCGAACGGTCCGGTCACTCATCGGCAACCACTCCGGACCACCCGCCGACGGCTTCGCCCAGCGGCTCGGCGACCGCCTCCGGCTCGGCGTCGGGCTCCCCGTCCCCCACCCCCACCACGGCGTCGAAGCGTCCGAGTTCCCGGCCCTCGTCCTCCGCGAAGCCGTCGCCTTCCGGGCGCCCGGGCTCCGAGGACAAGCCGTCGCCCGCCCGTATCACCTCGTTGAACACCCGGCCGTGGACCTCCAGCAAGAACGGCTGGGGGCCGGTAAGGCTGAACCGCAGCATCGACGGACACCCCATTACCATCCAGGGAACCAGCTACACCGAAGGGCTGGGGGCCCACGCCTTCAGCGAGATCACCTACCACCTCGGCGGCGCCTGCTCCGCCCTCAGTGTGGACGTGGGCATCGACGACGAGGTGGGCGCAAACGGCTCAGTGGTCTTCCAGATCTACCGGGACGGCACGAAGGTCGCCGACAGCGGGCTGATGACGGTCGACCAGCCCGCGAAGCACCTCACCGCAGACCTGACCGGCGGCAGCGAGATGCGGCTCGTGGTCACCGACGGAGGCAACGGCAACAACTCCGACCACGCCGACTGGGCCGGACCCCTCATCACCTGCCGCTGAGCGGTCGCGTCCGACCGGCACCGGCTGGTCGTGGCCGCAGGCAACCAGGCCATCGAGCTAACAACCGCGCCGCCGACCGCGCACGATCTCGGTGTAGCGGGACTGCAGTTCGTCCGCGATCGGCCCGGCGTAGCAAGTGTTCACGATCACGGGCACGAGCACGAGCACGAGCACGAGCACGAGCACGAGCACGAGCACGAGCACGATCACGATCACGAGCACGAGCACGGCACGAGCTCGATCACGGGCACGGGCACGGGCACGTTCTCCACGATCACCATATGACTGCGCGTCAGGGAGCGAACGGCCCAGGGGAGTTGGCGAACTGGCCGGTCTCGGCCGCCACCGTCATTTGGGAATGGTCGAGGCGACCTCGTCGAGGGTGGCGTCCTTGACGAGTCCGGTGTCCTCCAGAACGTCCATATGGTCCTGGACGGTGTTGTTGGTTTGTGTGGCCAGTCGCCGGATCAGCGAGTTCTTGGTCGTGGCGCGCACCTCGCCGATGGTGATGAAGATCTTGCCGTGGGAAGCACGCAGCAGGTCCACGAAGAGCTGGTCGAATGCCTGGCCCCGGGCGTTCTTCAACTGGTCCACCCAGCCCTGTTGTTCGGCGGTGGCCTGGTCGGGGATGGGCACGTTCAGCGCCTCGGAGTCCTCACGGGCCAGTTGGTCGAGCTTGCTGTGCCCTTCGAGCAGATGCATACCGGCGCGCTTGATGGCTTCGCTCGATGCGTGTGTCTGGGCGAGCCGGCCCGCCGGCATCTCCCACAGGCCGGCCTGCCGGACCTTGGTGAGGAAGGTCTTGTCCAATGCGGTGACCGTGCCGGTGTTGCCCCCACGAGGGCCGGCCAGGGCCGCGCTCGCGGCCGGCAGATCGGCAGAGACGGACTCGTCGGCAGAGCCGTTCCGCTGCCACAGCCACACGGACACGGCAGCGATAACTGTGGTGAGGGCGAGTGCGGCGGCTATCAGGCGGCCGCGGTTCGAGGTGGGCCGGGGGCTTCGCGCGTGAGATGTCATCGTGCCTCCTGGATTGCGCACGACGGATTGCCGACGGGCGCCGCCGTCCGGGCGAGGGTGGGCGGTGCCACGCTAACCGTTGCACTGGGCAATGAAGCGGTTTGAGCGACGATGCTCAAATCCGGCCGTCGGGCGGTGCGCGTGAACTACGATCCCGCTCTCCGCGCCGTGCGCACGGGAGCTGGCTCTGCCGATGCGGGACGGATTCCCCCGTGCTGGTGAACGCGGACCGGGGACCGGTCAGAGGTGCCACCGAATGTCTGGGCCCGCGTGTACGACGCCGTGGCCGTGGAGGTCTTCGGCCATTCGGCCACCTCGCCTTCGCCCTGACGGACCCCGAACCGCCCTTCGCCCACACCGTCCGCGCATCCTCGCCGCACTGGGTGAGTCCGCGCCGATGACGCACACCCCTTCCAGCGCCGATGGTGGGGCCTACCGGGCGTTCGGCGCGCTCAGCCCGCCGGATCTGCCGTAGGGCGGCTGCCCGTAGTCTGCGTTTCGGTCTGATGTTACGGTCGTTGCATGAGTGCCAAGACGACAGTGGGTCGGGCGCGATTCCTGCTGGTATCGGTGAGCACGGCCGACGCCCCGACGGCGACGCGGGTGCGGGTGTGGCGCAAGCTGCGCTCGCTGGGCGCGCTGTACCTCCAGCAGTCGGTGTGCCTGTTGCCGGATCGCGAACCGGTGCGCCGCCAGGTGGCACGGCTGCTCGCCTCGGTACGGGCCGATGGCGGTACCGCCCGTCAACTGACGGTGGACATCGCGGACGACGCCGAATACGCCCAACTGGTCGGCGAGTTCAATGCCGAGCGGGACACCGAGTACGGCGAGGTCGTCGAGCGGGCCCCGGAACTCCTTGAGGAACTGGAACGAGAGACCGCCCGCGGCAACGCCACCTACGCGGAAGTGGAGGAGTCAGAGGCGGACCTGGAACGGTTCGAGAAGTGGCTCGCGAAGATCGCCGCCCGCGACTACTTCGACGCCCCGGGCGCCCCGGCGGCACGGGAAGCGGTCGAACGGTGCCGGGCCGCGCTGGCCGCCTTCGAGGACGCGGCGATCGCCGCACAGGCCGGCGACCACCCCACAGGCCGCTCCGCGCACGCGCTGCCCGCATCGGCGCGGCTGCGCAGCACCGTCGAGTGATGGAGCACCCCATGTGGTGGGACCTACTGATCGCGCTCGGCGCGGGCCTGCTCGCCGCATGGCTGGCCCTGCTGATCACACTGCTGCTGATCCGCCCCAAGGGCGCCCTACTCGCCGAGGCCATACGCCTGCTACCTGACCTACTACGGCTGCTGCGCCGCCTGGCCGCTGACAAAAAACTGCCTCGGGGCGTACGGCTCCGACTCGGCCTGTTGATGGTCTACCTGGCCCTGCCGATCGACCTGATCCCCGACTTTCTGCCCGTCATCGGCTACGCCGACGACGCCGTCATCGTCGCCTTCGTCCTGCGCGGCGTCGTACGACGGGCCGGGATCGAGGCGGTCCGCGCTCACTGGTCCGGCACCGACGACGGCTTCACCGCCCTGGCCCGCCTGACCGGACTCCACCGGGCCGCCGACGGAACCGGCGCCACCACCGACCCGGACCGGCGGTAGACCCGGCCGAGGTTGACCTCGGTGAGCTCTACCTGGTGTGAGGTGGGGCGCGTTGACCGCCCGCCACCACCGCTGTTGGGCGGACGTCCTCGTCCGCGCCGGAGCGGTGTGCGTCAATGGCGGGGGACCGGTCGAGCGAGCGGCTAAGTGGCGGCGTGCAGCGGCGAGAAGGCTTCGACCGTGACGTGACCGTCGAGTCGGCCGCCTGTCAGGTTCGTCCTCCTTCACGGTCGGCGGCTCCATCTCTCGCCTCGTCCCCCTGCTCAGCTCCACGTTCCGGGCCACATTGCGTGGCAGTTCGTCCTCCCGTAGGGCGTGCCCGGGTTGGGCCGCGTGTTGGTCTGTCCGGGTGATAGTCGGGTCAAGACGGTGGTGTTCCATTGGCCATTTCGGGTTAATGGTGGTGACCGTTTTCCGGTGGGTTGCCCATCTCTCCGGGGAGAGATGGGCAACCCTGCGGTGTGCCGGTGTGCCGGCGCGCGGTACGTGTCGGTGTGTCCTCTCTTTGTCCCGGTGTGCACGTGGTGATCCGGTTCGCGTATGCCGGCGCCGTGCGACGCGGGCCCCGGTGGGAGTTCTCGGGTGGCCCTCTCAGCTGAGAGAGGTTTGCCATGGAACCGACTACGGGTTGGTGGGGAGCTCCGGCGGTAGCCGGCGGGGTTCGGCCGGTTGTACCGGCCAGTGGGTCTGGGACGGCCGCCGTGCGGGGGCTTGTGGCCGCGCCGTTCAGTGCGGCGTTCTCCACGGTGACGATCCCGGCGGGCACGACCCCGCTGGCGGTGGCGGTGGCACAGAACGGCAACGTCTACGTCGGCAACGCCAATTCGGCCAACGTGACGGTGATCAGCAGCACCACGAACACCGTCCTGGCCACCGTCCCCGCCGGCTCAGACCCGGCCATGATTGCGGTGGCGCAGAACGGCAACGTCTACGTCACCAACCAGAGCTCCAACAACGTGACGGTGATCAGCAGCGCGACGAACACCGTCCTGGCCACCGTCCCCACCGGCGGGGGCCCGTTCGCACTGGCGGTGGCGCCGAACGGCAACGTCTACGTCGCCAACAGCACCTCCAACAACGTGACGGTGATCAGCAGCGCCACGAACACGGTCCTGGCCACCGTCCCCGTCGGCGCGGTCCCGGACGCGGTGGCGGTGGCGGCGAACGGCAACGTCTACGTCGCCAACCGGAACGCCAACACCGTGACGGTGATCAGCAGCGCCACGAACACCGTCCTGACCACCCTCCCCACCGGTGGTTTCCCGGGCTATGCGGCGGTGGCGCAGAACGGCAACGTCTACATCGCCAACCAGACCTCGAACAACGTGACAGTGATCGACAGCGCCACCAACACGGTCGTGGCCACCGTCCCCGCCGGCTCGGTCCCGGGGGTGATTGCGGTGGCGCCGAACGGCAACGTCTACGTCACCAACACCGTTTCGAACAACGTGACGGTGATCAGCAGCGCCACGAACACGGTCCTGGCCACCGTCCCCACCGGCGGGGGCCCGTTCGGGGTGGCGGTGGCGCCGACCGGCAACGTCTACGTCGGCAACAGCAATTCCAACAACGTGACGGTGATCAGCAGCGCCACGAACACCGTCCTGGCCACCGTCCCCGTCGGCGCGTTCCCGTTCTCGGTGGCGGCGGCGCAGAACAGCAACGTCTACGTCAGCAACGCCAATTCGGCCAACGTGACGGAGATTTCCCCGTTGACGGTGACGACCTCGCCGGCATCGCCGGTGTGTGGACAACCGGTGACGTTCAACATCTCCGGGGGGACTCCGAGCGGGACAGCGGTGGTGAACTTCGGGGACGCGAGCCCCACGGTCACCGTCCCCCTGGACGCCACGGGGAGCGGGCAGACCACCCACACCTACACCGCCGGTTCGTTCACCGCGACCGTGAACGGCAACCCCACCCCCGTCACCGTGAGCCCCAACCCCACAACGACGACGCTGTCGGTGACGCCGAACCCCTCCACCTGCGGGCAGAGCGTGACCGTGTGCGCCACCATCACCCCGGCACCGGCCACCACCTCAGTGCCGACCGGCACGGTCACCTTCACCCTCCCCAACAGCCAGACCCAGGTGGTCTCCGTCAACGCATCGGGCCAGGCCTGCTTCACCACCACCGCCCTGACCACCGGCACCCTCACCGCCGCCTACAGCGGTGACAGCTGCTTCACCGTCTCCACCACCAGCACCTTGGTCACCGTGAACCCCAGCCCCACGACACTGACCGCGCAGCCAGGCACGATCCGGCTCCGGCTGACCCCGCTGCCCGAGTACTACATCCCCACCCTCAGCGCCACCCTGACGACCACCTCGGGGATGCCGGTGGTCGGTCAGCCGGTGACCTTCACCGCCACCACGCTCTTCGGCCCGGTCAACCTCGGCACCGCCCTCACCGACGCCAACGGCACCGCCACCCTCCACAACGCCATCGTCCCCGTCTTCGCCATCGCCACCCCCTTCTACACCGCCACCTTCCCCGGCACTGCCTGCTACACCCCCGCCACCGCCCACGGCATCCTGCTGTTCATCCCCCTCTAGGTCTGATCTCATCGGCTTCGATAACCGCAGGTCACCTGGTCTGCTGTGCCTGGAGGAACCATCGTGGCCCAACTGAACGAGCTGGCCGACCAGTTGAGGGGTTCGGCGACACGTGTGGTCCGTCGGCACTCAGCGTGCCCCAGCGAGTGCATCCCTCAACCCATGGGCGCCGCCACGGTAGAGGCTGTCGATGATGTCGAGGCACTGGGCTCGCGTGGTGGCTCCGCCCTGGCGGTACAGACGCAGGACGATCTCAATGAGGTACCGCTGGAGCAACGCGTAACCGCGCTTCCCGGCCGCGGCTTGGTCCTCGGCCGCGCGCGCAATGGCTTGGCACGCATGCACGGTCCGGGACGGTAGGCGATGGGGCGTTTTGGCCAGTGCATGGGCCAGTTCTCGGAGATGTTCGGAGAAGGCGGGGCTGGTCAGGAATGCGGTGATGAGGTCATCGGCCTCATGCCGAGGCAGGGAATCGACTTTCCGCATGGCACGGGAAGCTGCCTGGCGTACTGACTTTTCCCGGTCGTGAAACAACCGTTTCAGGAGCGGCGCACCATAGGCGACGTCGCTCGCGGCCATCTTTGCAGCCCCATGCCGCGCCGCAGGAGGAAGGCGTTGAACGTCTGCGGGCAGGCCAGCTGGGAGCTTGTCTTGCATCACGAGGACGGACCAGCTTGCCCCGGCATAGTGAGCTGCCGATTCTGGGCCGGCGAGGACTCGTACCAGCTCGGGGGCGAATCGCTCAGCGTCACTGAGCATGACGTAGGTGAGGAGCTCGTGGCAGCTGCGGGCACCGTGGATGTCGGCGGGAGCGTCAGCGAAGAGCTGCGCGGCGAGGTCGAGGGCGGCAGAACGCCTGTGACGCAGCAATGCCATCACCGACTCGGCGGCACATACCCGTACTGCCATGATGGGATCCTGAACGAGGGACTCGATGACTGGCAGCAGACGTCCTGCATGGGCGTCTCCTGCGAAGAGGATGGCGGCCGCTGTGAGGGCTGCCCGTCCGCGAGTGGAGTTGAGCCCTGCGGTGAGGAAGTCTCCGTTGGAGAACTGCTGGCCCTGGCCGTCGTCGGTTCGGGCGGCCTCGCGTTCGGGGTCCGGATCGGTAGCGCAGTCCGCCAGCAAACCGGGTGGGCCGCGGCGCTTGCCTCCGCAACTGGCATGACGAAAGGCAGCACATGTTGGAGGAATGCCTGGGGAGCTGCCCCGGCAATGTCGTCGATGGCGGTACTGGCGCCTGACGTTGCGGGGGTGGGTAGATGCCCGGAAGAGAACGGATCGCCGTGCCCTGCGGCCTGAGCTCGCCGCAATTGGCGTTGCAGGAAGGCGCCGAGCAGCCGCGCGGCGTCCGAGGGGGAACGATCAGCGACATCCTTGACGAGGTCCCACACGTCACCGCCGGCGTCCGTCTCGTCGAAGTCCCCGCGGTCGATGCACCGGAGAGACAAGTCCAGGGAAAAAGGGACTGGCCATGCTCGATCTATGTGTGGAACCATCGGTCGGTTTTGCTGCCCTACCGGTCAAGCCGGTATTGGCGGCATACGGTCTGGAAGATTTCCAGTGGAAGGCATCGCATCACCCTCGTCAAATGCAGCCCATGTAACGGTCAATATCGTTGTGACACATGTGAGTTGGCGCTGTAGGCTCGTGCGTCTCTCCACCGTGATTCCGTCCGTATCGAGCAGGACGAGGGAATGAGCCTGAAAACCGAAACCACAGCGGATGAGCCGGCCGAGGCAGTCGGAAGTCCATTCGGGTTGCCGGCGTTCAGGTGGTTCTTCACCGGTCGGCTTGTCTCGCTGCTGGGTAGCGCGATGACTCCCGTGGCGCTGTCCCTCGCGGTGCTCAACGCCTCGAACAGTGCGGGTGACATGGGTGCCGTTCTCACCGCCAACACGATCCCGCTCATCGTCTTCACATTGGCCGGTGGCGTTGTCGGTGACCGGTTCTCGCGGCGTCTGGTACTCCTCCTCTCGAACCTGGGTGCCGCCCTGACGCAGGCGATCGTTGCGTTCCTGCTGATCTCGGGAAACTACGACCTTGGTTCGCTGATCGTGCTGGAAGCCCTCAACGGCACGGTGGCGGCCTTCACGAATCCCGCGCTCCGCGGCATCGTTCCGGATATCGTCCCCAAGCCGCAGATCCAGCGTGCGAATTCCGTACTGGGGTCGGCGAAGAACGCCGCGAAGGTACTGGGGCCGACAGCCGCGGCCACGATCGTGGCCACCGCGGACGGTGGCTGGGCCATCTCCTTCGATGCCGCCACCTACTTCGTCGCGGCGATCTGCATGGCTCGGTTGAAGGTGACCGGTAACACGCCGCCTCGCAAGGCGAGTGTCTTCGTGTCCCTGCGAGAGGGTTGGACCGAATTCAGGTCGCGGACCTGGGTGTGGACGATCGTCGCTTCGTTCGGCGTGGCGAACTACGTGCAGGTCGGCATCTGGACCGTGCTGGGACCGCTTATCGCCAAGGAGCGGATCGGCGAGACGTCTTGGGGATTCGTGCTCAGCGTCAAGGCGGTCGGCGTGCTGCTCATGGCCGTGCTGATGTACCGCATTACTCTCAAACGCCTGTTGCCCGTGGCACAGACCTGTGCGGCGCTGGTGGGCCTTCCCCTGATCGCACTCGGGCTCGTGGCGAACGTGTACTGGCTTGCCGCGTCCGCTTTCATCGCGGGTCTGAGCCTCGGCTTCTACAGCGTCGCCTGGGAAACCACGCTGCAGGAGCAGATCCCGAAGAACATGATTTCGCGCATCTCCTCATACGACAATCTGGGGTCCTTCATCGCTATCCCGGCGGGACAACTCTCAGCCGCTCCATTGGCGAGCGTCTTCGGGGCTTCCCGTGTGGCGTTGGTCGGTGGATTCCTATGGATCGTTCTGACGCTCTGCCCTCTTATGGTCCCCTCGGTACGTGGATTGCGGCACGAAGTCTGACGCCACCGCCCGGTGTGTGTCTCGCACGCGACTGCTCGCGCCGAACCGCTGCCGAGTTTGTCGAGCCATATCGATGCGTTCCCCGCATGCCGCCTCAGGGCATCCGTGCGAGCGGGCATCTCCACGTAGCGTCCGGCTATTCCATGCGCTAAAGCGCATCCCATCCCGAAGCCTTGGTGCGGAGAGCCGCCGAGCGGGGCACGGAGTGGCTCGCTCTGACGGATCGCGACAACGTCACCGGGGCCGTTCGGTTCGCGAAGTCGTGCGCAGCGCATGGAGTGCGCCCGATCTTCGGCGTTGACCTGGCGGTTGCTTCCACGAGGATCGGTGGAGGTTTCGCGCCTGTCCCCGGCGCTCGGCCGAGCCACGGCAACCTCGTGACCCGGCGGTCCCGCCCCGCCTCCCGTCCGAGGCGGGGCGTCAGTCCGCGGAGTCCCTCTCCGGCGTTCCGTCATCCACGGTGTCCGGATGTGAGACGCGGCCGGCGGACTGGTCGTCGGTGTGGTCCGCCCCTTGCGGGTCGATCGTGGCTGCCCAGCGTTCCGCCCAGCGGGCGAGGGGGTTCAGGGCGTGGCGCGCCTCCTGTCCCAGCGGGGTGAGCTCGTAGCGGCTGTCCGGTAGTTGGTGAATCACCTGGGCATCCAGCAGTTCGGTCAGGCGCTGGCGCATCACGCTGGAGGACATGTCGTCGCACCGCTTCTGCAAGGGGCGGAAGCCAAGCGGACCGGCGCGAAGCTCCCACAGGATGCGCAGACTCCACCGCCGCCCGAACAGATCGAGTGCGGCCATGAGGGGGCGGCCGGTGGTCGAGCCGCGAACAGGGTTGCCAGGTCTGGGAGTTGCCATGTCGGGATGTCCAGCTCTCCAGGGTTGATGCTTCGAATTCAGACACGCTAGCATCGGTGACCGCTTCGGAAATCGAAACGGAGGCGGCTGTTGTGGCACCTGCCCTGACGACCTGACCCACAGCGCGCCGGCCATGGATCCGAGCATGTTTCTGATCATCAATTCCGAACACAGGAGGTACCGTGGCCAAGGGCTACTGGGTCAGCGTCTACCGCACCATCGCAGACCCTGAGAGGCTTGCCGCCTACGACAAGCTGGCCGGTCCAGCCGTCAAGGCCGCGGGCGGGCGGCTGCTCTCCCGCGGCAGCCGGGTCGTCGCACACGACGCCGGAATCGCCGAGCGCACCATCCTGATCGAGTTCGACAGCTTCGAACAGGCGGTCGCCGCACGCGCGAGTGCGGCCTACCAGGAGGCGCTGGCCGTACTTGCTGACTGCGTTGAGCGCGACTTCCGCATCATCGAAGGCCTCGACTGACGACCGATGCCGCGTCAGGGAGGAACACGATGCCAACTGCGGGGATCACCCCGGCTCGTCAGCGCGCCGCACCGTCGCGAACACCCTGTTCGGGACGGGATGCCGGATGTAGGGGTGTGCGGCTCGTCAGCAGGGCCGGCCAACTCCTATACGCCCAAGGGTATGACGAAGCTCCGGCGGTGCTGTGGAGGAGAGAAGATTCGATGGCCACAACGACGCTGGTGCTCTGCAGGTCAGCCGTGCGACGTGGTGCGACCGGGGCCCCTGAGCAGTGCAGGACAGCCGAACGGGAAGGTGTATGCGCTGTGGTGGATCCGAGCGCATGACGCGGATCGGCGCCGCACCCCACCGATCTGGCCGCTGTAGCGGGAGCGCCGTCGACCGTCACTGTGGCGCCCGACGGGCCGGAGAGCTGGCGCGGTGTGTAGACGGATGCCTCACAGGACGGTGCGGCGTCGGCGTCCCCGTGATCATGAGGCCCTGCCTCATCGTGCGCCGCAGCCCGCTCGACACCGCCGGCCTGCGCGGGCGTGACGACGGCACGGTGCTGTGATCAGCCGCCCAGATCGAGGGCGGATAGATGAGTTGGCCCGCACGTGAACCCGGCGTGCAGGAGGCCCACCAGGGCGGCAACCAGCACAAGGGCCCCGAGCCCCGCGGTAGGCCGCGGGCCGGGGTCTGCTGGAGAGGTACCGCATCTGGCCCTCCTGGTTCTCCCCCCAGAGAACCGCGACATCATCGCTCTGGGCATGCTGAGAGCGACCGAACGGGGCACTGATTCGTCCGATCCGGTGAACGCCGGCGCCACACGGGTCGTGGCACGTGGCCGTATCGCAGACGACGTACGGCCTGTTCGCTCACCTGAGCTCTTTCGCGTACAGGGAGAACTTGCGCCTGCCCCGCGGGCCATGCGCGAAGCCCACGTACAGCCCCCTGCCATCACCTCGTCGTACGGCCAAGCCCTCCGGCTCCCGCCAGGAAAGTGCCGGTGCGGTTCGCTCGAGAACGTCGCGCGTCACCGTGCCGGTGCGCCAGTTGATGCGGGACAGCCGGGTATTGCCGGAAGAGGACGGCGGATTGCCGCGACCGTATCCGCTACCAAGGAGTTGGTAGACCGAGTTGCCGTCCAACGCCATTCCCTGGAAGGGCAGACCCAGCTCCGTATGGGGTTGGGCGAAGTCGGCGAGTGGATGAAATGCACCACTTGCGAATTGATCGGTCTCATACAGCGCGAAACGCGGCTCTCCATGCACCTTGTAACGCAGCAGAAGTCTGCGCCGGCCCGGATCCAGGGTGGCGCAGTTGCTGGTGGACCCGGGAATCGGGCGATAGGTGGCGAGTTCAGCGCTGTTCCGGGTGAGGACCCGGCCGTGCGTAAAAGGGAAGCGGCAGAGGCCTCGTCCGTAGCCGGACGCCGGGTTCGCATCCCATTCCGTCCACAGGATGCTGCCGTGTTCTCCCGCTTCGACCCCCAGAGCACCGCCGTGCCCAAATCCTTTGAGGAACATATAGCCGGTGACGGTGCCGTTCATTGCGAGCCGGTTCAGGCACAGGTCACCCCGTCGAGCCCGTTCCCCATGGGAGTATGCGCGGTCTTCGTCCTGCAGGCGGATGCCGCCCTGCATGACCTGGAGAGCGAAAAGGTGCCCGTTGCGTTCGTCGAAGGCGAAGGACTGCAGCACCGTGGTCTGATGCAATGGTCGGTCGATGAGCCACGCCTTTCCGGGAGCCGCCAGGCCGGAGGGCTTTGCCGGCGCCCTCGTCGGCGCGTGCGCTTTCCAGGCCGGCAGGGCCATGGCCAGGGCCGTCATACCGGCGAGGCCAAGGATCTCCCTGCGGCCTGACCACCGTGGGAGTCGGGTCTTGGCCATGGAAATCACCTTCTTCAGGGTGCTTGGTTTTCTCCCGCGCAGCGCTCCATTGACGGCCGGAAGGGGGACGCGCGCGGTACGCCGCTTCGCTCGACGTGAGGCTGTGCGCAGCGCGGGGCGGGAGCCAGGGGAATGGCGGCTGGCAGAGCTACGCAGCAGTCACGGCCACGGCCACGGCGACGGAGCCGTGCCGCATGAGGCGAGGGATCATGAGCGCTCCTCAAGGAGAGCGCCTCGCATCATGCCGCCGCAGCTCGCGGCCCAAGCGCAATGCGGGATTCTGAGATCAGCTAGGAGCTGACGGAAGTCGGGGCGCAGGACGATCCGGTCGATGGAGCCGTCGGGCTGGATGACCTTGTGCTCCTTGAATGCCGAGGTGTCGTTCTCGCGGTAGACGCGGGCGAACGGGCCCCACCGCAGGCGAGTCCGGGTGTCCTGGGCTTCTTCGAGCTGTCGGTCCACGCCGGCTTCGAGGCTGTGAGCGTCTGCGGATACTCGAACAGCGCGGGTCGCTCTTTCGGGGTATTGCGCGGGCAGTGGGTGGCTTCGCGAAGGGCGGGGTTTTGGGCATGGTGGGGAGGGCGCGGCGTATGCGTGCCGATGGCTCGGGGTGGAGCAGGTTCAGGCGACCGAGGTCTCCAGGGTCCGGTTCCACGCGTTGAGCGCGTCCGCGGCGAGCAGCGGAGCGACGGGACGGAGGAGCGGATGAATTCGTGCTCGACGAGGTAGAGCGCCGCATGCCCGATCCGCGACGAGGACCAAGGCCGGGGCCCCAGCCTGCTCGCTGACGTCGGCATCGCGCACACCGAGCGGGTCAAGGCACAGAGCAAGGGCCCGACAACAATGCCGTCGGGCCCTTTCATCATCTGACCTCAGCAGGGACGCACCGCCGACCACCTGAGCCGGCGCATCGCGCCGGCTCAGGTGGTCTCGGAAGACCTTCTCCTCCTTGCCGAGGCGGTGTCAGTGTGCTGTGCGTGGTTTCCGTGCGCTCACGTTGGGCGCCTGGGTGGTGCTGATCTGGTTGAAGGTGTTGGAGTATGCGTAGCCGGTGGGCTTGTCGTAGCCGTCGACTTCCCAGAAGGACAGTTCCTGGATTCCGTTGGAGGCGGCGAAGTTCTCCAGCGCGGCCGCGTCGGACTGGGAGAAGATTTCGTCGTCGTCGTTCTTGCCGGCGATCGGCGTCAGCCCCATCATCTGGTACGCCTGCGAGTGGGAAACGCCGTAGAGAGTGGCGAGTTGCTGGGCGGTTGCCTGTGCGGCCGATTCGGCGTCGGCGAGCGGGTTGTGCCCGTCGCCGAAGTCCATGGTCATGAGGTTGACGGTGCTGACGTTGACCCCGGTGTCCTTGGCGTCTTGGAGGAGTCCGGTCTGTGCGGAGGGCAGGCCGTCGGGGGCGACCGCGAGCGTGTAGTTCACCTGGACCGAGGGGTTTTGTGCCTGAAGCGCGGCGAGCGCCTGGTTGCGGCGGGTGTTGGCGGCGGTGTCGTCGAGGGTCGCGCCTTCGATGTCGAAGTCGAGCCGGGTGACGCCGTAGGTGTTGACGATGTTGGCGTAGGCGGCGGTCAGGTCGGACACGGAGGTGCAGGTCTGGGCGAGTTCGCCGCCGGCGGCTCCGCCGAAGGAGATGATGACGTCTCCGCCGTTGGCCTTGAGCGCGTTGATCTCCGAACCGAACGCGCCGACGGGGTCACCGTTGAATTCCCATTTTGCCGTGCAGCCATCCTGGGGGATGAGGAATGCCAGCGTGTAGTGCTTCAGACCGGTGGCGGCCATGTCGTCGGCCATGTCACCGGCTGTGCCGGGGCCGATCTGGAGGTAGGGGGCCGCGAAGTGTGCGGGCCATGTCGACGTTGCCGCCGCGGCGTTGGCCGGCTGTCCGTTCGCGACCAGCATGGCGGTGGCGGTGAGTGGCAGAAGCGCGGCGAGAGCGGTTCTGGGGATGCGAGTGTTCATGGTTGCCTTGTCGGATTGGGAATCGAAGGGGGGGACCGCCGTCCACGGGCAGGCTTGGGCCTGGGGGGGCGTGCTCCGGCACGGTGTGCCTGACCTGGTGTGCGGATGCGAGGGCAGGTGCGTTCGCCGGCTGCCCGCGGCGACCGAACGTCGACGGAACCGGGCCGCTCATGGAGGGCTCAGTGATGGACGACCGTGCACTGTCCGTCGGAGAACATCGGGGTGGTGTCGACCGGCAGGCCGGGGTCAGGGTTGACGATGATGCCGGAGTCCTGGGTGACCGAACCTTCGCAGTTGCCGAGGGCGGGCTCCGGCTGCGTGCTGGCGGGGCCCATCCACAGGTCGACGTGGTACACGCCGTTGCTCCAGTCCGAACTGCACGCCGCACAGCCGTCCTCCATGATGAAGTACTTCTGGAGGTACGGGACGTAGATGCGCGTGCCGGGAGCGAATTCGCCGGGGTCGGTGGCGAAGGTGGCGGGATGGTCGTAGGTGCCGAGGTCTTCGGTCGCCTCGTTGTGTATCTGGGGATAGGCGATCTGCGCGGTGCCGTATTGGCCGTTGCCGTCGTCGTTGTCGTTGTAGCCGTAGGACGTCACGTGGACGTTGATGTTCTGGCTGTCCGACGGCCGCATTTCGTGGTTGCCCGAACGCTGGAAGGCGACGGAGGCGGTGTGTGCCGAGGCAACAGGGGCAGCGAGGGCTGTGGCGAGCGTCGCCACCGTGACGGCGACTGATAACTTCAGGTGTGAGCGCATGGTGTCTTTCTTCTCTGATGGGAAGTGGACGTCAGCGAGCGGACCGCTTCGGTGGGCGGCCGAGCAGGGCACCCAGAAGCCGGAGCACGCGCTGAAACATTCGGGGGGCCACCACAAGGTGCTCCCCGAGGGCGGTGACGGCACAGGTGGACAGGTCGATACGGCGGTGTGCCGAACCTGTTCACGGGCCGCGATCGTTGATCCTCGCGGTCACTGTGCGTCTGTACGTGGCCGCGGCCGCCAGGAGTTGGCCGGGCGGCTCCGGCTACGGGATTCTGTGTCGTCCGTGCCTTATCGGCATGCGAGTCCTCTGGGCGGATCGGTCATGGTGACACGGGTTGGCTGCCGGAGACCCGCCGTACTGTTGTACAACAGGTTACTGTCGGTAACCTTATTGGTCCGTACCAAAGTTGGGTCTCTAAGGCTTCATTACACGCCGCTTAAGGCACGGATAACCGATGGCTTCCATCTGAGGTTCTGAGGCGGTGGAGGGAGGGGCAGGTTGCCTTTGCGAGGCCGTTGGCATCGGTGACCGCTCCGCCGTGACCGTGGGGTGGGATCGACCGGCGAGGAGGGTGCGAGCAAGCGGTCACTTCGTCGTAGCTTCGGGTTTTGAGGGGGCCTTCGCAGCCGTGGCCGGGCCTTAGCGGCACCGGCGATCTCCTACAACAATGGCACGCGGCGCAGGCCGAGCTCCCTGTGATGCGTTGACTGATCGCCCCGCACTTCATGGCATGTTCGCCGCGCTCACCGTCGGAGACCACGCGCCCGGCCAGTCGCACGGCCGCCTTCGTCGGCTGGGCAGCACCTGCGTTCCAAGAGACGGACCAGCCGCCGCACTCCAGGCGGAGTCCGCTGGGCAGCAACGGCATCGCCCGCCGAGGTCACGTTGCCAGACGGACCAGGTGAGCGATCGGTGTGCCCGCAGGCAGGTGGGACAGCCAGTAATCGGTCCGTGCTTCGCTGTCCGCGCAGCCGGTCGTGGAACTGCCTTGACCAGGCCGTGGTCGCGCCAGTGGCGGAAGAACGCATACACCCGGTCCCACGGCGGGAAATCCACCGGCATCGCCCGCCACTTGATGCCGTTGTCCGCCAGGTAGTGGAGCGCGTCCAGCATCGCCCGGTGGCAGTACCCTTCCGGCTGCCCGCCCCGGCCGCGCAGCCAGGGATACGGCTTCTGATGGAAGGCCGGCCTGGCCGCCCCGCTGGCTGACGGGGCGGCCAGGCCATCGATGGTCAGTTGTCGATCTGCTGCTGGATGTCGCTCGCGTAGGTGGCGACACGGACGAGGACCCCGGGCAGTTCCACCGGTATACAAGGCTCGCGGCCGAACGACACTATTCCGGCCAGTTTCCCGTGGACGACCAGTGGCCCACCACTGTCACCCTTGCACTGCCGGGTGGTGTCCGACCCGGCACACACCATCATCTCCGGGTCGAAGTCGGGGTATTCGACATCGCAGAAGCTGTCCTTGGACACCGCCACAGCACCCTTCCGCAAATGGGTGATGCGGGGGACGTTGTCGCCGGTCAGGCCCCAGCCCAGGATGGTTCCGGGTGCGCCGGGCCGGTACAGGTCGTCGTCCGGCGTACCGAGGGGCAGGGGCGGGGCGTCGGCCGCCTCGGTGAGGGTGAGGACGGCGACGTCATTGCCGTTCCAGACGTCATAGAACTTGGGGTGGATCCATACGGAACCGACGTCCAGGACCTTGCCGCTGGTGTGGTCTTTCAGATCGGTGCGGCCGGTGACCACCTTCAACTCGGCTGCCTTCAGGCCCTTGGCGCAGTGCGCGGCGGTGACCACTTTGCGCGGGGCGACCAGCGTGCCGCCGCAGAACATCCCGGAATACTGGTTGTTGACCGAGGGCGCGTAGGAGACCGCCACCATCCAGGGGAATTCCTCGGTGCTCGCCTCCGAGCCGCCGATGACCGACGGCTGGGCGGCGCGGGGCCCAGTCTTGGCGGCCGCGGGCGCGGTGATGGCCAGGGCCAGCCCGAGTGCCACCAGGGCAGCCCATATCCGGGTACGGAATCTCATGCCTCGCCTCCAAAGCGATGGGGAGCGTGGAAGTTCTCTCCGGATCAGTGGCTGCCACCGCGTCAACGGTAGTGAGTGTCCGCATGGCGAGGAAGCGCGGGAATTCTCGGTTTGAGGGTTGCGAGGCCGGCCATTGACAACGTGGTGGCGGAAGGGTTGGTTACCCACCATGGCGCCAACCCCCTTACTGCCAGGGCCTGGTGAGCCAATGCCCTTCGCGGACGCACTACGGGCCGCGGTCAGCGCATGCGGGCTGGCACTGGACCGTATCCAGCACCGGCTGCGGCAGCGTGGCACACCCGTCAGCGTTGCCACCCTCAGTTCCTGGCAGTCAGGCCGCACCCGGCCGGAACGGCCCGGATCGCTGGCCGCGCTGCCGCACCTTGAGGACATCCTCGGCATTCCATCCGGTGGGCTGAGCGGACTGCTGGGAAAGCCCAGACCCCGAGGCCGGGGCCGCCGGGAGGCGCGGATGCTGCCGATCGGTGCGCTCAAACCCCACGCGGACCGGGTAGCCGCCCTGTTGTCCGGGCTGGACGTCGACTCAGATCCGTACCTGATCCGGATCAGTCAGCACGACCGCTACGAGTACGGGCCCGGCCGCACTCAACTCCGGGCGTGGAACCGGCAGATCCTGCGCGCGGACCGGGACGGCCCCGACCGATGGGTAACCCTGTTCTACGAGGACGAACCCGGCTCCGGCGTTCCCCGACTCCGCGCGCTGCGCAACTGCCGCTTGGGCCGCACGGTGAAGGACGAGACGGCCGGGATGCTCGCCGCCGAATTGCTCTTCGACCGTCCACTGCACTGCGGTGAAACATTGATCATGGAGTATGAGCTGGTCAACCTGGTGCCACAGCAGCCCGCGACCCAAGGCAGTTGCGGCCGCACCCTGCGGATGATCACCCGCGAGTACCTCCTGGAGGCGGCCTTCCACCCCACCGCGCTGCCGGCCCTCTGCGAGGAGTTCAACGAACCCGCGGACGGCGGCCCGGCCACCAGCCGCCGGATTCGCCTGGACAGCACCGGGTGCGCCCACGCCCTTGCCCTGAACACCGGCCCGGCCCGGTTCGGCATCCGCTGGACCTGGAACGACTGAACTCTGTCCGTCATGGCCTGCGCGGTTGACCGGTCGTGACGACTACTCGGCCCCGGCGTGTGAGGGTGCTGGTCCCAGGTGACGGGTTGGCGGGCGGGGCGGGGCGGGGCGGGGCGTGGGCGGCGCGGGCCTGTCGCGCGGCGCGCTGTCCGGCGGGCTGCCTCTGTCCGGCGGCCGCAAGGAGTCCGGTGAGACCGACGAGGAGTGCGCGCGCCGCGAGCTGCGTGCGGAGGCCGGCATCACGGCCGAGTCGTGGCTGAGGCCCGGCTCGTACGTCATCTCGCTCGACTCGGCGGCGCGTGTGCACCTCTTCGAGGCCCGGGATCTGAGCTTCGGGCCGCAGGGGCTGACACTCGTCGGGTCGACTCCCTGCTGTGGGCGGCGGCGTTGGGTGGAAGGCATGGCAGGGACCGTAACCGCGTTTGCCGACCAGGTGTGTTGCCGGAGTATTACGCCATGTCGTATTGCCACGGCGGGGCTGTGACTGCGTGGATGCGCATTTCTGAGGGAGATCCGCCACACCGGAGGCGCGAATCGGCAGCGATTCCGGTCCACACCGGGACTCCTCGGCAGCTCGCCAGGTTCACCCCGACCTGTTTTGTCGTCCCACAGGTCGGGCAGGCTTTGACAACCATGTCCGAGGTCTGTCTAACTTACGCCGCAGATCGGTCATGAGTGTCAGCGACAAGCCCTGGCTTGCTGACCGGCAACCCTCGCGCCGCGGTGGGGTGCCCCAGGTGACGACCGGGCCGGAGACTTTCGGTAAGCGCGAGGCCCTCAGGGGCCGGAACAGTGACGGTGACGGAATGTACGCAGCTTTCGGGACGGCCGCATGGCGGCGCCGCGGCTGCCTGTTGCTGTGCGCGAACCGTTCGGTCGATCTACTCCGCGTCAACAGCGCGCTGTGTACCGGTACCGGCACAGGCACCTGCTGTGCCTTTTGCCGAGGCTGACGGTCTTCTGAATCTGTGACGCCACCGCTGTCGTGGTGTGCGCCCTTCCTGCCCAGCCCCCGTTCCGCATGCCCCGTGCGCATCGTCACGCAGAGTCCTGCCGACTCTGCGGTGTCGTTGCCGCATCCGTGGCCCGGGGTGTCCGAATTCGCTGGAGCCCTCCATGAGTCAATCTCCTGGCGCTGCGGTATCCCCCGCCTCAGCGCCTCCTGCCGAGGAGACCCCCGAACTCTCCTCCGCGCCTCGTACCGCACGCCCCGCCGAGGCCGAACGGCCGGGCGACGACACCGCACCGCGGCCACTGGCGGCCCAGCGCGTGCTGCCGTTGCGCAGACCGGGCCGCTGGATCGCCACGGCGATCGTGCTGGTGCTGGTCGCCCAGATCGCCCACGGACTGGTGACCAACCCCTTCTATCAGTGGGACCGGTTCCAGTACTGGTTCCTGCGCCCGACGATCCTCGACGGTCTGCTCATCACCCTCGAAGTGACGGCGTACAGTGCCGTGTTGGGTCTGCTCGGCGGCATCCTGGTCGCCCTGGGCAGGCTGTCCCGGAGCCCGGTACTGCGGGCGGTCAGCTGGACCTACACATGGCTGTTCCGTTCGGTCCCGCTGATCGTGGTGCTGCTGTTCCTCTACAACTTCAGCGCGCTGTACAAGACGCTGAGCCTGGGGGTTCCGTTCGGGCCCGCCTTCTTCAGCTTCGACGAGTCCCGGCTCGCCACCGACATCGTCGTTGCGGTCGTCGGACTCAGCCTGAACGAGGCGGCGTACGCGTCCGAGGTGGTGCGGAGCGGCATCCTCGCGGTCGACCAGGGGCAGCACGAGGCGGCATCGGCACTCGGCCTGCCGAAGAGCCACCAGTTCACGAAGATCGTCTTTCCGCAGGCACTGCGCTCCATCACCCCGAACTACGTCAATCTGCTGATCAATCTCATCAAGAGCACCTCGCTCGTCTTCTACGTGTCCTTGCTCGATCTGTTCGGATCCGCGCAGAGCATGGGCAGCACCTACCCGGGTGACATCGTCCCGCTGCTACTGGTCGCCACCGTCTGGTACCTGATCCTCACGAGTGCGGTCTCCGTCGTCCAGTTCTACGTCGAGCGGTACTTCTCCCGGGGCGCAACGCGCACCCTTCCGCCGACGCCGTTGCAGAAGTTGCGGACGAGTCTGCGTGATCTGCGGGCCCGAGCCCGGAGGGAGGCGGCGGTATGACCACCGAGACTGCTGGTAGCACCGAGCTGACTGAGACCACCGACGCCACCGAGATACGACCGGCTGCCGTCGAGGTGCACGACGTGCACAAGTGGTACGGCGCCCACCGGGTGCTGGACGGCGTCGAGTTGACCGTGCGGCCGGGCGAGGTCACCGTGATTCTGGGGCCGTCCGGGTCCGGCAAGTCCACCCTGCTGAGGGTGATCAACCATCTGGAGAAGCCCGAGGTCGGTTACGTCAGCGTGAACGGCGAGCCGATCGGCGTACGCCGGCACGGTGAGAGGCTCAAGGAGCTGAGCGAGCGGGTCATCCTGGGCCAGCGCGGCCGGATCGGCTTCGTCTTCCAGAACTTCAACCTCTTCCCGCATCTGACCGCGCTTGACAACGTGGCAGCCGCTCCCGTTGCCACCGGGAAGCTGACCAAGCCCCAGGCCCAGGAGCTGGCCCGCGAGCTGCTCGGCCGGGTGGGCCTGGCCGACAAGGTCGGCGCCTATCCGCGGCAACTGTCCGGCGGCCAGCAGCAGCGGGTGGCCATCGCCCGCGCGCTCGCCCTGCGGCCGGGGGTCATCCTCTTCGACGAACCCACCTCCGCGCTTGATCCCGAACTGGTCGGCGAGGTGCTGGCCGTCATCAAGGACCTGGCCACCAGCGGCACCACCCTCATCATCGTCACCCACGAGATCGGATTCGCCCGTGAGGTCGCCGACCAGGTCGTCTTCCTCGACGAGGGTCGGATCGTCGAACAGGGCCCGCCCACCGAGGTGCTGGACCACCCGAAACACGAGCGGACCAGGGACTTCCTGAGCAAGGTGCTCTGACCCCGCCGAACAAGCAACACGCCACCACCCTCACTCACCGAACCAAGGACAGCCATGCACACCGCCAGCCTTCGCAGCAGACTCCTCCGCAGCCTCACCGCAGGCACCGCCGTCGCCACCCTCGCCACCGGCCTCGCCGCCTGCGGGGGCAACAGCGAAGCGGCCGGCACGTCTGACAGCAAGCCGTCCGGGACGGTCACCGTGGGCGCCCTTTCCAACGGGGCCGCCAAGGAGACCGACCTCAAGGTCTCCGAGGTCAAGTCCATCAGCGCAAAGCTGCCCAAGTCGATCGCCAAGAAGGGCAAGCTGGTCATCGGTGTCGGCGCCCTGCCCACCGGCTCCGTGCCGCTGAACTTCGTCGGCGACGACCAGAAGACGCTCACCGGATCCGAGCCCGACTTCGGCCGACTGGTGGCCGCGGTCCTCGGCCTCAAGCCCGAGCTGAAGAACTCGACCTGGGAGAACCTGTTCGTCGGCATCGACAGCGGCAAGGTCGACGCGGCCTTCTCCAACGTCACCGACACCGAGGAGCGCAAGAAGAAGTACGAGTTCGCCACCTACCGGCAGGACAACCTGGGGTTCGAGGTGCCCAAGAAGAGCACCTGGAACTTCGACGGCGACTACAAGAACCTGGCCGGCAAGACGGTCTCGGTGAGCCGGGGCACCAACCAGGAGAAGGTCCTGCTGGAGTGGAAGGCGAAGCTGAAGAAGGAGGGCAAGGACCTCACCGTCAAGTACTACCCGGACAACAACAGTGTCTACCTGGCGCTGAACAGCGGGAAGATAGATGCCCACTTCGGCCCCAACCCCAGCATCGCTTACCACACCACCCACACGGCGAATACCCCCAACGCGACCCGTAGCGCTGGCAAGTTCTCCGGCGCGGGCGCGAAACTCCAGGGTCTGATCGCCGCGACGTCGAAGAAGGACAGCGGGCTGGCCAAGCCGCTCGCCGAGGCCATCAACTACCTGATCAAGCACGGCCAGTACGCCAAGTGGCTGGACGCCTGGAACCTCTCCAACGAGGCCGTCAAGACCTCCCAGGTCAACCCGCCCGGCCTGCCGCTCGACAACTCCTGATCAACGCTCGCACGGGCGTCTGCCGCCCGGGACCGCCCCGGGACTCCGGCGTCACGTCGGAGTCCCGGGCACCCCGGCCCGCCATGTCCGCCACCGATGACACGGATCCCACGGAGCCTTCTCACCACTATGTCCACCAGTGTCTCGCCTTCCCCCGCGCAGAGCCCGGCCGAACCGCACGTCCTGGACAGCGCTGTCTGGGCCGCGCTGACCGGCCCGCACGCCCGGTTCGCCGAGCGCCGCGGCCGCGCTGCCCGCTACCCCCTGGACGTGTGCCCCTTCACCGCCCTCGCTGACCCGGCCGACCCGGGGGCCTGGGACGACCTGACCGCGCTGGTCGGCCCGGACACGGTCACCGCCGTCACGGGAGCGCGGGCCGTCCCCGACGGATGGGAGATCGTGGAGAGAGGGCAGGGCGTCCAACTGGTCGACACCGGGCTGCGCGCCGAATCCGCCCCCGAAGCGGTACGGCTCGGGCTCGATGACGTCCCCGAGATCCTGGACCTGATCGCTCTGACCAAGCCGGGTCCCTTCCTGCCCCGCACCGTCGAACTCGGCACCTACCTCGGCATCCGGCACCACGGACGGCTCATCGCCATGGCCGGGGAACGCGTGCGTCCGCCGGGCTGGACGGAGATCAGCGCCGTCTGCACCCATCCGGCACGCCGTGGGCAGGGCCTGGCCACGCGACTGGTCCGGGCGGTGGCGGCCGGGATCCGGGAACGCGGTGAGACCCCCTTCCTCCACACCCTCGCAAGCAACACCACAGCCATCCGCCTCTACGAGTCGATCGGCTTCACCCTGCGCCGCCGTACGGACTTCCTGCTGGTGCGCACCCCGGGCCGCCAGTCGGCACCGACACCTTGAACAGGCGGCCGCCGTGCCCGACGACGCCGTGTCCGACCACGCCCAGACGCCGAAGGGAACCGACATGGTCACCTCCGCCAACCGCCCTGCCTGGTCCTCCACCGCCGTTGCTGCCGACGACATACTCCGCCGCACCCTGCGGCGCCACGCAGCCGGAGTCACGGTGATCACCGTCCCGGGCCCCGCCGGCTTCACGGCCACCTCCTTCAGGGCATCGCCTGGACCGCGCATGAGGACGGCTCACGACGGGGCGTTCGCCGCGGCCCGTCCGCTGCTCCCACAACCGATCCGTCGCGTTTCGTGACCCTCACAACCCTCACGATGATCGCGACCATCACGACGATCGCGACGAGATGAGCCCACTCCCGGTACGTACGTCCCATAAGGAAGGCGCCCCACCGTGTCCTCGTCATCCTCTTCGCTGCCTGCTTCGCCCCCTTCATCCGCCCCGCTGCACCTGGCCGTCGCGCTTGACGGCGCGGGCTGGCACCCTGCCGCCTGGCGTGAGCCGGTGGCCCGGCCGCGGGACCTGTTCACCGCCGGCTACTGGGCCGATCTGGTCGCCGAGGCCGAGCGCGGTCTGCTCGATTTCGTGACCATCGAGGACGGCCTCGGCCCTCAGTCCTCGCACTTCCTGGACCCGGACGAGCGCACCGACCAGGTCCGCGGCCGCCTCGACGCCGTCCTCATCGCCTCCCGCATCGCACCGTTGACCCGGCACATAGGTCTGGTGCCCACGGTGGTCTCCACGCACACGGAGCCGTTCCACATCTCCAAGGCGATCGCCACCCTCGACTACGTCAGCGCCGGCCGCGCCGGCCTGCGCGTGCAGATCACCGCCCGCCCGAACGAGGCCGCGCACTTCGGCCGCCGCACCGTCCCGCGCATCGAGGCCTACGACCACCCGGACACCCGGGAGCTGGTGGCCGACCTCTTCGACGAGGCCGCCGACTACGTGGAGGTGGTGCGCCGCCTGTGGGACAGCTGGGAGGACGACGCCGAGATCCGGGACGCGGTCACCGGCCGCTTCATCGACCGCGACAAGCTGCACTACATCGACTTCGAGGGCAGGCACTTCAGCGTCAGAGGCCCCAGCATCACGCCCCGCCCGCCGCAGGGCCAGCCGATCGTCAGCGCCCTCGCCCACGACACCATCCCGTACCGGCTGGTGGCCCGCGCCGCCGACATCGGGTACGTCACCCCGCACGACGCCGACGAGGCCCGCGCCATCGTCGCCCGGATCCGCGCCGAGCAGAACGCCGTGGGGCGAGCCACCGAACCCCTCCATGTCTTCGGCGACCTGGTCGTCTTCCTCGACGACGACCCGGCCGCCGCGACCGCCCGCCGGGAACGGCTCGACGCGCTCGCGGGACGGCCGTACACGAGTGATGCCCACATCTTCACCGGCACGCCCTCCGAACTCGCCGATCTGCTCCAGGAGTTGCACAGCGCCGGGCTGACCGGTTTCCGGCTGCGTCCCGCCGTCGCCGGCCACGACCTCCCGGCGATCACCCGGGGGCTGGTCCCCGAACTGCAGCGCCGGGGCGCCTTCCGCCGCGCCTACGAGGCAGACACTCTGCGCGACCTGCTGGGCCTGGCCCGCCCCGCCAACCGCTACGCCGCTGCCTGAGCCGGAAGGATCCCCGACCGATGACCAAGCCTTTGAAGCAGATCCATCTGGCCGCCCACTTCCCGGGCGTCAACAACACCACCGTGTGGAGTGACCCGAAGGCCGGCAGCCACATCGAGTTCAGCTCCTTCGTCCACTTCGCGCGGACCGCCGAACGCGCCAAGTTCGACTTCCTGTTCCTCGCCGAGGGACTCCGGCTGCGCGAACAGGGCGGGCAGATCTACGACCTGGACGTCGTCGGCCGCCCCGACACCTTCACCGTGCTCGCCGCGCTCGCCGCCGTCACCGAGCACCTCGGCCTGACCGGCACCATCAACTCCACCTTCAACGAGCCCTACGAGGTCGCCCGCCAGTTCGCCAGCCTCGACCACCTCTCCGGCGGCCGCTCCGCCTGGAACGTCGTCACCTCCTGGGACGCCTTCACCGGCGAGAACTTCCGCCGCGGCGGCTTCCTGCCGCAGGAGGAGCGCTACTCCCGCGCCAAGGAGTTCCTTGCCACGGCGAACGAGCTCTTCGACTCCTGGCACGGCGACGAGATCCTCGCCGACCAGGAGACCGGCACCTTCCTGCGGGACGCCAAGGCCGGCGCCTTCGTCCACACCGGGCAACACTTCGACATCCACGGGCAGTTCAACGTGCCGCGCTCCCCGCAGGGCCGCCCGGTGATCTTCCAGGCCGGCGACTCCGAGGAGGGCCGCGAGTTCGCCGCCTCCGAAGCCGACGCGATCTTCAGCCGGCACGCCACCCTCGAAGCGGGCCAGGCCTTCTACACCGACGTCAAGAACCGCCTCGCCAAGTACGGCCGCCACCACGACCAGCTGCTGATCCTGCCCGCCGCCACCTTCACCCTCGCCGACACCGACGCCGAGGCGGAGGAACTGGCCAAGCTGGTGCGCCGCCAGCAGGTCAGCGGCGCCACCGCCCTCAAGCACCTGGAGTTCGTCTGGAACCGGGACCTGTCCTCCTACGACCCGGACGGGCCGCTCCCCGACATCGACCCGGACGTCAGCGACCGGCATATCTCCCAGGGCCGCGCCCAGGTCCGCATGTACCGCGACCCGCTGGCCACCGCCCGCGAGTGGCGCGAGCTGGCCGCCGCGAACAACTGGTCGATCCGCGACCTGGTCATTGAGACAGGAAACCGGCAGAACTTCATCGGCTCGGCCAAGACGATCGCCCGCACCATCAACGAGTTCGTGCAGGCCGACGCAAGTGACGGCTTCATCCTCGTCCCGCACATCACCCCGACCGGCCTCGACGAGTTCGCCGACAAGGTTGTTCCGCTCCTGCAGGAACAGGGCGTGTTCCGCACGGAGTACGAGGGCCCGACCCTGCGCGACCACCTCGGCCTGGACCTCCCCCACTCTCGGCTCCGCTCGAGCGGGGGGACCCCCAGCGACGACGGCCGCGACGAACGGGCAGCGTCGTGAGGTTCCTCGCCATCACCCTGATCGTGCACCGGCCGGACCCGATCACCGGGGTGCAGAAGCCGACCCATGACCGCTTCCGTGAGGTCCTCGACAACGCCCTGCTCGCCGAGGAACTCGGCTTCGACGGCTTCGGCGTGGGGGAGCGGCACGAGCGGCCTTTCCTCTCCTCCTCGCCGACCGTCGTCCTCAGCCACATCGCGGCACTGACCCGACGCATCCGGCTGTTCACCGCCGTGACCACGCTCAGCCTTCTGGACCCGGTGCGCGCCTACGAGGACTACGCCACCCTCGACCATCTCTCCGAGGGACGACTGGAGCTGATCATCGGCAAGGGCAACGGCGCCGCCCAGCGCGAGCTGTTCCATGTCACTCCCGAGGACCAGTGGGAGCGCAACGCCGAGAGCTATGAGGTGTTCCGGCAGATCTGGCGGCAGGACAAGGTGACCGCGGCGACCCGCTTCCGCCCTCCGCTGACGGACGCCGAGGTGTGGCCGCGGCCCTACCAGCGGCCCGTCCGGGTCTGGCACGGCAGCGCCACCAGCAAGGAGTCGGTGGATCTGGCCGCCCGCTACGGCGACCCGCTGTTCTCGGCGAACGTCACCAACCCCATCGAGCCGTACAGCGAGTTGATCAGGTACTACCGCGAGCGCTGGGAATTCTACGGCCACGACCCGGCGAAGATCGCGGTCGGTGCCGGCACGGCCGGGCTCCTCGTGACCCGTACCTCCCAGGAAGCGATCGAGGTGTACCGGCCGATCTTCGAGTCGACGCTGGCGTTCCAGAAGCAGTTCGGCCTGCCGGTGGTCTTCGAGACCGTGGAGGACTTCGTTGAGCGCAGCTCCGCCCTGATCGGCAGCCCGCAGCAGATCATCGACAAGGTGCACCGCTACCACGAGCAGTTCGGGCACACGGTGCTCCATCTGCACGCGGACGCGAACGGGTTGACGGATGCCCAGCACCGCGCCTCGCTCCAGCTCTTCCAGTCCGACGTCGCCCCGGTACTGCGCCGCGACATCCCGGACCCGCCCTTCGCCTGGGGACCGGTCCTGCCCGTCACCGAGGAGGAGCCCGCCCATGCCTGACATCCCCCTCGGCGTCCTCGACACCGAACGCACCCAAGCCCTGACAGGCTTCCTCCACACCTACAACCACCACCGCAGCCACACCGCACTCGGCGGCAAGCCACCCATCAGCCGTGTGAACAACGCTCCAGGTCAATACACCTAGGACGACGAGCACGGGTTGTCCTTCCAAAGCGCTCCCGAGCGGCACCCTCGTCGGACCCGGCGGGCTCGTCGTCGGGGGTGTGGCCTGCGGTGACGGAGTCGATGGGGCCCACGAGGCGGGCTTTCCCTGCGTCACCGGGCATGGCGGGAACGTCGGTGACGTCTGATTCAGGCGGAGGCACGATACTCACGGGCGTTGCGTACGAACAGCTCATGCAGGTCGCGGCGAACTCAGGGGCTGGGTGGTGCCGCGGATCCGCTGTACGGTGCGCGGCGGCCACCTGGATACTGATCCGCATGCGTACTGACTTTGATCCCGCCGTCATGTCCCGCAATGACTTCTACCGGCTGCTGACCGCCACCGTGGTGCCGCGGCCCATCGCCTGGGTGTCGACGATGTCGGCGGACGGGGTTCATAACCTCGCCCCGCACTCCTTCTTCAACATTGCGAGCGTCGCGCCGCCCGTTGTGCAGTTCAGTTCGGTCGGGCGTAAGGACACTCTCCGCAACATCGAGGCGACCGGGCAATTCGTGGTGAATTTCGCCTCGGAGGAGCTTTTTCAGCAGATCAATGACACGGCGACCGACTTCCCGCATGGTGTGAGTGAATTCGAGGCGGCCGGGGTCGAGTCGGAGCCGAGTCTGCGGGTCAAGCCGCTGCGGGTGGCGGCCTCGCCGGTGGCGCTGGAGTGCGAGGTGCACTCGACGATGGGGATCGGGGATTCCGTCATCGTTTTCGGGCGGGTGGTGCATGCGGTCGTCTCGCAGGACGTGCTGGTCGACGGGCACCCTGAGATTTCCCGGCTGAAGCCGTTGACGCGGCTGGGCCGGGACGAGTGGGGGACGGTCGGTGACGTGCGGGAGCTCTCCCGTATTCGGCACGCGGACTGGCAGGGGCCGGCCAGCGACCGCTGAGGCTGATTCCGGCCGCGTTCCCCTGCGGGGCACTTCCCGCTCATCCCAGTCTTCGAGAATCTGTGAGGGATGACCGAGGCGACGGAGCTGACCGAGCTAACGGAGCTGACTGGGGCGACTGAGGTGGCTGGGGTGACTCACGTGACTGTCGTTGGTGAGTTAAGCGGCGTGGCTGATGTGACGAACGGGCGTGAGCTGACGGATGCGGTCGCTTGCGGGGCGGGCCGGTCCCGGTTCGGGCGGCGGGCCGTAGTGCGGGCGGTGGCGGCTGCGGCGGTCGCCGGGCCGGTGGTGACGACGGCGGCGTACGGGTCGGGGACCGCGTACGCCGCCGACCGCGGCCCGGCGCTGCACGTGATGACGTTCAACCTGCGCTACGCCTCGGACACCCCGCCGCACTCCTGGGCCGAACGCCGCCCCGTGATGCGAGCCCTCCTGCGCCGGGAGGGCCCGCATCTGCTCGGCACCCAGGAGGGGCTCTACGGTCAGCTCCGCGACATCGCGGAGGACCTGGGGCCGCGCTACGCCTGGCTGGGCACCGGGCGTGGTGGTGGCAGCAAGGATGAATTCGCGGCCATTTTCTACCGGGTGGGCCGGCTCGCTCCGCTTGAGTACGACCATTTCTGGCTGTCCGACACGCCCTATCTGATCGGGTCGGCGACCTGGGGGAATACGGTCATCCGGATGGTGACCTGGGTGCGTTTCCGGGATCTGCGTACGGGCAGCGAGTTCTATGCACTCAATACGCATCTGGATCATGCGCATCAATATGCGCGGGAGCGGTCCGCAGCGCTGATCAGCGAAAGGCTGGACGGCCTGGACCCCGCACTGCCCCGGATCGTCACCGGCGACTTCAATGTGGCGGCGCACGGAAATCCCGTGTACGACGCGATGCTGCACGGCGGGTCGCTCGTCGACAGTTGGGACACCGCCGAGGAGCGGAGCGCGCAGTACGGCACCTTCCACGGATACCGGCCGCTGGTGCCGGACGGGGACCGGATCGACTGGATCCTGACGTCGCCGGGCGTACGGACGCGGCGCACGACGATCAATACCTATTCCGCACACGGCCAGTTTCCGAGCGATCACCTACCGGTACAGGCGGTGGTGGAGTACGGCCGATGAGCCCGGCCGGTCGGTCTCCGGGGGTCGGCCCGGCCGGTGTCAGTGGTGGGTGGGCAACGTGGCCCGGCGGGTGGCGGAGCCGCGGATCTGCAGGCCGTCGAGCAGCTCCTGGGTCGCTGCCGCCACCGCGTCCACGGCCTGGTCGAACACCTCACGGTTGTGGGCGGCCGGGGCGCGGAAGCCGGAGATCTTGCGGACGTACTGCAGGGCCGCGGCCCTGATGTCCTCGTCGGTGACCTCAGGGGTGAGGGGCGGGCGGAGCGTCTTGATGCTGCGGCACATGAGTTCAGTGTGCGGGCATCTGGTGACGGAGTCATCTTCCGGGGGGATCTTCCGAGGGGCATCTTCCGAGGGTCACCTCCCCGGAGTCGTGTCCCCGGAGTCATCTCGCCGGATTCATTTCCCCAGAGTCAGTGCCCCTGGGGGGCCGGCCCCACCTTCCGCTCCTACCCCTCAAGTGCTAACCCTTGAGGCCCGTCATGCGCAGGGTGATGTTGAGGCGGCCGCCGGCCAGGCCGGTGGCGGGGTCGCCGGTGCCCGGTCGTACCTTCGGGACGCCGTGGTACGCGAGGCGGGACGGCCCACCGAAGACGAAGAGGTCGCCGGAGGCCAGCTCGATGTCGGTGTACGGCTTGGTGCGCGTCTCGGTGTTGCCGAAGCGGAAGACACAGCGGTCGCCGATGCTGAGGGACACCACGGGCGCGTCCGAGCGCTCGTCCTTGTCCTGGTGCATGCCCATCTTCGCCTGGTCGTCGTAGAAGTTGATCAGTGCGGTGTCGGGTGTGTAGGCGTGGGGTGCGTAGGCGTGGGGCCGGTACGTGTCCGTGGCCGGGGTGGGAGCCCCGTCCTGGTACGCCTCGGCTACGGCCTTGCGGCCCAACTCGACCAGCCAGGCGGGGAGTTCGGCGACCCGGGCGCCGTTCACGTCGTCGGCGGTACGGGTGTACGCGTACGGCTGCCAGTGCCAGCCCAGGCACACGGTCCGGACGGACATCACGCCGCCGTTCGGGAGCCTGGTGTGCCGGATCGGCACGGGACCGCGCGCCCAGTCCCGGCAGGCGACGACCAGAGCCTGCTGCTGCGCCAGGGACAGCCAGCCGGGGACGTGTACGGCGCCGGGGGCGATCTCCCGGCGGGTGCGCGTGCTCGTCGTGTTGCTGTCGGCCCGGCCTCCGGGGGCCGGCTCGCTACCCGCGGCTCGTGGCTCTCCGGTGGCTTGTGGCTCGTCGGCGGCTCGTGGCCTTCCGGCGGCTTGCGGCCTTCCCGCGAGGACGTCGAAGCTTTCGAAGCCGGGGAGTGGCGTGCTCATGTGTGTCCGCCTGCCTCTGTTCCTACCTGTGTTCCTGCGCTGTTCCCGCCTGTTTGTGCCCCCTTATTGGCTGGATCATCGTGGGCCTGATGCGCGCTGAGCGCTTACGCCGCCTCCGCCACCACGACGTCCGCGTCCTCCGCATCCTCCGACCGTACCGCCAGCATCCAGACCTCCAGCAGCGCCGCGTACTCCGTCATGTCCTGCGCCGTCCAGGTCAGGCCGTGCCGAGCGCGCACGAACCGCCGAATCGATTCGTTCGCCTCGGAGGCAGGGACAGGCGCGCCCATATGGGCAGAAGGAGTTGGGGACATATGAGCAATGCTAGGGGCAGACACTGACAACGCCGCCCCGTCGGCGACGTGCTCCGGCCCCCGTGGCGTGATCCGACGCCTGCCGCCGCCGGCGCCGCTGCCGCCTCAACTCGCTGACCAGTGACGACCGGTCGCCCCGAACGCGGCGGGTGCTGGCTGCATGTGTCCATTCCCACACGCTCCGCGTCCGGGCATGGAGCTCACGTGATCTCGGAGGAGGGGAGGGCCGGGGGAGGGGAGAGGGGGAGTTGGGGAGCTGGGGAGTAGAGGTCAGGTCGGGGTCGGTAGGGGTCGGGTGGATGTCAGGTAGGAGGGGTCAGTTGAGGAAGAGGCAGAAGGGGTGGCCTGCCGGGTCGTACAGCACCCGTACATCGTCCTGGGGCTGGTGCTCGGCTCGTACCGCGCCGTGGGCGACCGCATACCGCTCGGCCTCGTCGAGATCGTCGACGCGAATATCGAGATGAAGGATCTTCTGCTGTTCGTCGGGGAGTTCGGGCCACACCGGTGGCCGGTAGCCCGGTTCGGACTGGAAGGACAAACCGGTGCCGCCGTCCGGGCATCTGAGCAGTACCCAGTCCGGTTCGCTGGCGGTTACGCCCCAGCCCAGCAGTCGTCCGTAGAAGCCGGCCAGCTGATGGGCGTCCGGGCAGTCCAGGACGATCGTCGCGAGCGAGAAGCGAGGTTTCCTCGTCACCTTCCGCTACTCCCTTTCTCGGGTTGGTCGGGAGTTTCCTCGGCTCTGCCGCGGCCTGTGGTTGACCGCAGGGAACTCCCCTGATCGGGTGATGCCCTCATACCGCGCTGCGGCGATTTTCGGCGGCCAGTTGCTGTCGGGCGTCGTATGCGCGGCACATCATGCTCTCTTCCCGACCGCGATTGTCAGTGGTGGCCCGTACGGTGGGATCCGTAACTATCCGAGCTGCTGGCGCTTCTCGGACCCGCCCCGCTCCTGTGACAGCGCACGGGAGCGGGGCGCCAACAATCCGTGACGGCACCGGGCCGTTCCCGTGGTGACGCAGCACCGTTTCCTGAGGCGCGCCCGGCGGGCCTGAGTGACGATGGAAGGGCCAAGCCGTATCGGGAGGCCGCCATGGATTACCCGGAACGCTATGAGCTGGTGTTTCAAGCCCCCGCCGTAGAGGACGACGTGGTGGTCGTCCGCCGCACCGAGCGGGCCGGAGCGGGCGGCTATCCGGTCTACGAGGACGAATCGGGGATCGTACGCGCGGAGATCAGTGACCGGGGTGAGGTGCGCATGCTGGCCAGCGGCGGACATCAGGCACCCCGTACACCGCTCCTCGCGCGGCCGCTCGGTCGCTGAGTGGCTTACGCCCGCTCGTACCCAGGAGTGCGTCTCGCGCCAGCCCTCTTCGTGCACTCTCGGTAAGCGGGCGAGCGTGACGCGTAAGGGGTGGGAGATGAGGCCCAGGGACGTGTCGCGAAAGGCGTGGGAGGGGAGATCCCAGGGCTGTGTTGCGTCATGCAGGGGAGGGAAGGAAGGTGCCAGTTCCCAGGATCCAGGTCCCAGGCAGGTCGACGGAGCGGTCGGCGATTCGGCTAGAGGCCGCGTAGATGCGGCCGTCGCCGTGGTGGGGTCTCGTCTTCGTCCGGGAGGTCGGCGGGCTCGGCGTCGTCGTCCGCGTTGTCCTCGGGCGGGGCGTGGCTGACCTCGGGGTCTTCGGGGGCCGGGTCGGTGGTCTGTCCTTGGAGTACGGCCATGGCGCGTTCGAGCGTTTCTCCGGTGACCTGCATCCGGATTCTGGCCAGTCGTTCTAGCTCGGTACGCGACACCACGTCAGAGTACCTGTCGCCACTTCAAACCTCGGGGGCACCCAAGAATCCGTGCAGAAAGGGTAGTTGACGGGTGGTCGTGCGTGTTGGGGGTGGGGGGCGGGAGACGCCGACGGGTTGGCTCTGTCTGCCTGCTCTGTTTCCCGTCGTGCCTCCTGTCGTGTTTCCTGTCGCGCTTCCTGCTGTGCTCACCACGCCATGGCCGTACTTCGGTGCGCTCGGTGTCGGTTCGGCTATGTGGCCAGGGGGGCGAGCGCGCGGTCGACGGCTGCTTCGGCATGCAGTCGGGTGGTGGGGAAGACAGGGACCGGGCTGTGCTCGGCGCCGATGAGCAACTCGATCTCGGTACAGCCCAACACGATGCCTTCGGCGCCGGCCGCCACCAGATCGTCGATGACTGCCTTGAAGGCCGCCCGGGACTCCTCGCGGACGATGCCGAGGCACAGCTCGTCGTAGATCACCTTGTGGACGGTGCTGCGGCCGGCTGCGTTCGGGACGAGGACGTCGAGCCCGTGGCGTGCGAGGCGGCCGCGGTAGAAGTCCTGCTCCATGGTGAAGGCGGTGCCCAGCAGTCCGATGCGGCGTAGTCCGTGGGCACGGACGGCCTCCGCCGTGGTGTCGGCGAGGTGCAGGAGCGGGACGGAGGTCGCGGCGGCCACCTGATCGGCGACCTTGTGCATGGTGTTGGTGCAGATCAGCAGCATGTCCGCGCCGGCCGCCGCCAGCGCCTTGGCCGCGTCGGCGAGTATCTCGGCGGCCTCTTCCCAACGGCCTTCGACCTGCAGCCGTTCGATCTCGGCGAAGTCCACGGAGTAGAGCACGCACTTGGACGAATGCAGGCCGCCCAGACGCTCGCGGGTGAGCTCGTTGAGCAGCCGGTAGTACTCCGCCGTGGACTCCCAGCTCATCCCGCCGAGCAGCCCGATTGTTCGCATTTCCATGGGGTCACTGTGGCACAGGGGGTCACGGGGGCACAGGCGTGCGGGGTGGCGAGGTGATCTCCCGGGGGTGCAATGGGGGGCTCTGGCTCTGGGGTCTTCTGTGGGAGGTGCTCTGTGGGAGGTGCTTTCCGGCTCTCCGGCGGGTGGGTGAATCGCGCAGTGGTCTTGCGCGGATGAGTCGCACATGCGGTCTCGCGCACTCGGTCTCGCATATGTGGGCTCGGCGACTCGGTCTCGCGCATTGGTCTGGACATGGCCAACTTGGCCTGGTTAGCCTTCCGTTGAGCCTTGGTTGGTCTAGACCTGGGTTCGTCTCTACATGTGCGTGCGCGCGATGCCTGTCTCCCCCACTCTCTCCCCACGCTCTCCCACCCCTCACCCCTCACCCCCCCCACCCCCTCCGGCCGCCCCGTCCCGCCTCGGCCCCGCTCCGTCCTTCTCCTGGGCCCGCGGCATCTGGCGGCCGTGTGAAGGAGTTTCGCCATGAGAACACGTATGGCCGCGGTGCTGAGCGCCGCCACACTGGCCGTCGGTGTCGCCCTCGTCGTGCCGACGGGACCTGCGGCGGCCGCGGCGGGTTGCTCCTCCTGTACCGCCGCTCCGGCCGGGTCCCAGGCTGATGCGCGAGCCGGTGCACGAGCCGGGGGCACGAGCCGATGCGCGGGCCGACGTCCGAGCCGAGGAATTCGTGGTCAGCGAGGCGCAGTTCAACGAGATGTTCCCGAACCGGAACCCGTTCTACACGTACAGCGGACTGACCGCGGCGCTCAGCGCCTACCCGGAGTTCGCGAACACCGGGAGCGACACCGTGCGGCGCCAGGAGGCCGCGGCGTTCCTCGCGAACGTCGGCCATGAGACCGGTGGGCTCGTCTACTTGGTGGAGCAGAACACCGCGAACTACCCCCACTACTGCGACGCCAGTCAGCCGTACGGATGCCCGGCCGGGCAGGCCGCCTACTACGGCCGCGGGCCGCTCCAGCTCAGCTGGAACTTCAACTACAAGGCCGCGGGCGACGCGTTGGGGATCGATCTGCTGAACAATCCCTATCTGGTGGAGCAGGACCCCGCCGTCGCCTGGAAGACGGCGCTCTGGTACTGGAACACCCAGAACGGCCCAGGCACCATGACGCCGCATCAGGCCATGGTCAGCGGCGCCGGTTTCGGGGAGACCATCCGCAGCATCAACGGTTCCCTCGAATGCAACGGGGGCAACCCCGGCCAGGTACGGAGCCGGATCGACAACTACACGAACTTTGTGCGGATCCTGGGCACCACACCTGGCGACAATCTGAGCTGTTGAGGTGCTGAGTGCTGAGTGCTGAGTGCTGAGTGCTGAGTGCTGCACCTGACCCGGGCGGGCCGGAGCACCCGACCCCGCCGGGCCGGGGCGTTCGACCCCGGCCCGCCCGTCAGCAGCGTGCGTGGGCCGTGATGTCCGCGCCGAACTCGTCGATCATCGCGGGGGTGACGGTCGGCCGGCACTGGGCGATGGCGGCGAGGTAGTCCTCGGTGCTCGCCCCGAAGCGGCCATGCCCGGACGCCCCCGCGCCGACCGACTCCAGATCGCGCTCGAACGACGCCTGCGCGGCCACCCGCGCGGCGTGTTCGATGTCGGCCGGGGTGAACAGCTCGCTGGCCGCGACGAGCGCCGCGATGTCCACGTCGGCCCGCCCGTCGGTGTACCGGGACCAGATCGCCGAACGGGCCGCGGGGTCCGGCGTACCGATCGGGATCAGGTAGTCGAACCGGCCCGGGCGCAGGAACGCCGGGTCGAGCGAGCGGATCGAGTTGGTCGCGCACACCAGCAGCCGTTCGTCCCGCTCGCGGAAGCCCGGTATCAGCTTGAGCAGCTCATTGGTCACACCGTGCAGCCCGCCCGGCTGGGCCGGCTCATGGCGTACCGGAGCGATCTCCTCCACCTCGTCGATGAAGACGAGCACCCGCTCCAGATCCGCGATCCGGGCGAACGCGCTGCGCAGTGCCGCCGCGAGATTGCCCTCGTCGGCCAGCCGGGACGGCAACAGCTCGACGAACGGCCAGCCGAGGCGGGCGGCGATGGCTCGGGCGAAGGTGGTCTTGCCGGTCCCCGGCGGGCCGAAGAGGGTGATCGCGCGGGGCGGCCGGACCCCGTGCCGGGCGGCCCGCTCGGGCTCCGCCAGCGGCAGCACGACCCGCCGTTCGATCAGGTCCTTCTCCGCCGCCATCCCCGCCACCTTGGCCCACAGGTCGGCGGGCAGGAAGCGTCCGCCGAGGTCCTCCAGGAGGTTGGCCGCCGGACCGTGGTGCGGTTCGACCTTCTCGAAGTAGGCCACCGCGGGCTGGCGCGTATAGCCGGCGTTCAGCAACCCCTCTCCGAGCAGGTCCTCCTCCGGCAGGACGTACGCGATACGGCTCACCCGGGCCGCGATCAGCCGCCGTTCCAGTTCCACCAGCAGCGCGCTCGCCAGGCCCCGGCCGCGCCAGGCCGACGAGATCGCGATCCGCATCACCCAGCCCCGCTCACCCGCCACGCACGCGAGGGCCGCCCCGATGGGCGCTCCCTGGTGGACGGCCACCACGGCGGGCTGCCGCGAGGTCAGCGCGCTGATGCACTCGGCGAGCGAGAAGACGGACTCCTGCCCGAGGTCGGCCGTGGAGTCGATCAGGTGGACCACTTCGGCGAGATCGTTCTCGCGGTAGTCATGGATGAGCCAGTTCACCGGTACCGCCCCTCGTTGGTCGTGCTGGTGATGTGGGTGTTGGTGGTGATGTCGGTGTTCGTGGGTGACGTGGGTGACGTGGGTGACGTGGGTGACGTGGTGATGTGGGTGTCGTGGTGAGGTAGGTGGGGTGGCAGTGAGGCTAGGGGTGGCCGGGGGAGTGGGGCCTGCTCCACCGTGCACAACCGGGGGAGCGAACCACTACGGTCCGTATGTAGCGAGAAACGCCCGCGCTCCTGAGCTTCAGCGCCCGCGCCGAGGCCCTGCCGAGGCCCCCGCCGAGGCGGAATTTGCTGGCCGGTCCGTCCCGTCCGGTGACATGCTGTGCGACGTGAACGCACCGGTAGTCCACTTCAGCTTCGCCCCTGAGCTGCACGTTTTCGTCGCAGCAGAGCACAGCGCCACCGATGCCGCCGTGGTGACCGACGGGACGTCGACGCTCGGCCATGTCGTCGAGTCGCTGGGCGTCCCGCTCACCGAGGTCGGCGGCTTGGTGGTGGACGGCACCGAGGCGACGCCCGCCCACGTGCCCAGCGCGGGCGAGCGCATCGAGGTACGAGCCGTCGAACGCCCGCAACGGGTCCCCGGTGCCCCGCTGCGCTTCCTGCTCGACGTCCACCTCGGCACCCTCGCCCGCCGGCTGCGGCTGCTGGGCGTCGATGCGGCGTACACGAACGAGGACCCGGGCGACGCCGCACTGGCGGCGCTCTCGGCGAAGGAGCAGCGGGTGCTGCTCTCCCGGGACCGCGGGCTGCTGCGCCGACGGGAGATCTGGGCCGGGGCGTTCGTCTACAGCGACCGACCCGACGACCAACTCCGCGATGTCCTCAGGCGGTTCGCACCCACGCTGGCCCCTTGGACGCGCTGCACCGCCTGCAACGGCCGGCTGGCGGACGCCGACAAGGACTCGGTGCGCGAGCAACTCCAGCACGGCACGCAACGTACGTACGACGTCTTCGCGCAGTGCACCGCCTGCGGCCGCGTCTACTGGCGCGGCGCCCACCACGCCCGCCTGGAGGCCATCGTCCAGGAGGCGCTTCGGGAGAACGCCGGCTGATACGGCGAGCAGCTGCCGGCTGACCGTTGCCCGCTGCGGTGGACGGCCCCGCCCCGCTGGAGCACGCGGGGCGGGCCGGCGCCTCCCCGGGCGGCCTCTTGGCCGTACGACTTCCTCCGGACGGGGGACGGGCGGGAGGGCATGGGGCACCGGGCACTCCGACCTTTGCGGTGGCAGCCGTGGAGCTGCGTGAGGTGCCGTGCCGTGACGTGACGTTTCGTCAGTGAATGCTCAACTGGGGTGCCTGGCACGGGAATCAAAGGGCTCGGTGGTGCGGCGGCCCGGCCGACGTTCGGGGCGAGGTTCTCCGCCGCGCGGCCATAGGTGGTCGTCTTGATCGTCGGGGCGTCGTCGGGGCGTCGTCGGGGCGTCGTCGGAGCGGCAGTCGCAGCGTCGTCGCCGGGCAGCCCCAGTCGTTGAGTCATGAACCATCTCCTGGGTGGGGACGCCCTCGCACCCCCTAGCCCACTCGTTGCGCGACACGCCGACGACGCGCGCCGTCCAACGGGTGAATCCGCTGCTTCCGGCCACCCGAAGAGCCCATCGGGTACCTCGAATGCGACGTTCTCCGGTGGTGCGCGGTCGCAATCCGGCTGACGGTGATCACGTCGCTACTGCGATCCGATGTGCCGACAAAGAGTCAGCCTTCGCAGTCGCGCCGAAAGGAACATGTCCCCATGCGCACTGCCCGCACCCTGTTCGCCTCGGCCGCTATCACAGCGGCCCTTGCAATCTCCGCGCCCGCCGCACACGCAATGATCATGGAGGATATTGCCTCGGGCAGCGGGTCGTCTGCCAGCAACAACGATCACGACAGGAACGGCGACCGCGACCGCGACCGTGACAACGGTCGTGACCACCGTTGCGACTACGGCCGCGACCACGGTCGTGACGGCGGCCGTGACAATGGCCGCGACCACGGTCGCGACAACGGCAGGGACAACGGCCGTGGCAACGGTCGTGACAATGGCCGCGACAATGGCCGCGACAATGGCCGCGACCACGGTCGTGACGGCGGCCGGGACCACGGTCGCGACAACGACCGGGACCGTCGCTGCGACCCCGGCCACAGGAGGCCGAGCGGCGGCGTGCACACCGGTGGCGGCGCGCTGGCCCAGACCGTGCTTGCCGACTGGGACCAGGGCAGCGGCTACGGCGACGACCACGGCCGTGACGGCGGCGGCCGGGACCACGGCCGCGACGGTGGTGGCCGGGACCACGGCCGGGATGGCGGCGGCCGCGACCATGGCCGTGACGGTGGCGGCCGGGACCACGGCCGCGACGGTGGTGGCCGGGACCACGGTGGCTACGGCGACCGGGACCACGGTGGCTACGGCGACCGGGACCACGGTGGCTACGGCGACCGCGACCACGGCGGCTACGGCGACCACCGCCGGCCGCACGGCGGCATCCACACCGGTGGCGGCGGCCTCGCGTCCGGCAGCAGCATGGCTGCCGGTTCTGTGCTGATGCTCGGTGGTCTGGGCGCAGGTGCCTACATGCTGCGCCGTCGTTCCGCCTCGGGCTCTGCGACGGCCTGACAAGGCTGCCCCCGTACGGAGGCCGCCACGCCGTCGCGGCCACCGTTCCTCGCGGACGGTGGCCGCGGCGATTGCGTTCCCCGCCGCCTCCTTCACGCCTCGCCGCCGTCCGTTCATGAAAGGCATCCGCACATGACCGCCCAGCAGTCGCCCCAGCCGAAAACGAACCCGCCCCGGACCCCCGCGTCCCGCCCCGTCGGTCGCGGCCTGTTGTGGTCAGCGGCAACATTTCTGCTGGGCTCGCTCCTCGTCTACAACTCCGTCGACACCTCGGCGGACCCCAAGCCGCAGTCCCACCACGCCGTGGCCGCGTCCGCAACCCCCCGGGCGAACGGCTCCCCGTCCGCTGCGGCCGCCGCGCCGGGACTGGCCCTGCCCCGCTCCGCACCGAAGCGGCTGAGGATCCCGTCGATCGCGGTCGACGCGCCCTTCGCCCCGCTCGGCCTCGGCCCGACCGGCCAGCTCGAAGCCCCGCCCCCCAACGACAACAACCTCGTCGGCTGGTTCAAGGACGGGGCCACCCCGGGCGAACGCGGTTCGTCGATCATCGCCGGTCACGTCGACACCAAGACCGGACCTGCGGTGTTCATGCAACTCGAATCGATCAAACCGGGCAGTACGGTCAACATCACTCGTGAGGACGGGGTGACCGCCACGTTCAAGGTCGACTCCGTGGAGACGTTCAGCAAGGCGAACTTCCCCAACGACCGGGTCTACGGCGATGTGCAGGACGCGTCGCTGCGGATCATCACCTGCGGGGGCGCCTACGACAGGAAGGTGCGGGACTACGTCGACAACATCGTGGTCTTCGCCCACCTCGCCTCGTACACGCGTGCCTGACCTGTCCCGTCCCCCTGTCTCCCCTCACACCTCGCACCCCGCACCCCGCCGTCACCGCTTCCCTTCCCTTTCCTTCCTTCCCTCTCCCCTTCCCGTCTTCCCGTCTTCGCGTCTCGTTCCGCCGCAATAGGACGATGCCCGGGCCGGCCACCGCGCCGGTCCGGGCACCGCCCTTTATCCGACCGTTTGCCGTTGGCGGTCAGCCGTTTTGTCTGGCGATCACAGGGCACACGCGAGGCGACGTGAGGACAGCGGACCTGAGTACCGCAGACGGCAGGCCCGAGTACCGCAGACGAGAGACCTGAGTACCGCAGACGGGAGTCCGCCTGACTCACGCGTGCACGTAATGCCACACCTCGCCCTGATGACGGGATGAAATGAACCCCGGACGTCAACAACCGCCGACCCCGCGGCAGCGCCGGAAGCCGGCCCGCGGGGGTACGCCCGCGACCGACCGCATGCTGCGCATCCTGCTGCGTCGCCGCAAACAGCCACTGAGCGCCCAGGACGTCACCGTCACCGACCGGCCCGCGGTCCGTAAGGCGGTCTCGGCGGCCGCGCTGGGCAATACCATGGAGTGGTTCGACTTCGGCGTCTATGCCTATCTGGCGGGCACGTTGGGGAAGGTGTTCTTCCCGTCGAGTTCGCCCGGGGCGCAGGTCGTCTCGACGTTCGCCACATTTGCCGCGGCCTTTATCGTCCGGCCGCTCGGTGGCCTCGTATTCGGCCCGCTCGGCGACCGCATCGGCCGTAAGCGCGTACTCGCCGCGACCATGATCATGATGGCGATCAGCACCTTCGCGGTCGGCTTTCTGCCCAGTTACCACACCATCGGCTTCGCCGCGCCGATTCTGCTGCTGATCTGCCGTCTGGTGCAGGGCTTCTCCACCGGTGGCGAATACGCCGGAGCCACCACCTATATCGCCGAATACGCCCCCGATACCCGGCGCGGATTCCTGGGCAGCTGGCTCGACTTCGGCACCTTCGTCGGGTACTCGCTCGGTTCCGGGCTGGTCACGCTGCTCACCGGCGTCCTCGGTACGGACGGACTGGTGAACTGGGGCTGGCGGCTGCCGTTCCTCGTCGCCGGACCGCTGGGGCTGATCGGCCTGTACATGCGGCTGCGGCTGGAGGAGACGCCGGCCTTCCAGCGCGAGGCCGAACAGGCGCACCACGATGCGGAGGAGGCGCGCGCCGCGGGTGGCGCGGACCCTATCGAGGAGGCCCGCCAGTCCGGTCACGGCCGGTTGAAGGAGATCTTCACCCGGCACTGGCAGGCGGTGCTGATCTGTATGGGCCTGGTGCTGCTCTACAACGTCACCAACTACATGGTGACCTCCTATCTGCCGACGTACATGACCGAGACCGTCGGCGAGGATCCCCTCACCGCGCAGCTGCTGGTGCTCGGCACCATGATCGTCGTGGTGCTCACCATCACCACCGTCGGCCGCACCTCCGACAAATGGGGCCGGCGGCCCGTCTTCATGGCAGGCAGCGCCGCCCTGATCGCGCTCGCCGCACCCGCGGTGCTGCTCATCCGGGCCGGCGGCATCCTGCTGCCCGCCCTCGGCTGCCTGATCCTCGGCCTGCTGCTGGTCTGCTTCGCGGGGACCTCGGCCTCGACGCTGCCGGCGCTCTTCCCGACCCGGCTGCGCTACGGAGCGCTGTCGATCTCGTTCAACATCTCCGTCTCGCTCTTCGGCGGTACGACACCGTTGTTCGCCTCCGCGCTGGTGCAGGCGACCGGCAGCGCCATGGTTCCGGCGTACTACCTGATGGCGGCCGGCGTCATCGGGCTGATCGCCACCTTCTTCCTGCACGAAACCGCGGGCAAGCCGCTGCGTGGCTCCGGCCCGATGGTGGAGACCGAGGAGCAGGCCCAGGCCCTCGTGGCCGAGAGCCGCACCGAGGCCGGTCGGCGGGCCAGGGACATCTGGATCCGACTGCGACACCCGTGGACACGGCACTGAAGGCGCATCACGGGCGAACGCTGCTGTCCCAGCGCCAACTGGTGAGTCGAGGACGCCCCGGAAGCACACCGCGTCCGGTGGCCCACAACAGGACGGCCCAGGGGCCACCGGCCACCGGGATGTCTACGTCCGCCGCCGCCCCCAGCGCATCCGCTGCCCCCGGTGCTCCCGATGTCCCCGGGCCGTCCACGTCCTCCGGCGCACCTGGGGCGCCCGGGGCACCTGAGGCACCTGGAACATCCGGAAACAGTCGGGCGAGCACCCGTTCGCACAGGTCGGCGGGCGGCTCCCAGGCCAGCCCCAGCCCCTCGGCCAGATCGTGGGTGTGGACCAGGGTTTCCACCATCCCCATCGCGGCGAAGCCCTCCGGATCCGAGACTCCGAACACATGGTGGGCCCGGACCTCCGGAGACGCCGTGCGCACCATGGCGACCAGCAGCGCACCGCTCGCCTCCAGCACCTGCAACAGCCCCGCCGGCCCCGCCGCGCGGTCGGCGTGCACGGCGTTCGCGGGCCCGCCCGGCCGCCGGCTCTCCCAGACGAACGGCACCTCACCGTCCAACGGCGGCTTCCTGGGCGCCAGTTGGACGGCGTAGGCGAAGAGGTCATCACTGAGGTGCTCGACCGTCTCCCAGCAGTCCCACTCCAGCGAACCGGCCTTCCGCTGCCACGCCTCCGCGGGCGCCTGGCGCAGCACGGCCAGCGCGAGCTGCACACAACGGTCGAGGTCGTCCGCGGTCACCGTGAGGGGGGACCGGGACGCGAGCGCAGAAGACTCGGATACGGCACGGCCGCCGAGACGGGAACTGGCGCTGGCACTCGTACTGGCACTGGTGCTGGCACTGGTACTGGCACTGCGTGTTGACCGGGACATGAGGGGACCGTACCCGACCGTAGGGGCCCCTCCTGACCCGACCTAAGGGCCCCTCCTGCGGGCCTCCGCCCCAATCTGACGGTCTATCGTGGGCGCATGTCCGCCCCAGAACTGATCCGCATCGTCTCCCGCGACTCGCCGATGGCCCTGGCCCAGGTGGAGCGAGTACGCACCGAACTCGCCGCGCTCCACCCCGGTATCGCCACCGAGGTCATCCCGGTCAAGACCACCGGTGACCGCTGGATGGGGGCGCTCTCCCAGGTCGAGGGGAAGGGCGCGTTCACCAAGGAGGTCGACGCCGCCCTGCTCGCCGGTGAGGCGGATCTCGCGGTGCACTGCGTCAAGGACATCCCGGGTGACCGCCCGCTGCCGGCCGGTACGACCTTCGCCGCGTTCCTGGAGCGCGATGACGTACGCGATGCGCTGATCGACCCGGGCGGCCGTACGCTCGACGAGCTCCCCGCCGGCACCCGGATCGGTACCTCATCGGTCCGGCGGATCGCCCAGCTCGCCGCCTCGCACCCGCACCTCCAGTGCGTGCCGATGCGGGGCAACGCCAACCGCCGCATGGAGAAGCTCGCGGCCGGCGAGGCGGATGCGCTGCTGCTGGCCGTCTCCGGTCTTGAGCGCATCGGCCGGACGGACGTGATCACCCAGATCCTGTCCGTCGACGAGATGTGTCCGCCCATCGGCGCGGGCGTGCTGGCGCTCCAGTGCCGCGAGGGCGACACCGGGACCATCGACGCGGTCAGCGGTCTGGGCCACCCCCGGACGTACCAGGAGACCACGGCCGAGCGCATGCTCCTGCACGTCCTGCAGGGGCACTGCAACAGCCCGATCGCCGGTTACGCCACCACCGACCGCCGCGGCGAACTCTCCCTGCGTGCCTGCGTCTTCACCCCGGACGGCAAGACGGTCCTCAATGCCCACGAATGGGCCGGCCCGCTCACCCCCGAGACGCTCGGCACTTCCGTGGCCGTGGCCCTCCTGCGCCAGGGCGCCCGCGAACTCATCGACGGCATCCCGCACTGAGCCCGCGCTTAGGTGGGAAGCGGTATGAAGCGGTAGGAAGGGTAGGGAGCCGAGGCCGGCCGCTTCCTTCCGCCTCAGAGATGAGTGGATGACGACTGCCGGCCCGGTGGCCTGTCACCGCCCGCCCTCTGCCGCGGTACGACCACGATCTGGTCGTCGTCCTCGTAGATGATGTGGCCCGGATCGGTGGACTCCAGTCGTTCGCACGGGACGCCGTGGGCGGCCAGCAGGTGCAGATAACCGTCCACGCGGTCGATGAGGTGGGTTGCGGTGATCTTGAACCAGGCGACCGCACCCGGGTTCCGTTGCCGGTCGTAGACGAGTGGGTCGGTGTCGGACGGATTGGGGTAATGGGCGTCGTACCAGTCGTTGCCGGCGCGCCAGAAGCGGTACTGCTCCTCGTTCAGTCTGCCGTCCCGCGCGAGCCCGTTGGCCAGGGCGAAGATGCCGGGGAAGTGACCGTGCGGGCTGCGTGTCGTGCCTTGGAACCGCACGTAGCGGGCCTGGGACATGGGGCTGGCCTCCGGTGGGGGAGAGGGGTGGTGAGGGGGCTGACTGCGGCGGCGTGCGCTTACGGGGCGGGGCTTGCGTGTGGTGCTGCGTAGTGGTGGGGCGCCGTTCATGGTGCGCCATCCGTTCCATGTGTGTCATGCGTGACGGCGCGTCAGCTCAGTCCGTCCGTAGGCCGGCCGGACCATGGCGCGATGGGCAAGGGATGCGGCGGGCGGGCGTGGTGGGGGTGCGCGGAGTGGGGGGTGCGGTTTCCGCGGCGGGTGTTGGTGGTGGCGGGGGTTTTGTGTGTGCTCTTCGGGTGTGCTGCCTCGGGACTGGCCGATCGGTTGTCCGTCGGTGGGCTGACCGCGTCGGGAACACCTTCGGCGCGGGCCGAGGCGTGGGCGACGCGCTACGGTGCCGGCCGTCCGGAACTCGTCCTGGTGGTCCGGCCGGTATCGCCCCGGACCGGGCTGGACGGTCCGGTGGCGCGCATCGCGGGAAGGCGTCTGACGGAACGGCTGTCGGCTGAGGGAGGGGTGGCCGGGGCACGTTCGTACTGGGCTACCGGCGCGGACCGCGGTACAGCTCCTGATCGTGGTGCGGAGTTGCGGTCGACGGACGGGCGGGCCGCGCTCGTGCTGGTCGATCTGCGGGGGAGCGAGACGGATACGGCGCGTACGGCGGAGCGGCTCGTACCGCGCTACACCGGGGAGATCGGCCCGTTCGAGATCCGGGCCACCGGGCCCGCGTGGAGCCTGGCGCAGTCGACCGACCAGGCGCGTACGGACCTGCTGCGGGCCGAACTGATCGCCGCCCCGCTGACCTTCGTGATCCTGGCCCTGGCATTCCGTTCGCTGGTGGCCGCGCTCCTTCCGGTGCTGGTCGGCGGGGTGTCGGCGATGGGGGCGCTCGCCGTGTTGTGGGCGCTCACCGCCGTCACGGACGTCTCGGTCTTCGCGGTCAACCTCATCGGCGCGCTCGGATTCGGACTGGCCGTGGACTACGCCCTGTTCATCGTCGCCCGGTTCCGTGAGGAGCGGGCCCATGGGCGGAGCGCGGAGGACGCGGCGCGGGCCGGCGTGGCGACGGCCGGCCGTACGGTCGCGGTGTCGGCCGGAACGGTCACCGCGGCCCTGGCAGCGCTGTTGGTGTTCCCCTTCTCGTTCCTGCGCTCGATGGCGTACGCCGGCATGGTGGTGGTCGTACTCGCCGCCCTCACCGCCGTGTTGGTGCTCCCGGCGGTACTGGTCCGCTGGGGGAGCCGGGTGACGGCGCTGGATCCGCTGGGACGGTTCCGATGGGCACCCGCGCCGACGATCGGCGGGGACAGTCCGTTGTGGCGCACGGTCGCCCGGGCGGTCACCCGGCGGCCGGTGTGGTGGGGAGCGGCCTGCCTGGTGGTGCTGGCGGTGCTGGTGCTGCCGTTCGCACACGGTCGACCCGGGCTGGCCGATGAACGGATCCTGCCGGCGGGCACCGAAGCACATGCGACCGCCGATCTCGTACGGAGGCAAGGGGGGACGTCCGCGGAGGGCACCCTCGCGGTGGTCCTCCCGCGCGTCGATCCGGTTGCCGACCGGGCGGCACTGGATGCGTACGGGCGCAGGCTGTCCGCGCTGGCCGGGGTACGGGGGGAGGCGACGGTGGCCGTGCGGGCGACGACGGGGCGGTATGCGGGCGGGCGACGCGTGGGGGGCGCGGCGCCGTACACCCCGCAGGCGGGCGGCGGAGCGTACGTTCCGGGGACGGGCGGGGGAACCGTTGGACGGGGGATGGGCCGGGGCACGGTGGTGACGTTGACGCTGCGGCCCGATCCGCAGTCGGAGCGTGCCGCCGCACTCGTGCACGCGGTCCGCCGGCTGCCCGCCCCCGGCGGCGCCCTGCATCTCGCCGGTTGGGCCGCCCAAGTCGTGGACGCCCGTGCGGCGTTGGCGCACCGGCTACCGCTGGCCCTGGGGCTGATCGCCGCCGGAACCATGACCGTGGTGTTCCTGTTCACCCGCAGCGTGCTGATCCCGCTGAAGGTGCTCGCGGTGGCGGCGCTGAGCCTCACCGCCGCCCTCGGCAGCATCGTCTTCGTCTTCCAGGACGGTCATCTACGGTCACTGCTCGGCGACTTCACCGTCACCGGCACCATCGACATGACCATCCCGCTGCTCCTGTTCAGTGTGGCATTCGGCCTGTCCGTGGACTACGAACTGTTTCTGCTCTCCCGCATCCAGGAGCACTACCGCGCGACGGGCGACAACACCGCGGCCATCGTCCACGGCATTTCCCGGACCGGGCGGCTGTTCACCGCGGCCGCACTCGCCGTGGCCGTGGCGATGGGCGCGCTCGCCTCGTCGGGCGTGCTGCTGCTCAAGGAACTGGGCGTCGGCCTTGCCCTGGCCGTCGTGGTCGATGCCACGGTGGTACGAGGGGTGCTCGTCCCGTCGGTGATGCGGCTGGCGGGGCGCGCCAACTGGTGGACGCCGGGCCGCGGCGGCCGCCGTGCTGCTGATCCCCGACAGGAGCCTCCCCGCTATGACGGGTCGTCAGTCACGTCCGGTCACGCCGAGGTGACCGACCTTGCCGTCGACCCCGGCCGACGGCCCGACCTCGATCGTCGGTGAAGCGGAGACGAAGTCCGTCAGCCCGGCCTGGCGCTGCCGCACCGCGGCAGCCAGCCCGGACTGACCGGAGCCGATCACGACCGCGTGGACGTCCTGAGGGACGGGGAAACCGGGGGAACCGGAAAGGAGCCCGAGGAAGAGGAAGCCGTGTCGACGAGTGCCGCTGCCTCCGCGAGGGTCATCCCTGGTCGCAGTTCCGTCTCCCTGGTCACACCGAGGCGTTCGCCCATGACGAGGGCGAATTCGAGAAGGGCGAGGGAATCGACGTCGAGTTCCTCGAACGTCGCGTCAGGGCGCAGTTCGTCCGTATCGATGCCGAAGGTCTCGTGGAGGGCCGTGCAGATGACGGCGTAGGTGGGGGAGGAGGCAGGGGGAGTGGTCGTCGGGCGGGGATCAGACACGAGCCGTCACGGCTCCCTTCTGTGCCGAGGCGGAAGAGGAGGAGGGGGAGGAAGGGGAGGAGGGAGAGGAAGGGGCGGAGGGCGCGGGTGACGAGGGGGTGCGCATGCCCGCCCGGACGTACTCACCGGACAGTTCCGGAGGCGGTGCCAGGCCGGCCGTTGCGGCCTCCAACCGGGTCCGGTCGTAGTGGCGGCGGGACCACCAGTGCGGCGTCAGCCCGGCGGCCAGGCGGATGAGGAACCGCTCCAGCGGCCGCATGCCTTCGGTCGTCACGTCCGGGTCAAGCGTGACGTCGAGCCAGTCACATCCGCTCAAGGCGATCTGCACCAGCTCCTGCACCGAACAGTCCTGAGGGTGTGTCACGTGATACGTCTCAACTGGCGACTCCGGCTTGACCGTTGTCTTTGCCGTGCCGGCGGCGGCGCAGCGGAGCATGGCCGTCACCGCCCAGTCGACCTGGAGGAGGTTGACGACGGCGTCCGGCCGTCCCGGCACCCGCGCCTCATAGGGGAAGCTGATGTCGTCGCCGGCCAGACCGGCGGCGCGCAGGACGAACGCCGGATTCTGTCGCTCCAGCATGCTGATCCGCGCCGCCTGCACCGCCAGCCAGTGGCGCGGCTCGCCGGCCTGGGCCGGGCGGTCGGTCACCAGCAGACTGGGGCGGAAGACCAGCGCCGGACGGCCCTCGGCCCGCGCCCATGCGCGCACCAGGCTCTCGGCGCGGAACTTGGACTCCTCGTAGAGGGTGGCAAATCCGTACTGCTCGTCCAGCGTGTCCTCGTGCACCAGGCCGGTGCGGCGCCGGCCCGCGACGAACGCGGTGCTGACGTGGCACAGCCGGGCGGTACGTCCGCCGGCGTTCAGCAGTTCCAGGACGCGGCGGGTGCCCCCCACGTTGGTGCGGTGCAGGGCCGCCGCCTGCCCCAGTGGGCTGGTGTCGGCGGCGCAGTGCCACAGCTCCTGCGTGCGCCGGGCCAGCGCCGAGTGTTCCGCCTCGGACAGTCCCAGCCGCGGGGCGGACAGCTCGATCCGTACCGGGGTGACCCGGCGATGGAACGTGTCGGCGTCCCACTCGGCCCCCCATCCGGCGCCGGCCCCAGGCCTTGCGCCGGTGCTGCGTACGGCCCGCAGCAGTCGTTCGCGGGCCGAGACCGGATCGCCCCGGACGAGGGCGCAGACGGGACGGTCGTCCCTGCGCAGCAGCGCGGCGAGGAGATGTGCGCCGAGAAAGCCGGTGGCACCGGTGATCGTGATCAACGACTCACTCCTTCGACCGCGTGCCGGCCGCGGCGCGGCAGCGTAGGCAGCGCGGGCCCGCACGTCGTGACACTGACATTCTTCCTATTTATAGGAATTTCTTGCAGTATGTCGAAGTGTCAGGGATCAGCAGCCCCGGCGCACCGGCGCACTGTTGCAATACGAGCATTCGCGTGACCTCCGGCCGCTACCGCACGCCCCGTGCCCACCGCACCGGCCGACAGGCAAACGCCCAAGACGCTAAGACGCCGCGCGGAAGACCAGTACCGCGTTCTGGCCGCCGAACCCGAACGCATTGCTCACCGCCGCCGCCATCGGCAACGGCCGTGGCACCTTCGCGACCACATCGAGCTCGACCTCGGGGTCCTGTCGCTGCAGATTCGCCGTCGGCGGGACCACCTGCTCCGTCAGCGTCAGGACCGTGCAGGCCGCCTCGATCGCTCCGGCACCACCGGCCGAGTGCCCCAGCGTCCCCTTCACCGCGGTCACCGGCGGCGGCCGCCGGAAGACCTGCCGCAGCGCCAGCGCCTCCGCCCGGTCGTTGAGGACCGTCGAGGTGCCGTGCGCATTGACGTGGTCGACATCGCCGGGCTCGATCCCGGCGTCGCCCAGCGCGGCCGACAACGCCTCGGCCGCCCCGCGTCCTTCCGGGTGCGGCGCCGTGAAGTGGTACGCGTCGCACGACGCCCCGTAGCCGGACAGGTAGGCGTGGGGGCGGGCGCCGCGGGACCGGGCGTGCTCCAGCCGCTCCAGTACGAGCACCCCGGCCCCCTCCGCCAGGACGAACCCGTCGCGGTCCGCGTCGAAGGGACGGGACGCGCCCGCGGGATCCTCCGCGCGCCGGGACAGCGCGCCCATCTGGTGGAAGCACGCGGCCGGAACCCGGCTGCACAGCGATTCGCTGCCGCCCGCCACCACCACGTCGCAGGCATCCGCGAGCAGCAGCTGGCGGGCCGTCCCCAAGGCCGTGGCCCCGGAGGCGCACGCCGTACTGACCGTCAAGTTCGGCCCCCGCACCTGGAGGTCCATCCCCACTTCGCCGGCCACCATGTTCGGCACACTGCGCGGAATGGCCAACGGGGAGATGTCCGTGGCCCGTCCCTCGGTGAGCTTGGTGAACTCCGCCTCGTAGCGCTCCATGCTCGCCGTACCCACCCCGAGGACGACACCCACCCGTACGGGATCCCAGTGGCCCGCGCCCAGCCCGGCGTCCTTCACCGCCTCACGGGCGGCCACCAGGGCCATCGCCGCACACCGGTCCAGACGCCAGGAGAGCCGCCGTCCGAGCTGCGCGGCAGCGTCGAAGTGGGGCACCCGGCAGCAGAAGTCCACCGGGAGGCCGGCGAGTGACGGCTCGGTCGCCGCGGTGGATTCGCCCCTCAGCAAGCCCTGCCAAGTGGCGGTGACACCCACCCCCGCGGGCGTCACCAGCCCGAGCCCGGTGACGGCCACGTCTCGCGCGTTCATGCGGCCCCCACCCTCCGCACCCGCGGCTCAGCGATTTCCGGCATGCGCTCAGTATTGGAGGCGTCCTACCGCCCCCGGGCGCGCCAAGCCGCAACGTCCCCCGACCAGCCGCAGCCCTACCGGGCCGGGGCGGCGAGTGCTTGCCCCTACGGAGAGGCCGTTCGGCGCACGCACGGACCGTTCCGCGCCGCCGTCCCGCACCGCCTCGTCCGCGCCCCGCCCGCGCCCCGTGCACCGTTCGCGGATGTCGTCCCGCGCACAAACCGTGCTTTCGATCATCAACGGTGATCAACAGTCTCAGGCTCTGGGATGATCTTTGCGTGCTCGCCACGCGCATGACACGATGTCCAGCGCCGCACGGGGGAGCGGTGTATCAGTGGGGACAACCTCCCTTTGCACCAAGGTTTCCGTCGACCCGACGAGGTCGGCCGGCCCCACCGGTGCTCCCTTCTTCCCGGGGCGGCGAATACCTACCGAGCCGAACCAGCGTAAGCAAGTGGAAAGAAGGAACCACCGACATGAGCACCGCCATGCAGCCCTCCGGCACGACGCCCATCTACGAAGAGCTCGTCGAGAAGCACGGCGATGTCCTCGCCGCGACCCGTGAGGCGGCGGAGCATTCCCAACTCAAGGCGTCCCAGGCCCTCGACTGGAGCGATCTGCGTCGCCGTCACCACGAGTAGTGCTCACGGGCCGGCCGCTCGCTCCGTCATTCAGTTGGTTACTCGTTCCGCTGGTTACTCGTTCCGCGGCTCGCTCGCTCGCACGGTCGGTCTCGACCACGCCGTCGCGATTATTTTCCGTTCTGGCTTGTGCGGAAGTTCTCCAACAACCGTGCCGGGGCGGCTTGTTTCCAGGAATCCACCAGGATGTCCCGGAGTTCGTCCAGGTCCTCCAGTTCGGCCAGCCGGACCCGCACCCAGTGAGAACCTGCCTCGTGCGGCGGCACCCAGAATTTGCGTGGTTCCGCGGCGATCAGTTCCTGCCGTTCATGGATCGGGCAGCGCACGGCGAATGACGTCTCGTCGTCGGGCACGGTGATGAACATCTTCCCCGCCACCCGGAACGTGGGCATGTCCCAGGCTTCCTTCTCCACCGTTTCCGGAAGGGAGAGGGCGATACGGCGGACGTCGGAGGAATCGATCACGTCACTACTCTCGATCACGTCACCACTTTAGCCCCGCCGACGACGCTCCGGACGTGTTCAGGAGGGCCCGGTGGGACCGCGGCCCCTGATCAGGTTCTCGACGTGGTCGAAACGCGCGTGCAGCGTACGCAGCTCCGCCCGCAGCGCTTCCGCGTCCTCGCGCGCATGGCTGCCGATCGCCTTGCCCAGCCGGATCGCGTCCTGCTCCGCACGTCCGACGAACCAGGTGGCGAGGGCGGCCGTGATGACGCCGAACGCGGTAATGGCGCCCAGCATCAAAAAGGACGCGATGACCCTCCCCCAGAACGTCACCGGATAGAAATCCCCGTATCCCACAGTGGTCGCCGTCTCGATCGACCACCACAGCGCCTTCGGGTACGACGTGATATTCGCCCGCGGCGCGCCTGATTCGGCGACGACGGTCAAACCGGCGCCACTGAGCAGGAGTGCGCCCATGCCCATGGTCACCCAGAAAGCAGCCCGGGCGTGCAGCCGGCGCCATGCCTCGTTCCCGAAAAGGCGATTCAGGGCGGATGCGAGGAACGACGGCACCAACGAGGGTCATCACCTTTCACTGCCGGCCTGACCGGAATTCAGGTCCGCCGGGCGAAAACCGGCTCTCGATGGAAAGCCGGTTCTCTGACGGCAGGGATTCCGAGATTAACAGGGTGCGGTGCCGCGGCCCGGTCAGGAGGACGGAACGCGGGGTGCGGCCGGAGTGTCGCCGCGTACGGCATGGAGGTAGAGCGCGAGCGTGTCGAGGGTGAAATACGAGCTGTAGGAGACGTCGGGGAAGTCACCGCCGGTGTGATAGCCGCCGATGACGCCGATCAGGGCGTAACCGGTGAAGTCCCGTACGAGGAAGGGTCCGCCGGAGGTTCCGCCGATATAGCCGGCGCAGGCGATCTCCAGGAAGTCGCCGGGGGCGGCCGGGTCGGTGCTGGTGTAGCGGTGCGTGGACGAGGTGCAGTCCAGCGGCTTGGGGTGGGTGGTGTCACTGTTGCCCGGGTAACCGATGAGCCGCACGTTCTGGTGTTGGTATCCGGGATAGGGGACCAGGTCGTACCCGCCGGTGATGTCCTCCACCTCGGCCCCGTCCGCGCGCGCCCCGAGCCGGACGACCGCATAGTCCCAGCGTGCGCCGCCGTCCGTACCGAGGTCGTAGTAGCGCTGGTCGAGGTAGATCCGGTCGACGGGGTAGATCCCGTGGGGCTTCAAGCCGTCGTGGTACTGCGGTACGAACGACAGATGCCGCTTCGGGTCGGGCGCGCGCAGGCAGTGTGCGGCGGTGACGACGAGGTTGCGGAGCGGGCTGCGGACGACCGTTCCCCCGCAGAAGCGACCGGTGTGGGTGCCGTCCGTCCAGAAGAACGTGCCGACTTGCGGCAGGCCGTCGAAGGGGTGGCTGGGCGGCACCGGATCCGCCTCCGCCGACGGGTGCGGAGTACGGAGGCTGCTGTTCCTGCTCGCTCGGGAACTCGAGTCGGTCACGACCGGCTTGGCGGCCTGCATGCGCTGGGGCGTCCAGTACGCGGCATCGTCCGATGCGGTTGCGGACGCCGCTGTCGACGCGGATGAGGGTGTCCGGTGGGCGGTTCCGGTTGCGTGGGCGAGGGAGGCGAAGGGGGCCGGCGGGGCGATGAGCGTCAGTCCGCCGAGTCCGAGGAGGAGGGCGGTGAGGAGGAGGGGGCGGCGGCCGCGTACGGCGATCGGTCTGTGCATGATCGGGGTCCTCCCGAGGGATGCTGGCCGAGCGTGGAGTGCCGAGGGTGTGGGGGCGGATGGGGCGGCTTGCGGCGTGCGCGTGCGGATGACGGCGTGGCCGGTGCGAGTGGGTAGCGAGTCATGGTCCTACGGGGAGGGCCGGTGTGGCGAGAGGGCGTACGGAGGGGCCTGGTCCGGGCGGTGTGGCCGGTGCGTTCCGGTGTGCGTTTCGCGGGGGGAGTGGGGGTGCGATTCGGATAGGGTGGTGAGGGAGGTGGTTCCCGTGGCCAGTGAGCAGGATGCGCTCTTCGCATCGGTGGATGCGTTGCTGGCGCAGGCCGGTGCGCCGGATGCGTTCCCGGAGCCGTCGGAGCGCAAGCGGCTGCGCGAGGCCGCCGGCCTGAGTCAGGATCAGGTCGCCAAGGCGCTGTCCGTACGACGGGAGACGATCACCAGCTGGGAGTCCGGCCGCACCGAGCCGCGTCAGCCGAAGCGGGCCGCGTATCTACGGTTGTTGGAGGGCCTCGCCGAGCGATTCCCGGCGGGGTCGGGCGCCGTCGGTTCCGTCGAGCCCACCCCGGCCGCGAGTGCTGTCTCCGTGCCCGCCCGGCTACCTACGCGGCCCGCGTGATCGCCCCGTGCAGGGCGGCCGGCGGCAGTGCGTCCAGCTCGCGATCCTCCCGTGGGGGGCGCTCGACGCCCGTGAGGCGCCGGACGAACTGCGTCTCGCCGCGGACGCTCGAGAAGCCCAGGCCGCCGACCGGGGCAACGGAACAGCAACTGCGCGACATCGCCGCCGAGGGGCTTCAGGAGATCTACTTCAAGGATCACGGCCGCCGCGCCGACGGACTCCAGGTGGAGTTCACCGACATCGAGTACGTGGAGCTGGAGTTCTAGGAGCGAGCCAGGTGGCCGCGGTCCATGGGCAGTTCACGAGGTCCAGATCGGGTCGTGGGGGCCGGTCCGTCCGGAGGAGCGTTGCGGTGGAGCGCCGGGTGCGGGATCCGTACCGGGCCCGCGGGGAGTGACGGAATCTGTGCTTGTTGCTGGGGCACATCGTGCTGCAATGGTCTCAACGCGCGGGAGAGGTACGGGGGTTGCTGATGGTCAAGGTGCGTGATGTGGTCCGCGAGGTGGTGGCGGAGCGTGCGGCGCACGAGCTGCCGCTGGTCGACAGTCTGCGGCAGTTCGACGACGACCGGGTCGTTCGGACCCTCGGCCGGCAGGGTCGGCGGGGCGAACCGCTGGGCTTCGGCTATGCGGAAATGGTGTCCCTGGTGACGCCGGTGGTCTGGCTCGTCCTCGACCAGGCGGCCAGGCGCGGCGTCGACATGGCCACCGAGAGCGCGCTGGCACGCGGGCGGGCGGGGCTGCGCAGGCTGCTGCGCCGTGCCCCCGCAGCGCCGGACCGGGTGCTGGTCGAGCTGGCGCGGGACGAGCTGGCGCTGGTGCGTACGCACATCCTGGAGCGCGCCGTCGAGCGGGGCATGGACCGCGAGGAGGCCGAGGCGCTGGCGGACAGCGTGGTGGCGCGGCTGGCGACGGCGCCCCACCCCGCACAAGCTGACCAGGCCGAGTAAGCAGGGGCATGATCGCGGAGATCGCGGACCTGGTGTTGGTGTTGGTGTTGGCGCTGATGCTCCTCTAGCCGTCGCTTGTGGCCGTCGTTCGTTGTCTTCGTTCGTTGCCGTCTGCAATGTTTGCCGCGGTGTCGAAGCGGGTGGTTGCCTGGCGGGACCGGCCGGCGGGACCGGCCCTGGCCGGCCTTGATCCTCGCCGTTACGGTGCCTGCCCTGCCCTTTACGGGGGCCCGCCCCGCCCGCCTCGTTCGCCGTGCGTCACCGCCCGGAGGTAACCTGAACGGAACCCTCCTGCCCCCGGTGCCGGGGAGGTCTCATGGTCGTCGGTGAGAGCCTGCGTCCCAATAAGGCGGACGCGCCGCGCTACATCCCCATAGCCGAGCACGGCCTGATCGGCGATATGCGGACGGCCGCGCTCGTCGGCACGAACGGCACCATCGACTGGTACTGCTGCGCCCGTTTCGACGCGCCCAGTGTGTTCGCGTCGATCCTGGACGCCGACCGCGGCGGGTCGTTCGAGCTGGCCCCGGACGTGCCCGCCCGGACCAAGCAGTTCTACTTCCCCGACACCAACATCCTGATCACCCGCTTCTTCGCGGACAACGGCGTCGGCGAGGTCCAGGACTTCATGCCGATCGTCGACGACTCGCGCGAGGCGGACCGGCACCGGCTGATCCGCCGGGTGCTGTGCGTCCGCGGCACGCTGCCGTTCAGCGCCCGGGTGGCTCCCCGGTTCGACTACGGCCGGCGTGCGCACACCGTGAGCAGCCACGGCTGCCATACGGTCTTCGAGTCGCCGGGGCTGTCGCTGTCGCTGACCTCCAGCGTTCCGGTCGAGATCGACGGTCCGGACGCCTGGTCCTCGTTCAAGCTGCACGAGGGCGACGCCGCGGTATTCGCGCTCGACCGTATTGGCGGGGGGCTGGAGCCGCGGGCCTGTCCGGCGACCGAGGCCGAGGAGCTGTTCGGCGCCACGGTGCGGTACTGGCGCAGCTGGCTGTCCCACTCCCGGTACCGGGGGCGCTGGCGGGAAATGGTGCACCGCTCCGCGCTCACCCTCAAGCTCCTCACGTACGCGCCGACCGGCGCCATCGTGGCCGCGCCCACGACCAGCCTGCCAGAGCAGATCGGCGGCGAGCGGAACTGGGACTACCGCTACGCCTGGGTGCGGGACGCCGCCTTCTGTATTTATGCGCTCCTCAGGTTGGGCTTCACCGATGAGGCCAAGGCGTTCGTGCACTTCCTGTCCGGCAACATCCGCCCCGAGGGCTGTGCGGCCGGACCGTTGCAGATCATGTACGGCATCGACGGCCGCAGCGAACTGCCCGAGGAGGAGCTGCCCCATCTGGAGGGGCATCTGGGCTCGGCGCCCGTCCGGATCGGCAACAATGCCGTCCAGCAGCTCCAACTGGACATCTACGGTGCCCTGATCGACTCCCTCTACCTCTACGACAAGTGGGGAGAGCCGCTGTCCAGTGAGCACTGGGACGCCATCGGGCACCTGGTCGACTGGGTCTGTGAGAACTGGGACCAGCCGGACGAGGGGATCTGGGAGACCCGCGGCAAGACACAGAACTTCCTGTATTCGCAGCTGATGTGCTGGGTCGCCATCGAACGGGCGATGCGGATCGCCACCCACCGCGGGCTGCCGGCGGACATGCTCCGGTGGGGGCGGACCCGCGACACGATCTACCGCAGGATCATGGACCGCGGCTGGTCCGCGGAGCGGAAGGCGTTCGTCCAGCACGAGGGCGACACCGTCCTGGACGCCGCCGTCCTGATGATGCCGCTGGCCAAGTTCATCTCGCCCACCGACCCGAAATGGCTCTCCACCCTGGATGTGCTGGGCGAGGACCTGGTGTCCGACTCGCTCGTCTACCGCTACGACCCGCGCAGCAGCCCGGACGGTCTGCGCGGCGCGGAGGGCACCTTCTCGATCTGCTCGTTCTGGTACGTCGAGGCGCTGTCCCGCGCCGGCCGCGTCGACGAGGCCCGGCTCGCCTTCGAGAAGATGCTCACCTACGGAAACCATCTCGGCCTGTACGCCGAGGAGATCGGCCGCACCGGCGAACAGATCGGCAACTTCCCCCAGGCTTTCACCCACCTGGCACTGATCAGCGCCGCCTTCAACCTCGACCGGGCGCTGGGCTGACGACCGTTCCCCGGCGACGGCACCCCCGGTGACGTCATGGCGGTGACGGCATCCCCGGTGGCGTGATCCCCGGTGACGGCATCCCCGGTGGCGGCAGGGCGGAACGACCCGCCTACCGTAGGGCGCTGCCGTTGACGGGGGGAGAGGCATGACCATCGAAGATTCCGTGTTCCGTGGGCGGATGCCCGGGCGGGCCGGGGACCTGGCGGTTGAGGGGCACGGCATCGAGCCGGTGCCCGAGAGCAACCGCTACGGGACGCCGGGGCGGCTGTTCACCGTGTGGTGTGCGCCGAACCTGACCATGACCGGGGTCTTCACCGGCACGGTGGGCGTCTCGCTGGGGCTGGACTTCTGGACGGCCCTGGTCGCGATGGCCCTCGGCACGGTGGTCGGCGCGCTGCCGGCGGCGTACCTGTGCACCTGGGGCAGCCGGACCGGCACCGGCCAATTGCCGCTGGCGCGGCTGGCGTTCGGCGCTGGTGTGGTGCTGCCCGGTGTCACACATTGGCTCACCTCCGTCGCCTGGGACGCCCTGATCGGGCTCTTCGGCGGTGAGGCGCTGGCGCAGCTGCTCGGCCTGCCGTTCTGGACGGGCGCGCTGGTGGTACTGCTCCTGCCGGGCGTCGTGGGGGTCTTCGGTTACGAGGTCCAGCACCGGCTCCAGACCGTGATGACCTTCGTGCTGGCCGCCGCGTTCCTGGTCATCGGCGGCAAGCTGCTGAACGGCGTGCCGCTGCCGGTGCCGGGCACCGCGCACGGCGCCGACCGCCTCGGCGCGTTCGTGCTGACCAGCACCGTGGCGCTCGGCCTGGCCGTCTCCTGGGCGCCGTACGCCTCCGATGTCAGCCGCTATCTGCCGCGCAGCACCTCCCGGCCGCGGATGTTCTGGTACTCGCTGCTCGGCCTGGCGGCCTCCCTCGTCGGGGTGCAGACGCTGGGCCTGTGGGGAGCCGGGCTGTTCACCGACCAGACCGCCGCCGGGGTGCACGGCCTGCTGGGCGGCGGGGTCCCCGGCGCCTTCGGTCTGCTCGCCATCGCCGCCGCGGCGGTGTGCAGCAACGCGATGAACGACTACAGCGCCTCGCTGGCCCTCCAGGCGGCCGGCCTACGGGTGCCCAGACCACTCGCCGCCGCGGCCGCCGCCGTCCTCGGGTTCCTGCTCGTCCTGTGGCTGCACGCCGCGCACACCACCGTCCGCTTCCAGTACCTGCTGCTGTTCGTCGGCTACTGGATTCCCGGCTTCGTCGGCATCGTGCTCGTGGACGCGTGGGCGCGGGCCAGGGCCCGGGGCGGTGTGCCGATCGACGTGGTGGCCGAGTTCGGCCGGCCGCAACCGTGGTGGCCGGCGTGCGTCGCCTTCCTCGCCGCGTTCGGCGCCGCCGTGCCCTTCATGAACACCTTCCTCTTCACCGGCCCGGTCGCGGCCGCGCTGCACGGCGCCGACCTCGCGTACTACGTGGCCTTCGCCGTGTCGGTGGCGGTGTACGCGCCGCTGCGGTGGATGCTGCGTCACCGGGCCGCGGGGGCGCCGGAGCCTGGTGTGGCGGTCGAGGCAGTGCGCGACTGAGCACGCCGGCCGGGGCGACCGTCACTCCCCGGGCAGTGTGCTCAGCCAGTGGCGGCCCCTGGCGCTCCAGCCCAGGAAGCGGCGGGCCCGGCCGCCCCGCGCCGTACCGTCGGGCCCGAAGCTGCCGCCCCCGGCGACCAGGCGCAGGCCCGCCACGGCGGGCGCCAGCCGGGCGGTGACGTGCCGCGGATGGCGGGCCGATTCCTCGTCCAGCCAGGCCAGCACCCGGGCCTGCTCGCCGGGCTCGCACAGCGCCAGATGGAACACCAGGTGCCGCCAGGCGTACGCCGCGTCCTTGATCGTCGCCAGTGGCCTCGGGTGGTGCTGCACCTGGGCCGTCAGCCGGCACACCGTACGGAAGCAGCGCCGCGCCAGATCGGCCGGGCCCGGCTCCGGGGCGATGCCGACCCGGCCGACCAGCGTGGCCAGATTGTGCGTGGTCAGAATCTGGGCCTGCTCGATCACCGCACCGTTCTCCGCCACCGAGCCGTGCCCGGACACCCCGGCCCGCTCGCTGCACAACCGGGCGAAGCCCGGCGACGTCCGCGGCTGATGGCCGCTGACCAGCGCGGTGCTCGTCTCGACGATCGCCAGATTGCGCAGCGCCGCGTAGTCGATGCCGTAGTAGCGCGCGTAGAGCGTGCCGCCCAGCAGTTCGCCGGCGATCCGCGCCGCCGTGAGGAACTTGCGGGAGAACGTCCCCATGAAGATGTCCGCGGCGAGTTCCTCGACCAGAGGGGCGTCGAGGTCCGCCTGGCGGGCCAGCGAACTCAGTTCACGGATCAGCGGGTTGGGCAGGAGCGTGCCCGGGAAACCCTGGACGGCCAGCTCGCCGAGGTGCCGCAGGGTGGTGAGCGCCTCGTCCTGGGCGGCGCCGGCCGCCCGCTGTCCGGCCACCGCCCGCACCCACGGCAGCTCGTCCACCCGTACCTGCCGCTCCAGGTTGAGCAGCAACAGCGAACGGCGGCGCGCGAACGCCCGGTAGTGGGCGGCCATCAGGCGGCGCAGCGCCGCGTCCGGATAGGCCTGCGCGGTCGTCGTGGCCACCAACTGGGGCACCAGCTCGGCCAGTACCTCCGCCGACGGCACCACACCCCGCTCGATGAGGGTGCCGACCGGGGCGCTCAGCGTGGACCCGACGACCTGCCGGATCGCCGCCGGAACTGCTGCTCCCCGGGGCAGATCGGTTTCCCAGTGCTCCTCTTCCGTCACCGGGACGACCAGGGACTCGACATCGGCCGCCCCCACGTCCTGGGGCAGCTCGCCGAGCCGGCGGAGCACCAGCTGCGCCATCGTGTGGTGGGACGGCAGCGCCGCCTGGGCCGCCTGTCGCGCCCGCAGCGCCGTATGCGCGACGGAACCGGGGGCTCCGCGCCGCCGCACCATGGAGGACACGGCGTGCCGCAGCAGACCGAGCCGGCGGGCCTCAAGGGGACGCCCGGCGACGGTGGTCTCCAGAGAGGCACGCAGGATGGCGAGGTTCTCCTTGGGCTTGCGGTGCTTACCGCAGTGGGTGTGGGCCGCGGCCAGCCGCCGGTAGCGGTCCAGCAGCGCGGCCCCGCGCGCGAGCCACTCCTCGTCGGGCGTACGGGCCAGCACCCGCCCGCCCTCGGCGGTCTCCAGCCAGTGGACCAGCAGCTCATCGGCGAACGGCTGCCAGACCGTGAGGGCCTCGCGCTGCGCCTCGACGGCCGCATGCGGCCGACGCCCCGCCAGGGCCTGTCCGGCCTCGGCGACCGTCCGGCGGTGCAGTGCGGAGGCGTCCGGCGCGGGCGCCGCCGCCGGCCGCGGGGTGAACCGCAGCTGTCCGGCGAACGGCTCCAGTACGTCGACGAGTTCCAGCGCCTCGACCACCTGCCCGGAGCGCACCAACCAGGCCACGGTGAGCAGCGCGGCCTCCTCGGGCACCGCGACGTCGTAGCACCCGTCGTCCAGCATCCGGCACAGCCCGGCCAGGCCGTCCTCGGTCAGGGAGTACGCGAAGAGCGCCCGGCGCTCGGCCGGAACGCCCGCCCGGCGCGCCGCGTCCCGCTCGTACGGCAACAACGGACCACCGGCGCTCGCCGCACCGGTCGCGAAGCCGCCGCGGACGACCTCCGGTGTGACCCAGGCCGGCAGGCCCGCCACCGGGGTCCGCGAACCCACGGTCAGGCGGCCGGTGGCGATTCCGTCGAGCACGCTCCGCCAACGACGGATCCGCTCCTCGGCGCGCCGGCGGGTGGCGGCGTCCTCATGGGTGAGCGCGGTGCCGAAGGCCCCGGCCAACTGCGCCTGGGCGTACGGCGGGCCGCTGGTGACAGGAAGCTGCTGCTCAGCGTCGTCGTTCATAAGCCGACGTGGCGGGTGCTGCCCCCGCTCCCTCCGGGTCTCAAGCCCGGTGCTCTGCTGTTGAGCTACACGTCGATGATGCGGGAGCGTAGGCGGCCCGGAAGCGGCCGGGCAAACGCATTTTCGGGGAGCGGAGAGGGAGGGGGAGGGGAGCGGGGAGAGGGGGGAGAGGGGGCGGGGAGGGTCGTCCGGTGAGCCGGGGCCGGTGGGGCGGGGCGGCGACGGTGTCGGTGCGGCGGTTCACCGGCTGCGGGGCAGGTCAGGGGCATTGTCAGACCCTGCGGCTACGGTCGCCGGTATGAACGAACTGTCACCGCACGCGGCCCAGTTGCTCGCCGCCATGACCGGACCACAGCCGGATGCCGGGTGGTCCGGCGGCCTCTGGGCCGCCTGTGCCCAGCTGACGTCGGTGGAGCTGGGCATGCTGCTGCCGGTCGCGTACCGTACCCTCGCCGACGAGGACGCGCCCGACCACGCCCGCCAGGTCGCCCGCGAGGTCACCTGGACCAAGGTGCAGCCCTCGTTCACCTCCATAACGCTCACCCAACTCTTCCTGGCGCTGGCCGAGTCCCCGCGGCCGCGCGATGTGCGGTTCGCGGCCGGCGGCCTGCTCCGCTGCACCGAAGCCTGGGACGAGGAGGCGCTGAAGAAGCCCGCGGCCATCCTGGTGGAGGTCGCCGGGCGCAAGGCCGACGAGAACGCCGATGCCGCCCTTGCGGTGGCCGCGCTGGCCGGCCCTGATGCCGAACGCGAGCTGGCCGGGTGTTTGCGGGACCGCTACGCCGACAGCCCGTTGCGCTCCGCGGAGATCGAGGTGCTGCTCGCGACGGGCCCCCGTGAGCGGGCCCTGGTCGCCGAGGACCGGCGGTACGCACCGCTGACCGGCGAGTGGCCGCTGTTGACCGGTGCCGCGCTCGGGCCGTCCGCCGAGGAGCTGCACACCGAGCTGGCCCGCCAGGTGCTGAGCACCGCGGCCGACCACCTCGCCGCACTGCACGCCGGCCGGCTGCCGTACGCCGCCGACAAGGCCTTCACCGGCGCCGACACCGACACCCTGTGGCGGGCCGCCCGGCGGGCCCTGCGGCGTGACGAACCATGGGCCGGGCAGCTCTTCGCGACGCTCCTGCCGCACAGTGCCGTGGCCCCGACCACCGCGAAGACCCTGCCGTCGCAGGCCGCCTGCATCGGTCTCGCGCAGGCCGTCGAAGCCCATCCGACCCCGGAATCCCTGGCCGCACTGCGTGAGGCCCGGCGCGTCGTCCGGCACGCCGGTGTCACCAAGAAGCTCGACCGCACACTGCGGCGCGCCGAACGCAACCTCGCCCGGCGTCTCGAACTCGCCCTGCGACTGCCGGACTTGGGCCTCGATGCCGAGGGGACCCGGCGCCTCTCCTGCGGCCCGTACACCGCCGTGCTCACGGTCGGCGAGGAGGCCACCCTCGCCTGGGAACGTGCCGACGGCCGGGCGCTGAAGTCCCTGCCGGCCGCCGCCCGTCGGGACCACCCCGACGAGGTCGCGGCCGCCCGAGACCTCCTGGCGAAGGCACGCGCTCAGATACGCACGTTGGTCCGCGGAGTGGAAGGCGGCTATCTGGAGGGCACCGTCCACCGTTACGACCGCTGGCGCGAGGCCCTGGCCAACAGTCCCGTGGTCCGTGGCACCGCCGCACGCCTCATCTGGGAGGTCGAGTACACGCCGGGGGAGTGGCGGGCCGTCCTGCCCGCGGCAGGGCCGGCCGACGACGGTCCCGAGCCGGCCGGGTCCGCCGCGGTCCGGCTCTGGCATCCGGCCCGCGCCACCGCCGCCGAACGGCACTACTGGCGCGACCGGATCACGGAGCTGGGTCTGCGCCAGCCGTTCCGCCAGGCCTACCGGGAGCACTACCGCCCCGAGGACAGCAGAGACCACACCACCGGAGACCACACCACCGGAGCCGGTGCCACTGGAGACGGTGCCACCGGAGACCCCGTCGGAGGTGCGGTCGGCGGAGACTCCGCCCACTCCACGTCCATGTTCCACGGTCACCTGGTCCGGATCGAGGCGGTCCTGGGCCTGGCCGTGCGCCAGGGCTGGAACATCGAGGACGAGGTACTCGTCCTGCCGGTGGGCGGATCGGGCGAGTTGACGGCCTGCTTCGTCATCGCCGGGTCTCTGTATCCCGGTGCCAGTGGCTGGGCGGAGGCGTTGGACGTCATGCTCCTGCGCGCCGACGGAAGTCCCCAGCCCCTGGCGGAGGTCGATGCCGTACGGCTCTCCGAGATCCTGCGCGCCGTCGACCTGCTCGTCAGCGCCGGCAGCTTCGGTTGGTGCGAGACCCACACCCATGAACCCGGCGCCTGGCAGCAGCTGAACCGCCTCTACGGCCAGCCGCTGGGCGAGGGCGCACGGATGCGCCGGGAGGCACTGCGCCGCATCCTGGCGGCACAGATAGCGTCCGGCCGGGTCGAACTCGGCGAGCGGCAACTGCTGTTGGACGGCCGTTACGCCATCCACCTGGCCACCGGACGGGTCACCCGCGACGGCGATCCGGTGGAGATCAGCCCCCCGACGGGACGGCGGGCCGCTCCCCTGCCGTTCCTGCCCTACGACGAGACGCTGCTGGAACGTGTGGTGCGCACCGTGGAGCACCTCATGGAAGGCACCGGCACCTGAGCCGAGGGGCTCGGGCGGTGGCCGGAACGGCGTCGTCCCCGCGCAGCCGCGGATCTGCGCGGGGACGGCCGTTGATGCGACTGGTGCGCTCGTGACTACCGGTGGCCTACCGGTGTCATGAGCGGTTTAGAGCGGACGGGCCCACAGGTCCCACTGGAGCCCCGAGCCGTCGCAGAAGGGGTCGGCCCACTTGCCGCTGGCGACCAGGTCCGTGCCGGCCGCCTGGCAGCCGCTGAGGGTCCAGAACTTCTTGCCGGTCCACACCGTGCCGGGCGGACCGTCCATCGGCCGGACCTGGTGCCGCACGGAGGCGGCGGGCTTGGCGGCGGTGGCGTGGGACTGCGTGGCGGTCTTGGCGCCGGTGGTGGCGTGGGCCTGGGCAGCGCCGCCCAGACCGGCGACCGTGAGCGCGGCGGCCGCCAGCGCGGTGGTGAGAACTCGCCTGTTACGCACGTTGATGTCCTTTCCCCGTAGGTCCGGGCCCCGTTCGGGCCCGTCACCCCGTACACGGAGAAGGGGACTTCGGCGTATGACACCCTCCTGTGTGACCTGAGTCACATGAGGGAGGTGGGCTCCCCTTGGTGGGTCATCGACCGATGGTGCCGTCGAGTCGCTCGCGCAGCAGATCGGCATGGCCGTTGTGCCGGGCGTACTCGGCGATCATGTCCACCAGGATGCTGCGCAGCGAGACCGGTTCGCCCGTTCTCTTGCGGATCCCGGTCTCCTCCAGCGAGGTCGCGGCGGCGACGATCTCCCGCGACCGGTCGCACTCCGCCCGCCAGAGCGCGAAGGCCTCGTCGACATCGCCGTCGAGAGCGGTGAAGTCCTGGTGGGGATCGTCGTCGGAGTAATACAGCAAGGGCAGCTCCTCACCGGCGAACTGGATCCGGAACCACCAGCGTTCGCAGCCGGCCAGATGCCGGACCAGACCGTGCAGGGAGAGCTCGGAGGGCGGCACCGCCTTGTGGGAGAGCTGCTCCGCCGACAGGCCGGCGCACTTGAGCGCGAAGGTGGCGCGGTGCCAGTCGAGTACGGCGCTCAGCGTCTCCCGCTCACTGCCCGTCGAGGGCGTCGGACGGCGGGAATCGCTCTCCAGCTGGGGGGAGTAGTGCGCAGGGGTCGCTCGGTCGGTCATCGTCTGGCTCCCATCGTCGGACTGCTGGCGCCGGGCGCCCGGCATCGGGCTTTCCGGTACCGGGCTCCCGGGCTCGCGGTCCGCGCCTCGCGGACTTGGACGGTTCCGGTGTGGATACCGCCGAGTCTCGCAGGGACCACTGACAATCGCGGCTGGGCGACGGGCCCGTGCGGATCCGCACGGGCCCGTCACCCACGGCGGGTTCTGACGCCCGAGGCCGCTACGGCGCGATCCGCCAGCTCAGCGTCCCCGACATCTGCCGGCGCAGGGCCGGGTCACGGACCGCGGCGGTCCGGTCGGCGGCGCGGGCGGTGACGGTGTGCCGGCGGCCGTCGGCCGGGACGCCGAGGGTGCGCGGCACGACCGTGGTCCGGCCGCGTGCGGACTTCCGTTCCCGGCCGTCGACGTACCACTTGAGCTGCGCGGACGCAGGCACGGTGACATGGATGCGGGTGCCGCGGGTGACCGCCCGGTCGGTCGCCAACGGGCTGCTGAGCACGCTGCCGAACCGGTAGAAGCCGGCGATCATCGCCTCCCGGCCGGGGAGGTTGAACTCCCGCCCGAGGCTCCGCATGATCGAGTTCTCGGTGGGGCGGTTGAGCCCGTACTGGTAGTAGCCGCCGCCCTCGTAGGCGCCCACGGTGCCGCCGTCCGGGGATTGCTGGCCGAGCCAGCGGTACCACTTCTGACGCTGTGCGGCCATCTGGTCGGCGGAGAGGGTGGTGAGGTTGGACTGCTGGGGCTCGGGCCCGGAGTAGGTGCCGGACTCGCCGTAGTCGTACTCGTCGGCGAGCTTCCCGAGCGAATGGCCGGTCTCGTGCACCGCGATCTGATCGGACCGGTCGTTGTCGGAGGAGGCGGTGGCGATCCCGTCGTAGCCGACCTGGGAGGAGATGTCGTTGTAGCCCGCGCCGCCGTATTTGGTGGAGTTGGAGAGGACCACGACCAGGTCGGCGGCCGGGGCCTTGGCGGCGTACGCCTCGACCTTCCCGGTGTCGACGCACAGCAGCCGCTCGGTCCCGTCGCAGAAGAACCCGGAGCCGAGGGCGGTGTTCCGGACCACGTCCTGGGTCGGGTCGCCGGAGACGCCGGAGTCGTGGGAAACGGCGTCCACCGCCCAGACGTTGAACTGGCCGGTGTAGGAGGCGTACGGCTCCACGGCGCTGATCTTCGCCCACTTGGCGCGGACGTCGGCGTGGAAGTCCTCCTGCTGGGCGGAGGTGTAGCCGTCGCCGATGAAGACGATGTCCAGTTTGCTGCCGACCGGGCCGTTCTGGACGATCGGTGTGACCTCGCCGTCGCCGGCGGCGATCGCCGACTTCTGGGAGCGGGACAGCGGCTTCGGGGCCGCTACGGAGGTGTGCCGGGGGTGGCCGCCCGGGCCGGTGAAGTACTCCACCCGCTGGGTGGGTTGGGCCTTCGGGGAGGGGGCCGGGGCGGCGGCGCCCTGTGCGGTGCTCGCCGCGGCCGTGGTGGCGGCCAGTGCGGCGACGGCCAGCGCGCCGGAGACGGTGGTACGCAGAGAGGGGCGGCGTGGGCTGCGTCCGGTGGCACCACGGTGCCGACCGGTGCCGGGTATGGAGGGGGAACGTCTGAGCATGGGGGGTTTGTCCTTCCGAACACCGCCGCCGGAGCGGCGAGTTGAGCCCGATTCAGGCGCCGCTCAAGGTAGAGGGTCGGAAAGGCAAGGGCAACGGGAAACCGCAGGGATAACAGGAAACGACAGAAATAACGGAAAGCTCGGGGGCAACTGCGCCGTTCGATACCGGGCCGATCGGATGCCGGGCCGATGCGGTGTGACCGAGGTGGGCGTCGGAGTGTCAGTGCGGCGTGACAGCATCCCGGGCATGACGAGTACCGGTGTGCGTCGCGGGCTGGACCACTTTCGTGCGGACATCCCCCTCTACCAGCTGACCTTCGCCAAGGGCCTGTCGCCCACGGACCTGCTGGCCCGTATGGGGATCGATCCGGACACCTTGGCGCTGCGCGATGCGGCGGAGCTCGCCGACGAGTTCGGCGACACCCTGCTCGACGAGGACGAACCGGTGGTGACGACCGGCACCGACGGCGCGTGGTCGTGGGCATGGGAGCAGGGCGGCAGCCACGGGCTGGACGAGAGGATCCTGCGTGCGGTCTCGCAGGGCACGGACGCCGTCGCCCTGTACCACAACGAGCGGCCGATGCATTGGTTCAAGTACGCGGTGGACGGCGAGATCGTCGTCGACTTCCACACCCTGGAGCCGATCCGTCCGACCGGCCAGGACCCCCAGCGGCTCGATGAGTTCATGCGTCCCCTGGGGCTCGTCCCCGGGCAGTCCGCTCCGCTGCACAGCGTCCTGGCTCTCGCGGAGAGCGCCTTCGGGCTGCGCGTCACACCGGCCGGGGACGACGAAAAGCGCTGGAGCGGCAGCCTGCTGCCCCTGCCGGAGCAGGAAGAGCAGCCGGACTGAGCGCGCGCCCCGGCAACGGGAAAGCCAGGGCAATGGGAAAGCCAGGCGCCACAGGGGAAGCCCGGAGGCAACGGTGAAGCCGCCACGGCCCCGTGGACCCTGGACCGTGGCGGCACCCTGGTCACCCGCCGGGGCGGCCCTGCCCGGCTCAGACCTCGATGACCAGCTTGCCCCGGACGTGGCCCGCCTCGCTCAACTCCTGTGCCTTGGCGGCCTCGGCGAGCGCGAAGGTCTCGACGACCGGTACGGACAGCCGGCCCTCGACGGCGAGCTGGGCGTGCCGGACCAGGCCCGCGCGCATCTGCTCCGACGGCGTACCGCCCGCGGAGAACGGCACGCCGTGCTCGGCCGCGTTCGGGTCGGCGATGGTGACGATGCGGTCCGTCGTGCCGCCGCGCAGGGCGATCGAGAGCGGCAGCACATCGGAGCCGGCGGCGTCGAAGACCGCGTCCACACCCTGCGGGGCGGCGGCCCGGACCCGGTCGGCGAGCCCCTCGCCGTACGCCACCGGTATCGCGCCGAGCGCCCGCAGGAAGTCGTGGTTGGCGGGCGACGCCGTGCCGACCACCGTGGCGCCCAGAGCCACCGCCAGCTGGACGGCCACCTGGCCGACCGCCCCCGCGGCCCCGTGCAGCAGCAGCGTCTCGCCCTTGGCCAGGCCCAGCTCGTCGAGCACCCGCTGCGCGGTCTCCCCGGCGACGGGCAGCGCCGCCGCGGCCCGGAAGGACAGCTCGGCGGGCTTGGGAGCGAAGTCCCCGGCGAGGGCGTACTCGGCGTAGGCACCTGTACTGGTCCAGCCGAAGACCTCGTCCCCGACGGACACGTCGTGGTCGCCCGGGCCCAGCGCGTCCACGATCCCGGCGAACTCCAGACCGGGCACCGCGGGGAAGGTGGTCGGGTAGTGCTGCTCCACCCAGCCGTAACGCCGCTTGTAGTCCAGTGGATTGACGCCGACCGCCACCACCTTCACCCGGACTTCCCCCGGGCCCGGTGCGGGCTTCTCGGTCTCCCCGAACGTCAGCACTTCCGGGCCGCCGAAGCTGTGGTAAATGATCGCCTTCATCTTGAATCTCCCCGCTTTGGTAGGAGACCTCTCCTGCTGTGAGGTCTCCGGTGGTGTGAGGGCTTCAGCCTCGCCCCCGGGGGAGCCCCCGGTCCCCGGCCATCGGGCCAGTCCCCCCTGGCCGAAAGGCCAGCGCCCGTTCCGCCGCGCCTGGCTAGGCTGACGGCCATGGAGCTGACCGGAGCCGTACCCGCCCTGACCGCCGCCTACGAGGTGATCCGCCAGCCGCTCGGCGAGATCCTGCCGCGGCTCTCCGAGGTGCTGTCCGAGGCGGTCCCGCACCGCGCGGTGGCCGAACTCTCCACGCACTGCGCGCACTCACCGTTCAAGACGGCCGGCGACCCGGAGCTCACCGGACGGCTCTCCACCGCCGACCTGGCCCCGCTGCTCGCTGCCGGCACCCCGGGCCGGCCGTGGCAGGGGACGCTCGACCTGGCCGGTGCGGAGCGGCCGGTGCTCGCCGTGACCAGCCATGCGACGCCCCGCGGCGCCGTCCTGCTGCTGGTACGCGACGCGGCGGCCACTCCCGTCGACGAGGGCGTCACCGCGCTCGTCCAGGCCCTGTGGGACATCGTCACCAGCCACTTCGAACGGCTGGCGGCGGAGGCCATGCCCGGTGCGCTGGCCCGCTCACGGACCGCCGCGGGCACCCGGGCGCGGGTGATCGCCGAGCTGGGCGAGGCGTACTCGGCCGCGCTCACCGGCGTACTGGGCGTCCTGCGCAGCCGCACCCTGGACGATGCGGCGGCCCGCGCCGCCGCCACGGACCTGGCGGTCTCCGCCCTGGTCGAACTGCGCGCGGAGGCCGAACGGGACCAGCAGATCGCCGAGGAGCCGGCCGACCAGGCCTTCGCCCGGCTCGCCGAATCCCTCCGGCCGCTGGTGCGCTACAGCCCCGTACGGCTGGAACTGGGCGCGCCCGACTCCGTGCGGAACCTGGCCGCCGACGTGGCACACACCGCACGGGCGGTCGTCCGGGCCGTGCTGATGAAGGCGCTGGAGCAGGAGGCGGTGACCCGGGTGCACGTCTGCTGGCAGATCAACGAGGACGAGCTCCGCGCGACCGTACGGGACGACGGGCCCGGCACCCTCACGCCCGACGCACTGGCTCCCGGCCGGGTCCGGGAACGGCTCGACGTCCTCAAGGGCCGCCTGGACGTCGACGCGGTGCCCGGCTGGGGCACGACGGTGTCGGCGACGATCCCGCTCCGGGCGTCCCAGGATCCCGCGCCCGACCCGCTGACCGCCCTGGGCGAACGGGAGTTGGAGGTGCTGGCACGGCTCGCGCTCGGACACCGCAACCGGGCGATCGCCCAGGAGCTCCACATCAGCGAGTCGACGGTGAAGTTCCACGTCGCCAAGATCCTCACCAAACTGGGTGTCGAGTCCCGGGGCGCGGCGGCGGCGCTCTTCCACGCCGTGGCGTAGGGCCGGTACCCGTCCGCGCTCCGTAGTGGAGGGAGGCCGACGGGCCCGCCCTTATGCGAGGTGCTTGCCGTTGCCCACGTGCCGGGCCTTGGGCACGCCGCTGAACCGCGCCGCCTGCCCGGCCGGCGCCGCGCGCATCGCCCGCTCCGCGCGGGCCCGGCGCTCCTCGCCCTCGTCCACCGGGGCCACATCGCTCCAGTAGATGTCCAGCATCGTGCGCAGCGACGTCGGTTCGTTCGCCGGTCCTATCGGGACGGTGATCCGGTCCAGGGCGCGCCAGAGTTCGTAGTCGGCCTGGTCGGCGATGCCGCCGGACCGGGCGTGCGCGGCCTGGTGGCGGCGGACCGCGCAGGCGAGGTCGCGCAGCCGGTCCCGGTGGTTCTGCGCGACCTGGTGGTTCATGGAGCGGTTGAGCTCCTTCTTCGCCTTGTTGATCTCCGACAGGGCGTTCTGCACCGTCCGGCTGAAGTTCGCCGCGCGGTGCCGCCAGGCGTCGTACTCCCGCTTCGAGGCGAACCACTCCTGTTTGCCGGCCGGTCCGCGGGCGAAGCACTCCAGGCGGAACCGTTCGCGCTCCTCGCGCCGCTTGCGCAGCACCGACGAACTGCGCTGGAAGAGGGTGTTGAGGGCCTCGCGGGTGCGCTCGATGAGCGCCGGGTCGATCAGGGCCGCCCAGACCTCCGGGTCGCGTGCGGGCGGGTGGGCGTGGTCGAGGACGAGTTGTTCGTAAGCGGCGTCGTCGAGACGGGACAGGCGGCCTGCGTCCATCAGTCGGCCTCCAAGCCGGTTGTGGGCTGCTCCGTCCATGGTGGCGGCTGGGTGTGACAGGCCGACAGGGCGCACTCGGGCCGCCGCGAATGCGCCCGTGGCACGTGCCGGGCGTGCGGTCCGGGAACTGGGGGAGCGGGGCGCGCGGTGACGAGGCGCGGGCTCACTGCGGATATGGCGTACGGCGACGCTCACTGCGGATACGGCGTACGGCACCGCTCACGGCGGATACGGCGTACGCGTGAGCACCTCGCAGCCGTCCTCCGTGACCAGTGCCGTGTCGGAGCACGCATAGGTACCCAGCCGGTCGTCCCGGACCCAGGACTGGACGTGGAACGTCATTCCGGCGCGCAGCCGCAGCGGGTTGCCGGGCCGCAGGGTGCGGGTGCCGCCCATCCAGCTCGGCGGGAAGCCGATCCCGACGAGATAGCCGCAGTGGTGGCGGCGGTACTCCCGGCCGATCGCCTGCTCGACGACCGCACGCCATGCGCCGAAGACCTCCTCGGCGCTCCGGTCCGGGCGCAGCGCCGCGCACAGGGCCCGCATCGCCTCCTGCGATGCCTCGGCCGCCGGGCGGTGGCGGGCGGCGTCCCGGGGGTCGAGGTGGTGCAGCCGGGCGAGGGGTGCGTGGTAGCGGCCGTAGGCGGCGGACAGCTCCAGGAAGACGCCGTCCCGGGGCCCGAACTGCCGCCGCGTCCAGGTCAGATGCTCCTGGTCGAGCCGGTCGGTGCTGCGTACGAGCGGGGCGAAGCCGGGCAGGTCGCCGCCGGCCCGGAACATGGCGTCGTGCACCACGGCGGCCACCTCGTTCTCCCGCGCCCCGGCGGTGGCCGCGGCGAGACCGGCGGCCATGGCCGTGTCGGAGAGCCGGGCCGCGGTGCGGAGGTGGCCGATCTCGCCGGCGGTGTGCACCGACCGCCGCAGGATGAGCAGGGTGCTGCAGTCCGTCCAGGTCACCGGCACGTCGTGGCGCAGCCGGTCCCATACGGCGGGCGGCAGGGTGAGCGCATCGGCCTGGTACCCCACCCGCTGTGCCGGACGGGCCAGTTGGGTGAGCGCGTCGACCAGGGCCTCGGCCGGCGCGGTGCCGTCCCCGTAGCCGTGGTGCGCCACGTCATGGGTCTGTGCGCGGGCGGTGGGGGTCTCCATGGCCCGTTCGACGAGGACGGGCGTCCCGTCGAGGGGCAGGAGGAGCGCGGTGACCGCGAAGTGGCCCTGGTGGTTGAGGCCGCAGTGGTAGTGGATGTCCTCGGGGGCCGTGACGAGCAGCAGATCCAGCCCGTCGCGTGCCATCGCCTCCCGGGTACCGGCCAGTCGCCGGGCGTACTCCTCGGGCGGGAACCCGGGTTCGGGCAGGTGGGGCCGGTCGGGCGGCTGGGGTTGCTGGGGAGGGAGATGCGCCATACGTCCAGTCTGCCCCGGTTGTTGCGCCGGCTCCCGTCGGAATCTGACGGGAAGTGAACGCCCGCCGGCCGTCGTCCGTACCTTCCGGCAACCGTGCCCCGCGGGGGCATGGGCCGACGAAGTGAGGAGCGCCCATGACCGACGCCGGTAACCCGCAGCTCCAGGCCCTGCCGGACGGTGAGGCCCAACTGTCGCTGGTGGTGCGTCTCCAGTGGGAGGACGTCGCCGCCCTCGGCCAGGAGGCCACCCGGCTCGCCGCCCGGTTCAAACGCCCGGTGACGCTGGACGAGGCGGCGGCCCACCGGCTGCGGATGCGGCCGCCGGCCGCGCCCGTGAAGACGGTGCCCCAGGAACGGACGCCACCCGCGGTCGCCACGACCACGGTGTCCCCGCTGCCCGCCCGCTCCCCGCAGGAACAGGCCCGGCAGGCGATCGAGCGGATCAACGGCACCGCCGGTCATGAAACGGCGTAGCAGCAACCACCGGCCGGGGGCCGGCCGCAGGAGATGACCGACCCGCCGTCAGCAGTGCCGGTCGACGTACCCCTTGGTGCCGGCCGGCCGGAGGTCCCGGTCGCGCAGGGTGACGGAGAGCCTCGGGCCCCAGGTGCGGCAGGCGGCGGTGAAGTCCTTCTCCCGGTACTCGATGACGAAGATCCGGTCCTCGTAGGCGTCCGCGAAATCGCCGCACTCCTTGTAGCGGGCGCATTCCTCGACGACGGCGAAGTCGAAGCCGATGGACCGGCGGCGGGGCAGCAGGTCGGCGGTGTTCTTCTGGGCGACGGCCAGTTGCCGCCGGTGGGCGCGGCGGGCCAGCAGCCGGGCGAAGGCCGCCGCGTCCCCGGCGGTGAGCCGGCCGTCCGAGCGCTCGTAGGAATCGAGGTTGTCGGGTTCCACCGCGTCGTAGCCCGCCGTCGCGCAACCGTCGATCCACGGGCCGACGACGTCCATGAGTGCCTGGCGCTTGGCGGCCGTGGAGATGTCGAACAGCGGCTCGTCCCAGTCCCGATCGATGACCGGCCTGCCGTCCGCGTCCCGGAGCAGCAGGTCGGGGTGGTGCCGCTGCCAGCTGCGGATCTCGTCCGGCTGGGCCTGGAAGGCGTTGACGTAACAGACGTTGTAGCGGCCGGGGGCGGGCTTCGCCGTACGGTCGCGGGAGACCGCACGGACGCCGCGGGGCGGCGGATACGGGCCGCCGAGCTGGTAGTCGAACGCCGCGTCCGCGGCCGGCGGGCGGACCCCGCGGGGCGTCGTCGCACCGGTGCCCTGCGGGCCGCCGCCGGCGGAGCACGCGGTGCCGAACGGCAGTGCCAGGGCCAGTGCCAGGAGGAGGGCGCGGGTGGCGCGGGGGCGTCGGAGCTGCACGAAGTGGATCTTAGGTGCGAATGCGATGTTCCTTGGCGCCGCGCTGCGTTCGGTGACCAACAGCACAGGTACTGACCAGTAGCGTTACCGGTCCACGGGCCTAGAGTGAGGGCCCGATGGCGCCGTCGGACAGCCGGCGGCGGCCCGCACCCCTCTTTATCCGACCAGGGAGACTGCATGCGCTCTCCGAAGGACTTCTTCCGCCCGCTGGCCGTCGGTGCACCGGCACCGGTGCGCGAAGTACCCTTCCGGCCGTCCCGGATGATCCACTTCTTCGACCCGGGCAACGAGAAGATGGCGGCCAAGGTGCCGGACATCGCGCCGACCGTGGACGTACTGCTCGGCAATCTGGAGGACGCCGTCGCCGCCGACCGCAAGGAGGCGGCCCGCTCCGGCCTGGTGAAGATCGCCAAGGCGACGGACCTCGGCGACACCCAGCTCTGGACCCGGATCAACAGCCTGGACTCGCCCTGGGCGCTGGACGATCTGCTCACGCTGGTCACCGAGATCGGCGACAAGCTCGACGTCATCATGGTGCCGAAGGTGGAGGGCGCCGAGGACATCCACTACGTCGACCGGCTGCTCGCCCAGCTGGAGGCGAAGGCCGGGATCCAGCGGCCGATCCTGGTGCACGCCATCCTGGAGACCGCCACCGGCGTCGCCAACGTCGAGGAGATCGCCGGCGCCAGCCCCCGGATGCAGGGCATCTCACTCGGCCCGGCCGACCTGGCCGCCAGCCGCCGGATGAAGACCACCCGGGTGGGTGGCGGCCACCCCGGATACCTCGTACGCGAGGACCCGCACGGACCGGACGCCAGCGTTCCGCGGGCCACCTTCCAGCAGGACCTGTGGCACTACACCCTCGCGCGGATGGTCGACGCCTGCGCGGCGCACGGCATCCTGCCGTACTACGGGCCGTTCGGTGACATCAAGGACACCACCGCCTGCGAGGACCAGTTCCGCAACGCCTTCCTGCTCGGCTGCGTCGGCGCCTGGAGCCTGCACCCGGTGCAGATCGCCATCGCCAAGCGGGTGTTCTCCCCGTCCCCCGCCGACGTCGCCTGGGCCCGCAGGGTCATCGATGCCATGGGCGACGGCACCGGCGCGGTGATGATCGACGGCAAGATGCAGGACGACGCCACCTACAAGCAGTGCCAGGTCGTCGCCCAGCTCGCCGACGCCCTCGCCGCCCGTGACCCCGAACTGCGCGACGCCTACGCCGCGGCCGAGTCCCGGCAGAACAAGGAGTAAGTACGTGTCCGACGCGATCCTGCGGCCGCGCCGCTCCGTGCTCTACATGCCGGGCGCCAACGAACGCGCCCTGGAGAAGGCCAAGTCGCTCCCCGCCGACGCCCTCATCCTCGACCTGGAGGACGCGGTCGCCCCCGACGCGAAGACCGACGCCCGCAAGCGGGTCGCGGCCGCCGCGGCCTCGGGGGAGTACGGCTACCGCGAGGTGACGATCCGGGTCAACGGACCGGGCACCGAGTGGCACGCCGACGACCTGCGGGCCGCCGCCGAGGCCGGCCCGGACGCGGTCGTCGTCCCCAAGGTCGAATCCGCGGAGACCGTACGGGAGGTCGAGCGCGCCCTGGAGGCGGCCGGCGCCCCGGACCGTACGGCCATCTGGGCCATGGTCGAGACCCCGCGCGCGATGCTGGACGCCCGCGCGGTCGCCGCCGCCAGCGAACGGCTCACCGTACTGGTCATGGGCACCAACGACCTGGCCAAGGAACTGCACGCCGAGCACGTCCCCGGCCGGGCCCCGCTGCTGACCGGGCTGTCGCTGGCGCTGCTGGCCGCCCGGGAGTCCGGCAAGGTGATCCTCGACGGGGTCTACAACGACGTGAAGGACGCCGCCGGTTTTGAAGCGGAGTGCGTCCAGGGCCGGCAGTTCGGCTTCGACGGGAAGACGCTGATCCACCCCTCGCAGCTGGAGCCGTGCAACCGGGTCTTCGCCCCCTCGGCCGAGCAGGTCGAGCGCTCCCGGAAGATCATCGACGCCTTCGACGAGGCCACCCGCGAAGGGCGCGGCGTGGTCACCGTCGACGGCCGGCTGATCGAGAACCTGCACGTCGAGGACGCCCGCCGGATCCTCACCCTCGCCGAGGCGGTCGCCGGCCGCGACTAGCGACCGACGGCGCCCCTCGCGCGCCCGCCCGTGGACGGCCAAGGCCCCACGCGGCGGGCGCCGGCGTCTGGCCACCTCCCGCGGCGCACGGCCCGGCCGCCCGTCAGAGCACCGGCGCGCGACGCGACCGGCCCAGCCGCAGCCGGCCCCGGAGCTTGTCCACCAGCGGATACTTCTCCCGCTGCTCACGCGACTGCCGGTCCAGCTCCTCCACCAGCCGCTGGGAGCGCTTCTCCACGTCCAGCTCGTCCAGGATGCGGTCGATCTCGGCCAGCAGCGCACCGTGCAGCTGCCACTGCCGCGGATGCTCCTGCACCTCGTCGAGCAGCAGATGCGCCACCGTCTCGCGGCTCTCCCGGCTGGCGGCCAGCTCCTTGACCAGCTGGTCCTCCGCCTTGTCCGCGTTCGCACTGACCTGCGTCGTGATCAGCACGGCGAAGCTGTCCACCGCCCGGGCCATGTGCCGGAACAACTCGCTCAAGGAAGTGCCGATCCGGGCGGAGAACAGCGACTCCTCGGTCCGGGCCTTGGCGAGGTCGGTCAGCGTGCGGCAGACCGTGCGCAGCACCACCGCGGAGATCTCCAGGGTGTCCAGACCGGTCCGCAGCACCACCCGGGAGAGCAGCCCCTCCTTGACCCGTGGATTGAGCCGCAGACTGTCCTCGGCCTGCCGTAGCGACGCGTCCACCTGCACGATGTCGTGGTCCAGCCGCCGCGCCTCGTGCAGCCGGGCCGCGGCCTCCGCGACCGGCGTATGACCGACCACCTCGTCGCTGAGGCTCAGCAGCAGCACCCGCATCCGGCCAGCCAGCCCCTCGATCGCCTGGCTGGCCGGCTGCACCAGCACCGGCGGCACGAACAGCACGTTGAACAGCAGCCCGACCACCGCCCCGATCAGCGTCTCCAGCACCCGGTCCCAGGCCGTCGCCGCCACCCGTGTCGTCGTCACCCCGAGCACCAGCATCGCGCTGATCGCCACCTCGGGGACGAACTCGCCGGCCTTCACGAACCGGCCGATCACCAGCGACGCCAGGATGATCAGCCCCAGGCTCCACCAGGTCAGACCCACCAGCGAGCTGAAACCGATGGCGATGACCACCCCGACCACCACCGAGTTCACCCGGCGCATGCTGGTGGTGAGCGTCGTGTAGAGGGTGACCTGGACGACGAGCAGGGCCGTCAGGGGTGCGGTCAGCGGCGCCGGTTCGCTGCTGACCATCAGCGCGACGACGTACGAGATCACGGCGGCGATGGTCGAGCGCAGCGTCTGCGCGACGACGGGCTCGCTGTGCCGCCGGACGAGATCCAACAGCGGATCGGTTACTTCACGCACTCTTCTCCCCCTTCCCGCTTTCCGCACCAAGAGCAACATGCGCGGCCGCCCTACCCGCATTCGGACCCCTGCGGTCGTCCGGCCGGCCGTCGCCACGGATGATCGTCCCGAGCGGACGGACCGGCCCGGTCAGGCAACGGCGGCGCACGGGAGTGGTGCGATGAGCGGCGACGGCGGGGATCAGCACGGGCCTCCGTGTTCCGCGCGTGACGGCGACGGCAGCCGCACCGACGCACCCGGCGGCCTGGTCCGGCGGCACTTCCTCGGGGCCGCGGCGGCCGGCGCCGCCGGTCTCGCCCTCGCCACGGCCACCGGCTGCGACGCCCCCTCCGGCAAGACCCCCGGCCTCGCCCACGGCACCGGCCCCGACGACCTCGCCGCGGAACGGGCCCGGGCCGGCAGCCCCGACTGGCGGCTGCGCGCACCCGGCCCGCCCGAGGCCGTCGAGGGCTACACCGACCAGGTCAGCGTCCGGCCGGGCGAGGAATTCGGCCTGTACGTCTCCACCACCGCACCCGGATTCCGGGTCTCGGCCTACCGCGTCGGCTGGTACGGCGGCGCCCAGGCTCGGCTCGTCTGGCGCTCGCCGCGGGTCACCGGCCACCGCCAGCGCCGCCCGCGGCTGCTGCCCGGCACCCGCACCGTCCGCGCGGACTGGCAGCGCACCCTCGCGGTCCGCACCACCGGCTGGCCACCGGGCGCGTACCTGCTCCGGCTCGACGCGGACCACGGGCACCAGCGGTACGTCCCGCTCGTCGTCCGCTCCGCGACCGCCGCCGGCCGGACCGTGCTGATGCACGCCGTGACGACCTGGCAGGCGTACAACCGCTGGGGCGGCCACAACCTCTACGCGGGCGAGGACGGCGCCTACCGGACGCGGTCGCTGGCGGTCAGCTTCGACCGGCCCTACGACGCGAACGGCGCCGAGAAGTTCCTGGTCCACGAGCGCGCCCTGGTCGTCCTCGCCGAACGGCTCGGCCTGCCGCTCGCCTACACCACGTCCGTGGACGTGCACCGCTCCCCGGCGGCGCTGCGGGGCGCCACCGCCGTCCTCTCGCTCGGCCACGACGAGTACTGGACCCCGCAGCAGCGTGAGCACGTCACCCGGGCCCGCGACACCGGCGCCAACCTGGCCTTCCTCGGCGCCAACGCCTGCTTCCGCCGGGTCCGGCTGGACCCCGGCCCCTCCGGCGCCCTGCGCACCGTGACCTGCTACAAGACCGCCTACCGGGACGACCCGTCCTTCGCGGAGCGCCGCGAGCCGCCCACCCACGACTTCCGCCTGCCGCCCGCCGCCGACCCCGAGTCGTCCCTGACCGGCGTCCTCTACGAGGGCTACCCCACCGACGCCCCGTACGTCGTCCACCAACCGGACCACTGGCTCTTCGCGGGCACCGGAGCCGGCCGCGGGGCGTCCTTCGACCACCTCGTCGGGGTGGAGTACGACCGGGTCACCCCCGAGGCGCCCACCCCGGAACGGCTGGAGATCATCGCCCACTCACCGCTGGTCTGCGCCGGCCGAGGCAGTCACGCGGACTCCGCGTACTACACCGTCGCGAGCGGCGCCGGGGTCTACGCCACCGGCACCATGCGCTGGGTCGAGGCGCTGATGGCCGGTACCGGTGACGACGGTCGCGACCACGGGATGGACGCCCGGACCAGGGCGTTCGTCACCCGCACCACCGAGAACCTGCTCCGCGCCTTCGCCGCGGGGCCGGCCGCGAAGAACCGGCCCGCACCGCGGAACAACGTGGCCGCCGTGTACGGCACCTGACGAACCGGCGCGCGCCGGACCCGGTCAGTCCTCGGCGCGCTGGGTGACCGGAGCCTCGGTGCGGTCGCCGAGGAACTCGTACCACCGGCGCTGCAGACAGACGTAGCGGGCGTCGGCCTCGACCAGGGTGAGGAAGGCCGTGACGGTCTCGGCGAGCCGCTGCTGCAGCCCGGCGTCCGCCAACTCCCCGCCCTCGGTGAAGCCTTGGTGGGCGGCGGCGAGACTGAACATGTCCGGGTAGACCCGGGTTCCCAGGTGCTCCAGCGGCACCCGCAGCGCCCACAGCCCCCGGTTGCCGCCGACCAGCGAGGGGGAGGCGGAGACCAGCAGCGCGTGCTTGGTCTTGAACGGCTGCGGCCGGACCCGCGAGACCCAGTCGATCGCGTTCTTCACCACCCCGGGCACGGAGGCGTTGTACTCCGGCGAGGCGATGACGAAGGCGTCGGACCGCTCGATCCGGTCCCGCAGCGCCAGCGCGCCGGCCGGCAGTCCCTCCGCGGCCTCCAGGTCCCCGTCGTACAGCGGCATGTCGAAGTCCCGCAGCCCCGCGAGGTCGACCGTGGCGCCCGACCCCGTCATCATCCGGGCCACGAGCGCGGCCAGCCGGCCGTTGGCCGACGCGGCCCGCAGCGAAGCACCGAGGACCAGTACGCGCAGCGGACCGGGGTGGGCGTCGGCGGGCAGGGCCATGGCTCATGTCCTTTCCTTATCCGGGTCCGGTCGCCCGGTGCGGGGGCAGCGTATCCGCGGCGCGCCCGGAAGCCCGGCACCCACCGGACCCGCCGCGCCACGGGTGCTGCCTACGAGGAGTCGCGGGCCCGCCGCCGGGCGATCCGACGCCGCTCGGCGCGCCGCTCCTCCTCGTCCATACCGCCCCAGATCCCGTTGTCCTGGCCGGAGGCGATCGCCCAGTCCCGGCACTCGGCGATCACCGGGCACTGCCGGCAGACCGCCTTGGCCTCCTGGATCTGCAGCAGCGAGGGGCCGGTGCTGCCGACCGGGAAGAAGAGTTCCGGGTCCTCGTCCCGGCACCGGGCGCGATGGCGCCAGTCCATGGGTACCTCCGTTCCGCGCCACGGAGCGCGGTCGATGTCCACTGTGGGGGCGGGCCGCACACCGGCCGGCAACTTCCGCACCGGGGCGCCCCGTTGTCGTCGGGTGCCCCGTCCCGCCCCGGCAATGCGCCGGAACTCAGCGGACCGCCCAGCCCCGGTCACGCAGCGCGTCGGTGAGCGGACGCGCCACATCCGGAGCCACCCACAGCTCGACCGCGCCGTCCGTCGCGTCCGGGACCGCCGGGGCGTCCGGCAGCACCATGCCTTCGAGGTCCACCCGGGCCTCGGCCACATCGCCGAGCAGCCGCTCCAGCTGCCGCTGCGGACCGCCGACGGCTATCGAGAGCACGCGGTGCCGGCCCGCGCCCGCCGGGCCGTGCGGAGCGGCGATCCGCGCCCGCCCCGCGCTGCCCCGCCGCAGCACCCCGGTCAGCTCCGCCAGGGCTGCGGGGTGCTGCTCGGGGACGTCCTCGGTCAGCCTGGCGAGCGCCCGGGCCGCCGCCGTCAGGTCCCGGCCGAGCTCGGCCAGCAACGGGCCCAGGGCGGCCGCGTTCGCCGCGAGGATGTCGGTCCACAGCCCGGGGTCGCCGGCCGCGGTCCGGGTGACGTCCCGCATGCCGCGGCCGGCCAGCCGCACCGCGTACTCCTCGCCGTCCACCAGCCGGGCGGCGGTGAGACTCGCCATCAGGTGCGGCAGATGGGACACCAGCGCCACCGCCCGGTCGTGGTCGGCCGGCGGCAGCAGGACCGGCACCGCGCCGCACAACGACACCAGCTCCAGCACGCGGTTGAGCGCGCTCTCCCGGGACTCCGGGGTCGGGGTGAGGATCCAGTGGCGGTCCTGGAAGAGATCGGCGCGGGCCGTCAGCGGACCGGAGCGCTCCCCTCCGGCCATCGGATGCCCGCCCACCAGAGCGGTGGTGTCGCAGCCGAGGGCCAGGCACTCGGCGTGCACCAGCGCCTTGACGCTGGACACGTCCGTGTAGACCTGGGCAAGTTCGGCCTTCTGGTGGTCCGCGACGGTCCGGGCGACCTCCGACGGGGGCACCGCGATGACCGCGACGTCCGCCGGGGCCGGCGGGGGACCGGCGACACCGGCCCCGAGTGCGACGGCGATCCGCACGCTGTCCGGATCGCGGTCGATCAAGTAAGTGGTCACTCCCCGGCCGGTCAGTGCCAGGGCGATGGACGTACCGATGAGACCCGTGCCGACGACGCAAGCGGTATGCAAGAGAACGCTCCTGGGCCGTGAAGAGGGAAGGCGGACGTCACCGGGCCCGCCCGATGGGGGAACGGGCGGGCCCGGTGGGTCCTGGGGGAGGTACTACCGGTCGGCCGGTGCCTGGGTCCGGGCCGCCGGTTCGGGCTCCTCGGCCGGCCGGCCGAGCAGCTTCCGCACCAGCGCCGGATTGGTCAGCATCACCGCGTTGCCGATCAGGATCAGGGCGACACCCATCAGGTCCCGCACCGTCCAGTGGAAACTCTCGAACACCGTGGACAACAACAGCGCCACGATCGGGAAGAGCACCATGGCGTACGCGGCGCGCTCACCGCCGATCCGGCCGAGCAGCGTGAGGTACGCGCCGAAGCCGACCACGGAGCCGAAGACGGCCAGATAGACCAGCGAACCGGTGTACTTCAAGGACGGGTCGAAGGCCGCCCCGCCACCGAAGACCAGCGCGAACGGGGCCGTGAGCAGCGCCCCGTAGGCCATCGCGAAGCCGGTGCCCTGCACCACCGGAATGCCCGCGGCCTGGGTCTTGCCGGAGACGACGTTGCCCAGACAGAAGACCAGCGTGCCGAGGGCGGAGAGCACGATGCCCTGGCCCGACCCGGAGGACAGCCCGAAGTTCTGGAACTCCGGCCAGAACACGGTGACGATCCCCAGCAGTCCGATCGCCCCGCCCACCAGCATCTTCGGGGTGATCGTCCGCCGGAAGAAGAGGCGGGCGAAGACCATGTTCACCAGCAGCGACATCGCGAAGATGATCGAGACGAGGCCGGTGGTCAGATGCTGTTCGGCGAAGTAGAAGCAGACGAAGTTGGTGGAGAACATCAGCCCGCCCATCAGGACGAACTGCCCGTGCACCCGCAGGGGATAGCGCAGCGGCAGCCCGCGCAGCCGGGCCCAGGCCAGCAGGATCACCGCGGCCAGCGCGAACCGGTAGGCGACCGACACCGTGGGGTGCACATCGCCCAGCTGGCCCTTGATGGCCAGCCAGGTCGAGCCCCAGATCAGCACCGTCACCACATAGAGAACGGCGTTCACAGGCAGCTCCGTTCCAGCAGACCCACCAGCCGGCGGGCGCCCTCGGCGACCTGTTGGGGCGTCAGATAACTGAGCGAGAGCCGGATCTGGCACCGGCCCCCCTCACTGTCCGGGTAGAAGTAGTTCATCGGTGTCCAGATCACTCCGTGCTCGCGGGCGGACTCTTCCAGCAGCGCATTGTCCGCCGGCACGGGAAGGGTGAGGGTCAGGAAGAACCCGCCGTCCGGCACGTTCCAGCCAATGCCGGCCGCCTCCCGCCGCTCACGCGGCAGCATCCGCTCCAGGCTCTCCAGCAGGACCGCCAGGTTCTCCTGGTAGAAGTCGGCGGCCGGCTTGTTGGCCTCGCGCAGCCGGAAGTCATGGGTGAGCAGCATCCCCCCGATGACCGCCTGGCTGAGCGCCGGGGTGTTCACCGTCACCATGCCCTTGATCTTGGACAGTTCGTCCGCCAGCAGGGTGCGGCGGCCGTCCGCCGCCTCGACCTCCTGGTCGGCGACGACGTAACCGACCCGGGCGCCGGGGAAACAGGTCTTGGCGAACGAACCGAGGTAGATCACCCGCCCCCGCTCGTCCAGCGCCTTGAGCGTGGGCAGCCCGGTGCCGGTCCGGGTGAAGAACCCGTAGGGGTTGTCCTCCAGGAGGAGCAGGTCCTCCTCCTCGGCCAGCTCCAGCAGCCGTCGGCGGGCCTCGACCGGCATACAGGTCCCGGTCGGATTGGCGAAGTCCGGAACGACGTAGAACGCCCGCGGGCGCTTCCCGGCCGCCCGCAGCTCGGCGACCGTACGGCGCAGCACCTCCGGGTCCATCCCGTTCTCGCCCTCGGGGACGTGCGCGACGGACAGGTCCAGCAACCGGGCCGCCCCCGTGATCCCGACGTAGCACGGGGACGGCACCAGCAGCACGTCCGACGGCTCGGCGAACAGCGCCCGCAGGACCAGGAACATGCCCTCCTGGCACCCCACGGTCACCACCAGCGACTCCGGCGCCGCCTCGATGCCCTCGTCGTTGCGCAGCGCCCGGGCCACCAGTTCGTGGATCTGCCCGTTGGTGCGCCCGTACTGGAACAGCAGCGTGCGCACCTCGTCCGGGGTGCGGCCCAGATCCGTCACCAGGTGGCGCTGGTAGGCCGCGAGGTACTCGCCGATCCGCTCGACCTCGAAGAGCCCTTCGTACGGGCGCCCCGGGCCGAAGGAGATCGCCTCCGGATAGCGGGAGGTGACCTCGTTGAGGAAATTCATCACCTCCATCAGGGGGTCGCCGAGCGAGCCGTGCAGCTCGCCGGCAGGAAGTACGGTGGCGGTGGAGCCATCGGTCACCGGGGGTCCTCCCAGAGGACGGGGCAGAAGTCGGGGTCGGTGTAGTCGGGGTTGCCGTGCGCGTCCTGACGGACCAGCACATCATTGTTGTAGACCACGAGGTCGCCGGAGGACAGCTGGTAGGGCCGCCACTGGTTGGTGCGGTCCTGGAGGTGCAGCGAGATGGCGCGCCGCGGACGGTCGCTGACGTTGTACCCGCTGCCGTGGTAGGTGCGGCAGTGGTGGAAGCTGATGTGGCCCTTGGGGATGTTGACCGGGACCTTGACCACCTCGGCGTTGTTGAACGCGGCGTTCTCCGCGAGCATGTCCTCCAGCTCCGACCGGTCGCGCTCGGCGAAGTGCCGGCTGGTGGTGTCGTCCCCGCCGATCTCCTTCCAGCGGTGGCTGCCGTCCACCATCGTGATGGTGCCCATCTCCTCGTCACAGTCGTGGAAGGGGATGAACGCGGTCAGCATCTCGTCGGAGGAGCACGTCTGCCAGTAGTGCCGGTCGAAGTGCCAGGGCACGATGTTGCGCTCGTCGTCCGCGCGCGGCGGCTTGTGGATGAGGGTGCTGTTCCACAGGCGTATCTGGCTGGTCTCCGCTATCCGGGCGGCGACCGCGGCGATGAGCGGCTTGGCCAGAATGCTCCGGATGGTGTCGTCCTCGTAGAAGATGTAGTCGTTGTGCCGGTGGACATCGCCCTTCTCCGGCTCCCAGTACGCCAGCCGCGGCGGCCGCTTCGGCAGGGTGCGGTCCCGGTGGCCGCCGTAGAAGCGGTCGGCGGCGGCATTGAGCGTGTCGACCTCTTCGTCGGTCAGCAGCTTCTTCGACAGATACCAGCCGTGCTCCTGGTAGAACTGCACCTCGTCATCGGTCGGCAGTAGCGCCTCTTCGGCGGCGGTCAGCGGGCGCGGGGTGTCCTTCAGAGTCATGCCATATCCCTGTCGTTGGTGAGGAGGGGCTGGGAAGGGTGGTCGGGGGAGAGGTGGGGCAGGTCGGCGGAGGGGGCCGCCGCGGCGGGGGAGAGGTGCAGCAGGTCCGGGCCGATCGCGTCGAGGACGGGGCGGCCGGTCAGGGCCATCGCCTCCTCCAACTCGGCGCGGAGGGTGGCCAGTACCCGTTCGGCGCCGGCCGCCCCGTCGACGGCCAGGCCCCACAGGACCGGGCGGCCGATCAGCACGCCACGGGCCCCCAGCGCCAGCGCCTTGAGCACGTCGGTGCCGCGCCGGATGCCGCCGTCGACCAGCACCTCACAGGTGTCCGGTACGGCCGCCACGACCTCCGGCAGGGCGTCCAGCGCCGCGATCGCACCGTCCAGCTGCCGGCCGCCGTGGGTGGAGACGATCAGGCCCTCGACGCCCAACTCGGCCGCCTGCCGCGCGTCCTGCCCGGTCAGTACGCCCTTGAGCACCAGCGGCAGGCTGGTCAGCGAGCGCAGCCAGGCCAGGTCCTGCCAGGTGAACGCGGCGTCGTGGTGCCGCGCGGCATGCTCGGCCAGGGTGGAGCTGCCGGCCCGGCTGCCGTGCAGCCCGCCGGCCTGACCGTCGTCGAGGTTCACCGGCCGGATGTGCGACGGAAGGCTGAAACCGTTCCGCAGATCGCGCTCCCGGCGCGCCATCCGGGGCGCGTCGACGGTGATCACCAGCGCCCGGTAGCCGGCCGCCTCGGCCCGGCGCACCAGCGACTCGGTGACCTTACGTTCGCGCAGTACGTACAGCTGCAGCCAGAGCGGGCCGGACGCCGCCCGGGCGGTCTCCTCGATGGTCCGGCTGGCGAAGGTGCTGGTGACGGTGAGCGCACCGACCGCACCGGCCGCCCGCACGGTCGCCGTCTCGCCCTCCGCGTCGACCAGGCGGTGGTACGCCATCGGCGCGACACCGACGGGGAAGGACACCGGGGCGCCGAGCAGCGTGGTGCCCGGCTCGCAGTGGGAGACGTCGACCAGGGTCCGCGGGCGCAGCCGGTAGCGGTCGTACGCCGCCCGCTCGCCGCGCAGCGTCACCTCGTCCCCGCTGCCGCCGGCGATGAAGTCCCACACCGCCCGGTCCAGTCGGGCGCGGGCCGCCGCCTCGTAGTCCTCCGGCGACAGCAGCACCTCCGCGGCGTCGGTCCCGGGTGTCCGGCCGGCCCGCGCGGTCATACGCCGGCCTTCGCGGGCGCGCCGGCGGGGACCGCGTCGCCGCGCGGATCGTCGGCGTCGTCGGTGCGGGACCGCTCGCGCTCCACGGCCTCGTACAGCGCCTTGATGTTGCCGCTGCCGAAGGTCCGGGCGTCGAGCCGCTGGATCAGCTCGAAGAAGACCGTGCGGCGGGCGTAAGGGGACCGGGTGAAGACCTGGACCAGCTGTCCCCACTCGTCCCGGTCGGCGAGCAGACCGAGGTCCTGCAGCACCGCCGGGTCGATGCCCACCTCGATGCCGCGCTCGGCGAGCGAGGCGTAGTAGCCGGCCGGGGTGGAGAGCAACTCCACGCCGGAGAGCCTGAGTTCACGGGCGGCGTGCACGATGTCGTCGGTGCCGTAGGCGACGTGCTGGACGCCCGGGCCGTCGAATCCGTCGAGGAAGTCGTTGAGCTGTCCCCGGCCGCCGACCGGGTCGGGCTCGACCATGGTGAAGGTGATGCCCCTGGTCTCGTCCTGGACGACCTTCGAGGCCATCGCCTGGCCGCCGACGACGATGTACTCGTCGTAGGTGTGCTTCAGGCCCAGCGCCCGCTGGTAGAAGTCGACCATGGTGTCCAGCGATCCGGCCCGCAGGCAGAGGGCCAGGTGGTCGACCGAGCGGAGCAGGGCGGGGCCGGAGGCTTCGGCGCCCTCCGCCACCGGACGGTACCGGCCCGGCAGGAAGTGGGCCGCCGCCTCGTCGTCCCCGTCGCGCTGGACGAAGCTGTGGACCAGGTCGTTGGTGGCGGCGACGGTGGCGCGGACCACCCGCACCCCGTCGTCCTCGAACGTCTCCGGTCCGGCCACCGGCTCGGCCCCGGCGGCCAGCGCCTGCTCGAAGTCCGCGGCGGCATCGGTCGACCGCAGGGCCACGTCCCGTACGCCGTCGCCGTGCCGGTGGACGAAGCGGGCGGCCCGGTGGTCCGCGTGCAGGGCGGAGGTCAGCACCAGGCGGACGCCGCCGTGGGCCAGGACCAGCGACCGGGCGCCGGCGAGCCCGGTGAGCGGCCCCGCTTCGGCCACCACCCGGAAGCCGTAGGTCCCGCAGTAGTAGTGGGAAGCCTGGTTGACGTCCCCCACATAGAACTCAACGTGATCGATGGAGTGGGCGGTCACAGTGATCCAATCTGTTGCTCGGGAGGTGGGAGCGGCCGCAGCCGCGCACCGCGGCGCGGCGCCGCGAGCGTGCGGCGGCGGAGCAGGGGGGTAGGGGTGTAGGGGGCCGGAGCGGACTACCGGAGGTGACCGGAGGCCTCGGCAAGTGCGCGGAACACAGCGGCGGTCGAGGTGGCGCCGGGGTCCTGGTGGCCGATGCTGCGCAGCCCCAGATACGCCGCCCGGCCCTTCCTGGCCTGCAGCGGAACGGTGTCCCGCATCCCGGCCTCGGCGGCCTCGGCGGCGGCCTGCGCCGCCGTGGCGAATGCGGTGCCGGACTCCGCGGCGGCCCGGAAGGCGTCGACCGCGGGCGCGTATGCGTCGATCATGGTCTTGTCGCCCGGCACGGCCGCGCCCAACTGCTGGATCTTCGCCAGCCCCGCGGCGAGCCCGGTCGCGAACCGGTGTGCGTCGACCTCGGGGGAGGAGCCGAGCGCCTCGCCGAGGGCCCGGAACGCGCCGCCGAACAGTGGTCCGGACGCGCCTCCGACGACCGAGACCAGACAGTTGCCGGCCCGGACGAGGACCTCGCCGGGCGCGTCGCTGCCGTCCGGCGGAGCGACGACTGTGGACGGGACGAGCCCGGAGCGGGCCAGGCCGGCCTGTACCGCGCCGAACCCCCGGGCCATGTTCGCCCCGTGGTCACCGTCGCCGATGGCGGAGTCCAGACGGGTGAGCAGGTCCCGGTCCCGGAGCATGGCCGAGGCGGTGTGCCGCATCCAGCCGAGGGCGAGCGCCGCGTCCACCGCTACTCCTCCGGTTGTGCCGATCGTCCTGCACCGGCCCGTTCGTACCGTCCGGCTCGTCCGGTGGCCGCCGGCATGAGCGTCCGAGCCGCCCGGTCGCCGCGGCGGGGTCCTCGTCGACGCGCGGTACCCCGGCCCCGGCTCCGGCGTCACCGGCCCGGACAGCACTAAGTTGTCGATCTTCTCCGCAGGTTTCCGCATGGCAGGCGCTCCTTCGTTCCCCCGGTGCCCGCAACCTTGAGGGCGAGTCGGATAACTCACGCTTTACCGAAAGCTGTTCGGCATTGCCGAATGGCCATAGGAAGCAAAACCCAGCGACCCCGACCCCGTCAAGGGCTTCGGCGCATTGGCAACGCAGGCAACACAATCGCCGGGCAAGTGCGCCCTGCGCACGGCGCGTTGATGAACCCGCGATGAAACCGCGCGGTCCTCCCGGCTGGTCAACCGGCCGCGCGCAGCCCCGCGTTGCGTGGCGCGCCGAGATCCCGCGACAGGCTGCGGGCGACCTCGCGGACCGCGATCGCACACTCCTGGCGAGCGGTTTCGGCCAACAATCGCTCGATCGGTCCCACCAGGCCGAGCGCGCCCACCACCTCGCCGCTGCGGTCGAACACCGGCGCCGCGATACCCCCGTCGCCGAGCGTCAACTCGCCCTCCTCCAGGGCGTATCCGGTCTCCCGGGCCCGGTCCAGCTGGGTCGCCAGCCAGCCCGGGTCGTCGATGCTGGCCCCGGTGACCCGGGCCAGCTCGCCCGCGAGCAGTTCACCGCGCCGCTCGGCCGGCAGGAACGCCGCGATCGCCTTCCCGATGGCGCAGGCGTTCCAGGGCAGGCTGGCCCCGGTTTCCAGCACCTGAACCGACCCGCCGGGCCGGAACGCATGGTGGATGACCAGAACCTGACTCCCCGTCAAAATGCCTACCCAGACGGCCGCGCCGACCTGGTTGGCCAGCAGATCGGCCCAGGTCACCGCGCGGGTGCGGAGCTCGTGCGAGTCCAGATAGGCGTTGCCCAGGGTCACCAGGCCGGGGCCCAGCCGGTATTTGCCGGTCTCCCGGTCCTGGACGACCATGCCCTCCGATTCCAGGGTGCGCAGCAGGGCGTGGACGGTCGGCTTCGCCACCCCGATACGGTCGGCCAGCTCGGTGACGCCCAGGCGCGGCGTCGCCGTGGCGAGCTCCCGGAGGACGTGGATCGCCCTGTGCACAGCCTGGACCATCGATCAACTCCTGTTCGGTATTGCTGAACGGCGTTCCGGCCAGTAGGGTCCTCGTTCATGACACCGCTGGTTGGCATCGTACTTGTGTCGCACCGTGCGGAGATCGCCTTCGGCGTACGGACCCTCATCGCGCAGATGGCCGGCCCCGAAGTCGTCGTCGCCCCGGCCGGCGGCACCGATGACGGCCGTACGGGCACGAGTTACCCGCGGATCCTGCGCGCGCTGCGCACCGCCGCCACCGGCGGAGCGGGCGCGGTGGTCCTGCCCGACCTGGGCAGTTCGGTGCTCGCCACCCGGCTCGTGCTGACCGACCACCCCGGCATCCACGCCGTCCTGGCCGACGCGCCCTTCCTCGAAGGAGCCGTGGCGGCCGCCGTCACCTCGGCGAGCGGCGCCGCCCTCCCCACCGTCCTCAAAGCGGCCGAAGAGGCCCGCCACGCCTCCAAGTTCTGACCGGATCCGATCGGTCGAGGCTCAGCCCCGGAAGCCGCGGACGAGGAGTTCGGTGTTGCGGTCCGCCGGCCGGCCCGCCATCTCCTCGTGCACCCCGCCCGCCATCCTGGCGGCCAGCCCCGGGGCGTTGTAGGACAGCTCGCGGTACAGGGACGCGAGGCCGACCGCGGACAGATCGTCGAGGTCCGTCCGGTGCGGTGCCGCGGACTCGATGAGGGTGGTGAACAGCGAGACCGTGCCGTCGTGGTTGTCGACCAGTTCCAGCAGCCGGGCGTGCTGCGGATAGTCCACGTGCGAGGCGGTGTTGACCTCCCAGAAGGACCGGGCCGGCGTCGGGTGGGGATGCGGAGTGATGCGGTTGACATGGCTGTGCCCGTTGATCCACGCCACCACGTTCGGGAACCGGTTCAGCAGCGCGATGACCTCGGCGCCGTCGTGCCGCGGCGCGTCCGTACGGGCCGCGTCCGGGCGCCGGGTCATGCTCGGACTGTGGTGGTGGCTGAAAACCAGTACGTGGGCGTCGGTCGCGCCCGGGTTGCGCACCGCGCGGCCGTCCGCGTCGTAGTAACGGGAACTGTGCGCCGCCAACGTCCGCTCCAGCCACCGCAGTTGCTCGGTGTCCAGGGACCCTTCGAAGTGGCCGCTGCGATACGTGGTGTCGAGGCTGATGCCGAGCACGTTCTCCGCCACGGGGAACGTGTAGTACATGCGCTCACCGTCGAGGTGGTTCTCGCTGTAGCCGTGCCCGGCCGGCCCCGCGCCGGCGTGGGCCGGATCCAGATGCGCGCGCAGATACGCCTCGGGAGTCACCATCCGCCGCCGCTCATCGGCGACCACACTGCGCGCCCCGGCGGAATTACGGCGCAGAATCTCCTTGAGCACCGTGCTCTTGGGGTCGTCACCGGTGTTGAGCACCTGGGCCAGCGCCGCCACATCGGCGTCCGGGACGGAGAAGATCTTTCGGCCCCCGATGAGGTAGTCGCACAGCCAGGGATCGGCCGGATTCAGGCACCCGCCCGGCAGGTCGTCGTGGTTCCCGGGCGTCGAATACCAGGGAATGCGCAGCCCGGGGCTGGTCACCGGGCGTATCGCGGCATCGAGGAATCCGGGGATCTCCGGAAGCCCGCGCCGCTTGTCCTGGTCGCGCAGACCGGCGTCCGGATGCCAGTAGAGCGGGAGCCCGGAATTCTGGACGCCCTCGTACGAGGTCGGGGCCCCGGTATTCGGCGTGATACGGCCCCCGCTCATCAGCGTGAGGAACCACTCCAGCTCGATCATCTCGTGATTGTCGATGTTGTCGCCGGTGGACATCGCGAAGGCCGGCGCCCGCCCGGTGTGCGGTCCGCCGCGGATCGCATTGACCTGTTCCACCAGCGAGACCGCACCGGTCACCGACAGCGCCTCCTGCACCCGCCAGGACCCCGGTGATCCGGCGCGCAGGAATTCGGTCCGCAGCGGGCTCTGGACGTCGGCCACGTGGAGATCGGTGAGCTGGACGAAACAGGCCAGCGGGGTCCGCCGGTCCTGCCGCCGGGGCCCGGCCGCGGCCAGTTCGTCCCGTACGACCAGGGGCCAGCCGGGCCCGGAGGTCAGCCGCCGGTAGCCGTTGGTGCCGGTGAGTCGGGCGGTGGTCTCCAGGGTCGTGACGCCGTACGGCGCCGGTCGCCCGGGCCGGGCCGACGACGGCGCCGTACCCGTCCGCGCGGGTGCGGGGTCCGCGGCGGCGCTGCTCCGGCGCTGGCCGGGCAGTGCCCATGCGGCGCCGGCCCCGGCGACGGCGGCACCGGAGGAGAAAAGGAATCGACGACGGTTGGTGGGGGTGTGCAAACCGGCCATGGGGCCCTCCGTAGACGGCGGCCGGAATGGCGGGCCACCGCGGTGTCACCAAACGGAACCTCTCGTTCCGAAGAGTGCGCGGTATGCGTGGCCGGAAGTTGAACGGGCCCGGAACGCGGACCACCGATCGCCCGTCGATTCGGAGACGCAAAAATACCCCGCGACGAATTGACGTCCGGGGTATTTCTCTGCGTATATTGAGGGCTTCTGTGTCTTGGTTGCGCAAGAACACTACCCAACGTTCCAGAGCAAACTTTACTTGAGCGGAGTCGAATTGTCAAACGAGGAATTGCGGCAGGAGCAGGAATTCATCGACCTGCTCTACGAGCGCCTCGCAGAAATGCGGGCCGAAGCCGAGACCGAGGTACGAAAGGCCCTGGCGCTCGCGGGGAACAATGCCCAGGCGCGGCTGGAGCGCGATGTCGCGGTGGCCGAGCAGTCCGGCGTACTGGCCGCCGTCGACGCCGGGGAGTCCGGGCTGTGCTTCGGCCGGCTGGTCTTCCGTGACGGCCGCGACCACCACATCGGCCGGATCGGCATCCGCCGCGACGACGCCGACCGCACCCCGCTCGTCCTGGACTGGCGGGCCGAGGTCGCCCGCCCCTTCTACCTCGCGACCGGCCACACCCCGATGGGCCTGCGCCGCCGACGCCACATCAGCACCGAGGGCCGCCGGGTGACCGCACTGCACGACGAGATCCTCGACCTCGCCGACACCGTCCGCACCGGGCACGAGGGCACCGACGCGGACGCCGTGCTGCTCGCCGCGCTGGACAGCGCGCGCACCGGCCGGATGCACGAGATCGTGCAGACCATCCAGGCCGACCAGGACCGCATCATCCGCGCCCCGCACCACGGCGTCCTCGTCGTCGAGGGCGGCCCCGGCACCGGCAAGACCGTCGTCGCCCTGCACCGCGCGGCCTATCTGCTCTACGCCCACCGGGAACAACTCGCCCGCCGCGCCGTGCTGATCGTCGGCCCCAACCCCGCCTTCCTCAGCTACATCGGCGAGGTGCTGCCCGCGCTCGGCGAGACCGGGGTGCTGCTGGCCTCGCCCGCGGAACTCTTCCCGGGCGTGACCGCGACCGGAACCGATGCGCCCCGGGCCGCCGAGGTCAAGGGCGGCGCGGCCATGGCCGAGGCGCTCGCGCGGTTCGTCCGCGACCGGCAGGCCCTGCCCGACCCGGAGATCGTCATCGAGCACGACGACGGCGAACTGCGGCTGGACGCACAGATGGCGGCGGAGGCGCGGCACCGGGCCCGCGAGACCCGGCTGCCGCACAACCTCGCCCGCCCGCACTTCGCGTTCCGCATCATCGACGCACTGACCGCCCAACTGACCGACCGGCTGGGCGCCGACCCCTACGGCGGCCCGAACCTGCTCGGCGCCGACGACATCGCCCAGCTCGGCAAGGCCATCGCCACCAGCCCCGAAGTGCACCGGGCCATCGCCGAGTTGTGGCCGGAGCTGACGCCGGAGCAACTCGTCGCGGACTTCCTCGCCGAGCCCGTCCACCTCCCGGAGGCGGACGCCGAGGCGATCCGGCGGACCGGCGGGGAGTGGACGCCCGCGGACATCCCGCTGCTCGACGAGGCGGCCGAACTCCTCGGCGAGGACGACTCGGCGGCCCGCGCCGCCGCCGAGGCCGAGCGCCTGGAACAGATCGCCTACGCACAGGGCGTGCTCGACCTCTCCTACGGCTCCCGCACCCAGGAGTTCGAGGACCGCGACGACGAGGATTCCGAGGTGCTCGCCGCGCACGACCTGGTCGACGCGGAACTGCTCGCCGAGCGGCACGAGGAGGCCGACCACCGCAGCGCCGCCGAACGCGCCGCGGCCGACCGCACCTGGGCCTTCGGCCACATCATCGTCGACGAGGCACAGGAACTCTCCGCGATGGCCTGGCGGTTGCTGATGCGCCGCTGCCCGACCCGCTCGATGACCCTGGTCGGCGACCCGGCCCAGACCGCGGAACCGGGCGGCTGCGGCGCCTGGGAGACGATCCTCGCCCCGTACGTCGACGACCGCTGGCAGCACACCCGGCTCGGCGTCAACTACCGCACCCCGACCGAGATCATGGAGGTCGCGGCGCAGGTCCCGCGGTCCCTGGACCCGGACTTCGCACCGCCCCGCTCGATCCGTTCCACCGGCGTACGGCCCTGGGCGCAGCGCACCGACGACCTGGCGGGCGCGGTGGCCGAGGCGGTCGCACGGGAGAGCCGGGAGGTCGGCCGGCTCGCCGTGATCGCCCCGCGCTCCCGCCACGCGGAACTGCTGCCGCTGCTCCCGTCCGCGTCGGCCGGCCCGTCCCCGGATCTGACCAGCCCGGTGGTGCTGATCGACCCGCGGCAGGCGAAGGGGCTGGAGTTCGACACCGTTCTCGTGGTGGAGCCGCAGGAACTGGGGGCCAGCGATCTGTATGTCGCGCTCACCCGGGCGACCCAGCGGCTGGGGGTGCTCCACACCGGGCCCCTGCCGGCCGGGCTCGCGGCGGCGCCGCTGGTGGAGACCGTCCCGGCCGACCGGTGACGCCCGGCGCGGACGGTGTGGAACGGGGGGAGCGGCGGCGGCCTGCCCGCGCCGGTCCACCGTCCCACGCCGTTCCCGCGCGCCGGTAACTCCCCGTCAGGCCCGCGGACCACGGCATGAACGCCGCCACCTCCGGCCAGGCACTCTCCGCCCCTCGCGCACCGGCCGGCGAGCGGGCCGTTAGCGGTCACGGTCCCGTTCCGCGGAGGGGAAGTCTCGGCATGCCCGGACCGCTCGGGAAGCATCCGCACCATGCCCCGCGGACGAGGCGTCCGCACCACGCCCCGCGGACGAGGCGTCCGCACCACGCCCTGGCCCTCGTGCTCGCCGCCGCGGTCGTCGCCCTGCCGGCCGGCCCGGCCGGACTCGCCGCGCCGGGCGCCGCTGCCGCCGGGACCGCGCCGGGACCCGCCGCCGAGCGCCCGCCCGCCGCCTCCGTACGGCAGGCCGTCCACCAGGTCGTCCAGCTGGTGAACGGGGAACGGGCGGCCCACGGGTGTCCGCCGGTTCGGTGGCACGCGGCGCTGCGGCGGTTGGCGCAGCGGCACTCGGACGACATGGCCGCCCGCCGGTTCTTCGGCCACACCGATCCGGACGGTGCCGATCCGGGAGCCCGGATCTCCGCGGCCGGCTACTCCTGGTCCGCGTACGGCGAGAACGTCGCGAGGGGCCGGTCCACCCCGGCCGCCGTCATGACGGACTGGATGAACAGCCCCGGCCACCGCCGCAGCATCCTCCGCTGCGACCTGAAGGACATCGGCGTCGGCATCCGGGAGGGCACCGGCGGGCCGTGGTGGACGCAGGACTTCGCCGCCCGCTGAGGTTGAGCGCGGTACGGAGATCGGCGGTCCGGTCCAGCGAGGCGGTGATCCGGACGTCCAGCAGCCGGGCACCGCGGGTGAACACCTTGGTCGCGAGGGCGGTGTTGAGTCGCTCGGCGGCGGCCGCGGACAGGGTGACCGGGGCCTTGAGGCGCAGCACCCGGGTCCTGGTGTTCAGTGCGGACCTGAGGTCGGCGCGCGGGAAACTGCCCAGCCCGATCCGGGTGCCGCGGCCGGTGCCGGCGCTGAGCGTGCCCTGGCCGAGGTCGGCGGTGAAGCCGGTGAGCCGGAGGGTCCGGTGGGCCTTGGCGTGGACGAGGGCCACTCCGGCGGCGCCGAACCGCAGTTCGCCGCCGGCCTTGCCGCCGCTGTTGGTGACCGCACCACCCGAGAGGCGCAGGCTCAACGTGCGGCTGCCGTCGCGGGTGAGGTGCGGGCCGGACTTGCCCTTGGCACCGAGGGCCTTGGGGACCACGCCGTGTGCGGCGAGCCGGGCCAACAGGGCGGACGGGACACGGAGGCGGGCGGTGCCCCGCACGACGGGAACCTCGGTGCTGCCGGCGGGCCGCACGGCGGCGGTCCGGGCCCGGGGCGGGGGCGCGGCGCCCGGCGGAGGAGCGGCGCCGGTGAGTGCGGTCGTCGTGAGCGCGAGAGCTGCGGCGGTGGCGAGACGGCGAGCGTGCATGCGGGACCTCGCTATGTCGGTGATGTACCGATCTGCCACTCTATGTTCCGATCGGACGGCAGTCGTGACCGGATGCCGCCGTGCGGCTGACGGCCGGTCAGTGGCGGCCGGCCGGAAGGGCCGCGGCGTCCTCGACCGCGGTGGCGGCGGCCGCGGTGAATTCCGGGTCCGCTCCAGGAACCGGATCGCGACCGCGGTCAGGAGATGCGGTCCGGCGAAGATCCACTCGGCCGCAAGTCTTCTCGCATTTTGTGCGAAATCAAGTTTGCTCTGCTAAAAAAGAGCGCACATCCTCGACCCGTCAGGGAGCCGTGCCCGCCATGACCGCCACGCCCGCGAAGCCCGCGATCCCCGCCACCATGCGCGCCGCCGTCCTGCACGGCCCCGAGCAGCTGAAGCTCGAAGAGCGCCCCGTCCCCACCCCCGGCCCGGAGGAGCTCCTGGTCCGCGTCGAAGCGGTCGGCACCTGCGGTTCCGACGTGCACTACTACCGGCACGGCCGGATCGGCGACTTCGTCGTACGGGAACCCCTCGTGCTCGGCCACGAGGCGGCCGGCACCGTGGTCGCCTGCGGGCCGGGTGTCGACCCGCGGCGGACCGGCCGGCGCGTCGCCGTCGAGCCCGGCACCCCCTGCGGCAGCTGCGGCGAATGCCGGACGGGCCGCTACAACCTCTGCCCCGGCATGCGCTTCCTCGCCACACCCCCGGTCGACGGCGCCTTCTGCGAATACCTCACCGTCCACCAGGACTTCGCCCACGACGTCCCCGACTCCCTGACCCTTGAGGACGCCGCCCTCCTGGAGCCGCTCTCGGTCGCCGTCTGGGCCTGCCGCAAGGCCCGCGTCGCCCCCGGGGACCGGGTGCTGATCACCGGCGCCGGCCCGATCGGCTTGGTCGCCGCCCGGACCGCACACGCCTTCGGCGCCCGGGAGGTGCTCGTCACCGATGTCGTCCCGCACCGCCTGGAACTCGCCCGCGCGGCCGGTGCCACCGCCCTCGACGTCTCCCGCACCCCGCTGCCGGAGGCCGGCTTCACCCCCACCGTGCTGCTGGAGTGCTCCGGCGTCCCCGCGGTGACCGGCGAGGCGATCCGCACCGTCGGCCGGGCCGGCCGGGTCGTGCTCATCGGCATGGGCGGGGACGAGATCCCGCTCCCGCTCGGCCGGGTGCAGAGCCACGAGCTCGAACTCACCGGCACCTTCCGCTACGCCCATACCTGGCCCACCGCGATCGCGCTGGTGGAGTCGGGTGCGGTCCGGCTCGACTCGCTGGTCTCGCACCGTTACGGTCTTGCCGAGGCCGAGCGCGCACTGACCGTCGCCACCAAGGACGCGACCGCCGTGAAGGCCGTCATCCATCCGCAGCGGTAGGCGCGCCGCTGCCGTTGTGCGACCGGGAAAGGGGCGGCCCCGATGGCTTCCGCACGGTCGTCGCTGGCCGAGGTCGACCGGCGACGACAGGACGTACTGGCCTTCGTCGTCGAACGCGGAGAGGTCCGGATCGACGAACTGGCCAGGCACTTCGGGGTCAGCCTCGCGACCATGCACCGCGACCTGGACCAGCTCGCCGAACGCCGGCTGCTGCGCAAGGAACGCGGCCGGGCCGCACCCTTCCCGACCCTCACCATGGAAACCGCCACCCGCTTCCGCATCGGCGTCCAACGCCCGCTGAAGGAAGCGCTGTGCGCCGCGATCGCCGACGAGATCCGGCCGGGCAGCACCGTCGTCCTCGACGACTCGACCACGCTGTTCCCGCTGGCCGCGCGGATCGCCCGGACCGAGGCGGTCACCGTGGTCACCAACTCCCTCGGTGTGGCCCGGCTGTTCGACGAGACGCCCGGCGCCGAGGTCACCCTGCTCGGCGGCCGCTACCGCGGCGAGTTCGGCTCCTGCGTCGGCCCCGACGTGCTGCGCGGCCTCGGCCGGCTGCGCGCCGACCTCGCGGTGATGTCGGCCGTCTCCGTCCTCGGCGGCCGGCTCTTCCACCCGATCCGCGAGTACGCCGACATCAAGGAGGCCATGCTGGACTGCGCCCAGCGGTCCCTGCTCCTCGTCGACCACACCAAGTTCGGCAAGACCGCCACCCATGCGTACGGCGACGCCGGCCGCTACGACCGCATCGTCACGGACCGCGGCACACCCGCCGCCGAAGTCGCCGCCCTGCGCGACCGCGGGGCGACCGTCGAGGTGGTGGACGCCTGATCCGTTCCCGAGGGGAGCGGAACCGCCGTCACCCGCCGGGGCGGGGACTCTCCCGGGGTGCCGGTTCCCGGCTGCCGGTGCGGGTGGCGCCGATGCCGGCGAGGACGACGCAGACGACCCCGGCCGCCGGGCCCGCACCGGGCAGCTGGCCGAGGGCGACGGCGCCGATGACCAGCGCGATGGCCGGTTCCAGGCTCATCAGGGTGCCGAAGGCGGTGGTGGACAGCCGGCGCAGGGCGAGGAATTCGAGGCTGAACGGGATGACGGGGTGCAACACCGCCAGCGCCAGCCCCGTGAACACCAGCGGCCAGGTCACCGACGCCAGGCCGGACGGTCCGGCGAACAGCGTGGCGACGACGGCGGCCACCGGCATCGAGACCGCCAGGCCGTTCAGACCGGTGACCCGGTCGCCGACGCGCTGGGTCAGCAGGATGTACCCGGCCCAGCAGGCCGCGGCGGCCAGCGCGAGCCCGAGGCCGACCGGGTCGCTCCCACCGTGCCAGGGCTCGGTGAGCAGCACCACCCCCACCGCGGCCAGCGACGCCCAGAGCTTCCGGCCGCCCCTCGCCCCGAACATGGCCACCCCGAGGGGCCCCAGGAATTCCAGTGCGCTGGCCGTTCCCAGCGGGATACGGGCGACCGCGCACATGAACAGCAGCATCAGCCCGGCCGTCACCACGCCCAGCACGAGGCAGGCGAGCAGGTCCCGGCCGGCGAAGTCGGCGCGGCGCGGGCGGACCAGGACCAGCAGGAGCACCCCCGCCCACGTCAGGCGCAGCGCCGTCGTGCCCACCGGCCCGAGCTGATCGAAGAGCTGCACCGACAGCGCGAGGCCCAGCTGGACACAGCTCATCGAGGCGAGGGCCATGAGGACACCGGCGTCGGTCCCGTGGAGGGAGCGGCGCCGGGCGGTTCCGGGGGAGGTCAGGGCAGGTGGCGCGGTCATGGCCGTCAGTAGACGGTCTCGGCATCGTTTCCGTCCACGTGCCGATCATGGACATTCCGTTCGGGAAAGCTGAACAATGGGCGGGTGGAGACGAGGCGACTGGAGCTACTGGCCGAATTGTCCCGGCTCGGGTCGATGCGTGCCGTCGCCGAAACCCTCGGGACGACCACCTCGACGGTCTCGCAGCAGATCGCCGCGCTCGCCCGTGAGACGGACACCACGCTCATCGAGCCCGACGGGCGCCGGGTCCGGCTCACCCCGGCGGGCCGGCGGCTGGCCGAACACGCCGTGACGATCCTCGCCGCGGTCGAGGCGGCCCGGCTCGACCTGGGTCCCGGGGCCGAGCCCCATGGCACCCTCAGGGTCGCCGGATTCGGCACGGCGATCCGTAGGTACCTGCTGCCGATCGTCACCGAGCTCGCGGCGAGCCACCCCCAGGTGCGGATCCTCATCCGCGAGCACGAGCCCGCCGAGGCCCTGCGGGCCCTCGCCGCGGACGAGACGGACCTCGCGCTGACCTACGACTACAACCTCGCACCGGCCACCCTCGACCCGTCCGTCGGCGCCACGCCGCTGTGGACCACGGAATGGGGCTTGGGCGTCCCCGCCGGCACGCAGGTGCCCGACGGCACGGCCCTGGACGTCGTCACGCACTTCCGCGTCGAGAACTGGATCGTCAACTCCCGGAACTCCGCCGACGAGGTGGCCATCCGCACGCTCGCCTCGATGGCGGACTTCATGCCCCGGGTGACCCATCAGGCCGACAGCCTCGACCTGGTGCAGGCGATGATCGCCACGGGGCTGGGCGTCGGGCTGCTGCCCGGGGACCTCGCACCGTTCCCCGGCGTCCGCATCGTCCGGCTCGCGGCCCCGGAGGTCGTCCTGCGCGCCTACGCCGTCGCCCGCCACGGCAGCCGCAACTGGCCCCCGCTGGCGCTGGTGACCGATCTCCTCGCCGGCCGGACCGGTACGGACCCCGGCCCGCCCGGCCGGTAGCCGCCGGGCGGATTCCGTACGGTCGCGTGCCTTCGGGGGAATGCGGGCCCGCGGGCGTTCGGGATCCGCTGCCGGGTGATACCTCCTTTGGGTAGGCACGGGCGCGCGGAGGGCGGTGGCGGCCAGGTGCGGAACCGACCCGGCAGCAAGCGGGGGAGTGCGTCCGCCGCCGCTGGGAGCGGCGGCCGGCGGCGGGGCCGGGCCACGGTCCTGCGGACCGGCGGCGGCCGGCGGGTCGTGACTGTACGCCGGACGGCGGGCGGGGGACCGGAGCGCGGTCCGGCCGGACCCGCCGGGGTGTCCCCGGTGTTGCAGGCCGCCGCCGCGTACGGGTGGCGCCTGATCGTCGTGGGCGCGGTCGTCTACGCCGTCTTCGTGGCGCTCGGCAAGTTCCACCTGGTGACCCTGGCGGTCTTCCTGGGGCTGGTCCTGACGGCCCTTCTGGAGCCGCTGACCAGACTGCTCAACCGCTGGATGCCCCGGTCGGCGGCGGTCGCGGCCGGTCTGCTGCTCGGCATCGTGCTGCTCTTCGGTGTGCTGAGCCTGATCGGTGCGAACGTCGCGGGGGAGTGGGCGGGGCTGCGCCGGGAGTTCGACGGCGGTGTGGCCCGGATCGAGCGATGGCTGGAGGGGCCGCCGGTCCACCTGAGCCGCGACACCCTGGAGCAGCTGCGGACGTGGGTCCGGCGGTTCGTCTCCACGCACCGGTCGGCGCTGATCAGCACCGCGCTGAGCGGTGTGGACCGGCTCGTCGAAGCGGCGACGGTGGGCGTGCTCGCGCTGTTCTGCTCGGTCTTCTTCCTGCACTCCGGCGGCCGGATGTGGCGGTGGTTCGACGGCCAGCTGCCCGGCAACCGGCGCCGCCCCGTCCACCTCGCCGGGCGGGCCGCCTGGACGACGTTCACCGGCTACACCCGCGGCATCGTCGTGGTCGCCGCGATCAATGCCGTCCTCGTGGGCACCGGGCTGTTCATCCTGGGTGTGCCGCTCGCCGTCCCGCTGGCCGTATTGGAGTTCTTCGCCGCCTTCATCCCGCTGGTGGGCTCGCCGATCGCGCTGGCCGTGGCCGCCGTGGTGGCGCTGGCCGCCAAGGGCCCGTTGATCGCGCTGATCGTCGTGCTGCTGATCGTGGTCATCGGCCAGATCGAGGGGCATGTGCTGCACCCGCTCGTGATGAGCCGCGCGGTCCGGCTGCATCCGGTCGTGGTGGCGCTCTCGGTGGTCTGCGGCGCGGTCACCGCCGGTGTGCCCGGCGCGATCGTCGCGGTGCCGCTCGTTTCGGTGGTGTGGTCCGTCTACGGGGTACTGCGCGCGCTCCCGGCCGCGTCCTTCCGGGCCCCCTGAGCGCGGCGTGCGCCCGGACGCCGATTGCGACTTCCGCACCGTCCGGGGCACTCTTGCGTCATGTCATACGTGCGGCTCGAAGCCTGGATCGGTGGGGAATGGGTGGAGGTGGACTCGGTGAGCGTGAGCCTCGTGGAGTCCGCGCTCACGCTCTCCTTCGAGCACCAGCGGACCGAATCCGGCTACCGGGACCTCATCTGGGAGCCGCTGGAGAAATTCCTCCGCGAGTACCGCGACGAACCGCTCGTCGTCGTACCGCGCCGGCGCAACCTTCCGGTGATGTTCGGCCCCGGCGCCGCGGGGCCGTTCCGGCTCGCCGAGGTGTCGGACGGCTGATCTCCGCTGACTCCCTGTCAGCGGCGAGGGCATCTCGCGGCCATCTACGGCACGGCAGGGGGAAGGCTCTTTCAGGGGCCGAGTGTCGTGCGTCAAACCGCGCATGCCGGGGCGGCAGCTACGTTCTCACCGTATTTCCGTCAAGTGGATCGTCGGAAACGAGCAAAACTGGCAACTATTTGACCGGACTGTCGCGTCCTCCGTGCAGAGTCATCAGGTGGGGGCTCCCGTCACCGCACCGCCACGACGGCGGGCGGTCACCGGGTCTTGTAAAGGAGAAAGTATGCGACCGTTTGCGTTGAGCTACGCCCGGCCGGCGGTGACGCCGTCGACCGCGGCTCCCTACACCTATGACGCCACGCGCCAACTCAACGTACTGCCCGACGGGCGCCCGGCCACCTCCAGCCGGGCGGTTCTGCTGGCCACCGGTACCACCGCGTCCACGGCCGGCTCCAAGACCCACTTCGACGACTGAGCGTCCATGACCGTCCTGGTCCTCACCTGCGAGGAGGACTTGACCGCGGACATGGTGGTCACGATCCTCCACGACCGCGGGGTCCCGCTCGTCCGCCTCGACCCGGCCGACCTGCCGGGCCGGGTCGCCCTGTCGGCGGACTACGCCCATCACGCCTTCCACGGCTACCTGAAGGCGGACGAGCGCATGGTGAGCCTGCGCAGCCTGCGGTCGGTGTGGGTCCGCCGGCCCGGGGCCCCCGGCACCCGGGCCGCGGAACAGTCCGCCTGGCTCGCCACGGAGGCCGAGCACGCCCTCTACGGCATGCTCGGCTGCACCCCGGCGCGCTGGATGAACCACCCCGTCGCGGCCGCGCAGGCCCGCTACAAGCCATGGCAGCTGTACCTCGCCCAACAGAGCGGCTTCACCATCCCGCCCACCCTGATCACCACCTTCCCGTCCGTCGCCCGGCAGTTCGCCGCCACCCACCGCGACCTCGTGGTGAAGTCGGTCTCCGGCAAACACCCCGGCGAACCCCCGATGGTGCTGCCCACCACGCGCATCGGCCCGGACGTGGACTTCACCGGAGTGGCCGCCTCCCCCACGCTGCTCCAACGCCACATCCACAAGCAGGCCGACATCCGGCTCACCTGCGTCGGCGGCCGGCTCTTCGCCGCCCGCAAGCAGGCCGATCCGGACGAGGTCGACGGGCGCTTCACCCAGAACGCCGCCTGGAAGCCCACCGAGGTCCCCGACACGATCCGGCGCTCGGTCGCCGCGTACCTGCGTCTCGCCCAACTCTCCTACGGCGCCTTCGACTTCGCCGAGGACCGGGAGGGAAGCTGGTGGTTCCTCGAATGCAACCAGGGCGGCCAGTTCGGCTTCATTCAGCTCGACACCGACCAGCCCATCGCCCAGGCCATCGCCACCTGGCTGGCGGAGGAACCGGAGTGACCGGCCCACGGGCCGTGTCCCGGTGCCGGAACGAAAGGGCTCAGCGGCTCGGCGGCACCCGGCCGAGCGTCCGGCCCGCCGCTTGCCCCTTGCCGCCCGCCGCCCGCCGCCCGTTGCCGGTCCGGGCCCGGCCCTTCCGTACGGCGATTGTCGTCCGTCCGGTGCGGCGCGTGGGGTGGAACGGTACGGCGAGTGTGCCGGTACGGGGTGCCGCCCGGTGCGGAATTTCCCGCGCAGGTCGTCTAGGGTCGTCGCGGCACCGACGAGGGGAGCGGGAATGGCCGGCTGGCCGGCGACACTTGACCGGGCGGGCATCACGGACCCGTCGCTCCGGCGCGACTACACCGAGCAGCGCCGTCTGGTCGCGCGGTTCGCCCGCGCCGAATACATCGCGGTGCGGCTGTTGCTCCCCCCGTCGCTCGTGCCCGACGTCCTCGCCGCCACGGCCTTCATGCACCACACCGACGACCGGATCGACCAGGGCCCGGTGGCGGAGCGGGTCGGGGCGCTCGCCGCATGGGACGGGCAGGTGCGGGCGGCCCTCGCGGGCGGTCCCACGGACGAGCCGTTGTTGCGCGCGCTGCGGCACACCATCACCCGACATCCCCAACTGGAGTCGTACGTAGGGGAGTTCCTGGCCGGGGCGGGTGCGGACGTCGACTGGTCCGGCTTCGCCACCGAGCGGGACTTCCAGGACTACATCGACGCCTATTCGCTGCCCGCCTTCATGCTCCTCACCTGCCTGCTCGCGCCCGACACCGGCACGGAGGCGTACGTGGCGGGCTGCCGCAGCTTCATCGAGGCGATGCAGCGCCTCGACTTCCTCGACGACATCGCCGAGGACCTGTCCCACGGACGGCTCGGCATCCCCCAGGACACCCTGGCCCGGCACGGGCTGACCGACCGCGACCTGGCCGAGGCCGGTCCCGCCGCCCGTACCGCCTTCGCCGCCCTGGTGCCGGAGCAACTGGCGCTGGCTCGTACGGCGTTGACGGCCTCGTACGACCTGGTCGAGCGGGTGGCGGCGCCCGGCCGGCCGCTGGTCCGCGCGCTGCTCACCCTGCAGGAACTCCGGGCCCGCACGGTGGAACGGAAGGGCGCGGCCCTGCTCGGCGGCGCCACCCGCCCGCCGCTCGCCGCCGCGCTCGGCGTCCTGGCCCGCGAATACCGGGCGGCGCGCAGCCGGCGGCTTGCCGTACGGGTCTGAGGCCGGCCGCAGTCCGGGCGGCTACCGCAGCAGCCATGCGCCGGTCATCCTCATCACCTCCGCGCGGCTGCGCGGGCCGTGGTCGGCGGCGATGAAGTGGTTGCCGATCCGCAGGGAGAAGGCGAGCAGACTGCGCGCCTCGACCTCGTCCTCGTCGGCGCAGAGCGCGCCGAACAGCGAACGCAGGTACGCCATGCGCCGGTTGTCGACCCGCCGCAGCCGCCGGGCGACGGCCTCGTCGCGGCGGGCCCAGTCGCGGACCGCGAGGTCGGCCGCGGTGCCCCGCAGTGGCCCCTCCGTGGACGACGAGGCGATCGCGAACAGTCGCTCCAGCTTGTCCCTGGCGTCCCCGCCGCCGCTCTCGACCTGCTCGATCACCCCGTCGGTGACCGCGCGCTCCCAGGCGTCGAGCATCTCGGTGAGCAGGGCGTCGCGATTGCTGAAGTACCCGTAGAAGCCGCCCTTGCTGACGCCGAGGGCCTGCGCCAGCACCTCGATGCGGACGGCTTCCGGGCCGCCCGCGGAGAGCGCGCGCAGTCCTTCCTCGATCCACTTGCCGCGCGGTGTGCGGGTCGCGCCCATGCGGTGTCTCCTCTCGTCTCTCGCACTATCTATACGGTGCCGTACAGACCGGTGTTAGGCTAGATCTGTACGCCACCGTATAGATAGGGGCCTGCCATGAGACTCCCCAGTACAGCGCACACCTCCCGCCCCTGGCGCATCCATGAGATCGCCGGGGACTTCCAGGTCGAGGACGTATGGGCACTTCCGACACCCGGCGGTCCGGACGATCTCGCCCGGCTGGTGCGCCAGTTCACCGGCGACACCCCGCGACGCGGGGCCCACCCCTTCTCCCTCGTGCCGCGGACGCTCTTCGCCGCACGCTGGGCGCTCGGGCAACTCCTCGGGTGGGACAAGCCGGTCGCCGGTCCCGGCAGCCGGAAGTGGACGTTGCGGGACCGGTTGCCGGCCGACCTCCGCGACGGCCCGCGGGGACCCGATCTGCGTGCGGTGCCGTTGACCTCGGTCTACCTGACACACGACGAATGGGTGGCCGAGATCGCCAACCGGACCGTGCGGGCGATCATGCACATCGGCTGGGTCCCGGACGGCGCCGACGGCTACCGCGGCCAGATGGCCGTCCTCGTCAAGCCCAACGGGCTGTTCGGCGCCCTCTACATGGCGGCCATCAAGCCCTTCCGCTACCTGGGCGTCTACCCGGCGATGCTGCGCGGGATCGGCCGGAGGTGGCAGGAGGGCTGACCCTCCGGACCTACGTCTGACACTCCGTCAGTCACTGGTGCGCGGCCCGGCGGTGCGGTCCCGCCGGGCCGGGACGAGCGCACCGAGCATCAGGACCGCGGTGAGCGCGAAGGCCGCCGGGTAGCCCGTCCAGCCGGCGAGCACCCCGAAGCCGGCCGCACCCACCCCCATGCCCGCGTCGTACGCGACGTTCCACAGCGCGCTCACCGTGCCGTAACCGGAAGCGGGCACGCGGGCGTACATCTGCGTCAAGGTGGCGTTCTGCGCGATGCCGAATCCGGTACCGAAGACCGCGGCACCGGCGAGCACGGCGAGTTGACTGCCCGTCAGCGCGAGGCCCAGCGTCCCGGCGGCGGACAGCAGCACACCGGGCAGCACCAGCCGGGCGGGCCCGTGCCGGTCGCCGTACCTGCCGGCGAACCAGCGCGCGACGACCGCGGCGAGCGGCTGCACGAACAGCGCCACCGCGACCACCCCGGCCGAACCGGCCGCCACGGCGAGCGGCAGGAACGTCACGATGATCCCGGCCGCCAGCGCGGTGGTCGCGAAGACCGCCGCGGGCCGCAGCAGCGCCCCGTCGCGCAGCCCGGCGACCACGCCCACCGACGGCCCCGCCGCCACCTCCCGGTCGGGCAGCCCGGGGACCGCGGCGACCGACACCAGCGCGACCAGCCCGGCGGCCACCGCGACCGGGCCGTACCCCACCTGCGCCACCAGCCACACCCCCAGCGGTAGACCGCACAGCGACGGCACCGCCGCGACGATGCCGACCAGCGCCAGCCCCTCCCCGCGGCGCGCCGCCGGTATGAGCGAGGCGGTCAGCGCACCGCCCGCGACGACGGCCGCCGCGAACCCCAGCCCGCGCAGGAAACAGATGACGACGATGCCCGCCATCCCCGCCGAGAGGGGCAGCACCAGCGCGGGCGCCCCGAGGAGGAACAGGCCGCCGCCCAGCACCAGCCGGTACCCGAAGCGGCCCACAAGGCGGGGAGTGGCCAACTCCCCCAGGACCGTGGCCAGCATCAGCGTTCCGGTGGCCACCCCCGGCGCCCCGCCGCCCCCGCCGGACGCCTCGGCGTACCGCGGCACGACCGGCAACAGCAGGAAGAAGCTCGCCGAGGCGCCCACCATGCTCACGAAGCGCAGCAGCAGCGCACGGGTCACCAGCCGCGGCCGCACACCGGCCGTGGCGTCCGGGCAACGGGGGTCCATCGATGTGGTCATGGGGCGACGCTAAAGTCCCGGTGGACCGCCGGTAAGCTCCAATTCCGTGTCGCCACAGTGGTCCGGTCTCTCACCCGCTCTCCTGATAGCCGTCGACCGGCACAGCGGCGAACCGCTGCGCTCCCAGGTGGAACGCCAACTGCGGGACGCCATCCGCACCGGCCGGCTCCAGGTCGGCGAACGGCTGCCCTCCTCCCGCCAACTCGCCCGCGAGGCCGGCCTGTCCCGCGGTCTGGTGCAGGACTGCTACGCCCAGCTCCAGGCCGAGGGCTACCTCGTGACCCGGGTCGGCTCCGCCACCAAAGTCGCCGCCGGGGCCTGCGCACCACCGTCGCCGGCCCCGCCGCCCCGCCCCGAACCCCCGCGCCTGCTGGCCGACTTCCGCTGGGGCGTCCCCGACCTCCGGTCCTTCCCGCTCGGCGACTGGCTGTGGGCCCTGCGCGAGGCGGGCCGCACCCTGCCCACCGCGGAACTCGACTACGGCGACCCGCGGGGCAGCGCCGTGCTCCGCGACGTCCTCGCGGCATACCTCCGCCGCGTACGGGCCGCCGCGGCCGCCCCCGAACGGCTCGTGATCTGCTCCGGCTACGCCCAGGGCCTCGACCTGGCACTGCGCGCGCTGGCCCGTGCGGGCATCCGTACCGTCGCCCACGAGGACCCCGGCTCGCCGGCCACCGTCACCGCGGCCGCGGCATCGGCCGGACTGTCGGCGGTGCCCGTACCGGTGGACGAGCAGGGCATCGACGTCGCGGCGCTGGCCGCCACCGACGCCCGGGCCGTCGTCGTCACGCCCGCCCACCAGTGGCCGACCGGAGTGGTCCTCGCCCCCGAGCGGCGGCTGGCCCTGCTCGACTGGGCGGAGCGCCGGAACGGCATCGTCATCGAGGACGACTACGACGCGGAATTCCGCTACGACCGGGAGCCGGTCGGATCGTTGCAGGGACTCGCGGCCGACCGTGTCCTGGCCATCGGCACCGTCAGCAAGTCCCTCGCCCCGGCCCTGCGCCTCGGCTGGCTGCTCTGCCCGCCCGCCCTGGCCGGACCCGTCACCGCGCTCAAGCACCTGGCCGACCGCGGTTCCCCCACGCTCGACCAACTGGCCCTGGCGAGGCTGATCGAGTCCGGCAGGTACGACCGGCAGCTGCGCCGGATGCGGACCGTCTACGGGGCCCGCAGGGACGCACTGGTGGCGGCACTGGCCGTCCATGCCCCCGGCGTCGCGGTGACCGGGCTGGCGGCCGGCTTCCACGCGGTCGCCCACCTCGCACCCGGGACCGACGAACCGGCCCTGCTCGCCGCCGCCCGCACCCGGTCCGTCGGCCTCTACGGCATGGGCGCCTGCCGCGCGACGCGCGCCGCCGCACCCGCCCAACTCGTCCTGGGCTTCGGCGACCTCGGGGAGCGCGCGATCACCGCCGGTATCGCCGCGATCGGTGACCTGCTGAGCTGCCCCGACTGAGGGCGGTCGACCAGGAGGACTTCCTGCCCGTCCGTCGACCGGACCGCACTCTTCCTGATCGGACCGCCTCGAACGGGGCATCCTGATACGAGACCGCCTCGGTAGCATTGCCGGGCGGCGAGGAAGATCGCGAGCGGCCGGGGGCCGGCTCGCGCGGACCGGACCGGGGCGGTGCCGTCCCGGTAAGTCGTCAGAAGGGACTGGGGTTTGCGTACCACCGAGGCGGCAGCACGGGAGCGCATCGCGGCGGCGCTGCGCACGGAGGCCGACGACATCGCCGACCGCTGGGTGCAGTTGCAGCTGGCGCGGGCGGCCTCGGGGAGCGGGGTCGGGGAGAGCGCACTGCGCGAGGAGGCCGATGCCCTGCTCGGGGCCCTGCGCGACGGACTGGAGGGCGACCTCCCGGTGGAGCGGGTCTTCACCGGCCACCAAGCGTTGCGGCAGGCGGTGTCCGACCTCTCGCTGCGCCGGGCCCGCAACGGCGTGAGCCCCACCGTCACCTCCCTGGCGGTGATGGCGCTGAAGGAGGCGCTGCTGGAGGCCGTACAGCGGCAGACCCGGGACGGCGACGAGCTGTTCGCCGCGTCCCTCCTCGCTAACCGCCTGCTGGACACCGCCGGTGCGCTGTCCTTCGAGACCTACGTCGACGGCCGGGAAGAGATCATCGGCCGACAGAGCCGGCAACTGCTCGAAGTCTCCACGCCCGTGGTGCGGTTGTGGCGCCAGGTGCTCGCCGTCCCCCTCATCGGCACCCTGGACACCACCCGCACCCAGGTCGTGATGGAGAACCTCCTGGAAGCCATCCAGGAGCACGAGGCGCTGGTCGCGATCATCGACATCACCGGTGTGCCCACGGTGGACACGGCCGTGGCCCAGCATCTGATGCAGACCGTCAACGCGGTACGGCTGATGGGCTCGGACTGCGTGATCAGCGGGATCCGGCCGCCGATCGCCCAGACCATCGCCCAGCTCGGCATCGACCTGTCCACCATCCTCACCCGCGCCACCCTCGCCGACGCACTGGCCGCCGCGATCCAGCTCACCGACGCGGCGCCGGCCCTCACCGCGCCGGGAGCGGAGCGATGAGCAGCCCGCCCACCACCGGAGTGCCCATCCTGCGCCTCGGGGACGTCCTGGTCACCGGACTCCTCAACGAGCTCGACGACGAGACCGCGGTGCGCTTCACCAGCGAGCTCACCGAGCGGATCGCCGCCGAAGAGGCCCGCGGGGTCCTGATCGACATCTCCCGGCTGGAGATCATCGACTCCTTCGTCGCCCGCACACTGATGGAACTCGCCACCACCGCCCGCCTGTTGGGCGCCCGGGTCATCGTGGCCGGCATGCGCCCACCGGTGGCCATCACGCTCGCCGAACTCGGCCTGCAGCTGACCGGGGTGGAAACCGCCCTCAACGCGGAACAGGGCATGGCCGCCCTGGGCTGGCACCAGAGCCCGGCGCCGCCCGGGGAGGCACGCCATGACCGGCGCCGGTGAGCCCAGGGGGACGACCGTGCTCGGGGACGAGGAACGCCGCGCGGCCAATGGCAAGGCCGCCGCCCGGCCCGCGACGTACGCCGTGCGCAGCGAACAGGACCTGCTGACGGTCCGTCATGCCGTGCGGGCCGCCACCCGCCGGGCCGGCTTCAGCATCGTCGACCAGACCAGGGTCGTCACCGCCGCCAGCGAACTCGCCCGCAACGCCTACGTCCACGGCGGCGGAGGAACCCTCACCATCGACTACCCGACCCGGCGGGACGCGGTCGGCCTGCGGCTGACCGTCACCGACGACGGCCCCGGCATCGACGACGTCCCCACCGCGCTCGCCGACGGCTACACCACCGGCTCCGGCCTCGGACACGGCCTCGGCGGCGCCCGGCGGTTGATGGACGAGTTCGACATCCGCACCGAAGTGGGCGGCGGGACGACCGTGACGGCAACCCGGTGGGCCGTACGGTGACCGCCCCGCCGCCCACGGCGTGCGTCCCCATCGACCACTACAGCGCCGTCCACCTCGCCGCGGAGACCGCCCGCGTGCTGGCCCGGGACGGCGCGCTGCCCGCTCCGCTGCCCGACCAGGCCGCCGTCCTCGCCTCCGAGCTGGGCAGCAACCTCGCCAAACACGCAGTGAACGGCGCCCTGTACGTGCAGCGGACCCCGCTCGGCGACGGCGTGGAGATCCTCGCCGCCGACCGCGGACCGGGCATGCCGGAGCTCGGGCGGTGCCTGGCCGACGGCTACACCACCACCGACAGCCTCGGCGCGGGCCTGGGCGCGGTCGGCCGGATCGCCACCGCCTTCACCATCCGCAGCGCCGCCTCCGACGGGACCTTCGCCTGCGCCCGACTCACCCCGTCCGCACGACTCGCCACCGACCTGCACGGACTCGGGGCGGTCTGCCTCCCGGCCGCCGGCGAACGGCTCAGCGGTGACGCCTGCGCCGTCGCCGACGGCCCGGACGCCCGCACCGCCCTCGTCGTCGACGGACTGGGCCACGGCCCGCAGGCCGCCGAGGCCGCACAACTCGCGGTGCGCACCTTCCAACGCGAACCGCACGCCCCGCTGCCCGACATCCTGCACGCCCTCCACCGCGCGCTGCGCCACAGCCGCGGTGCCGCCGTCGGACTGCTGCGGCTGCACCCGGACCGCGCCGAGTACTGCGGAGTCGGCAACGTCCGCGCCCTGGTGGTCACCCCGGACGGCGTCCACCACCAGCTCACCGGGCAGCCCGGCGTGGCCGGCCTGAACCTGCCCCGCGCCCACCCCAGGAACCTCCCCATGACGGACGGTGCCACCGCCGTGCTGCACACCGACGGCCTGGACCACCGCTGGACCCGCACCCCGCCGCCGTTCCTGCTGCGCCTGCCGCCGCCCCTGCTCGTCACCGCCCTGGCCCACGGCCACCGCCGTACCAGGGACGACGCCACCGTCCTTGCCGCCCACCGCTACCAGAGACCCTCGTGACCCCACGCGTACTCCACACCCTCCCGGCACTCCAGCAGGCCGTCCGCGGGCTGGCCGAATCCAGCGAACTGCCCGTCGAGACCCGGGCCCGTCTGGTGCTCGCCGTGAGCGAATCGGCCGGTGCCGCGCTCGACGCCGGCCAGGCGGTGACCCTGGAGGTCACCCGCGACAACGGTCGCGGCCGGCGCTCCGCGCCCGCGCTCGTCCTCACCCTCCGTACCCCGGGCGGCGCCCGCCCGCCGCGCGCCGGGCACTCCCCGCTGCCGGCCCGCACCGGACCCGACGGCTCACTGACCTGGCGCGTCCCGCTCACCGAGCCCGGCGGTGGCCCGGCACCGCACCGCCCGCCCGGCACTTCGGACACCGCAACGACCGAGACCGCCGCGCTGGAGGAGGAACTGCGGGCGGCCCTGGCCCGGGTGGACGCGCTGGTGGCCGAAAAGCGCCGACTGACCGAGGAGCTGGAGGAGACCAACACGGGGGTGCTTGCCCTCTACGTCCAGCTCGAAGAGCGCGACGAGCGGCTCCGCAAGGCCCACGGCCAGACGCTCCGCGAACTCGAGGACGCCCTGCGGCCACCACCGCTCACCCTCGACGGTCTGGAACTCGCCGTCCACTACGCACCGGCCGGCACCGACGCCCCCACCGGCGGAGACCTCTACGACTGGTTCCTGCTGCCGGACGGCACCGCGCACATCACCATCGTCGACGCCCTCGGCCACGGCGTGCGCAGCACCCGCAGCGCGCTCAACGTCACCCACGCGGTCCGCACCCTGGCCCTCGAAGGCCATCCGCTGGAATCGATCGTGGCGCGCACCCATGAGATCCTCAGCCCTTTCGACCCCGAGCTGATGGCGACGGTGCTGCTGGCCCGGCTCCACCCCGCCACCGGCGAACTGCACCTGGCCAACGGCAGCCACCCGCCGGCGCTGGTGATCCGGCGCGACGGGACCGCGGAATTCCTGGAGGTACGCGGCCGCGGCGTGGGCTTCCCACTGCCCGGCAGCGAACGGCTGCTGCGCACCCGGCTGGACGAGCAGGACCTGCTCGTGCTCTACACCGACGGCCTCACCGAAAGCCGCCGGGACCCGCTGGAGGGCGAACAACGGCTGATCGAGAGCGTCTTACGGCACCGGCACCGCCCGACACGGGAGATCCCCGGTGCCCTGGCGGAGGACATGCACGCGGTCATCCTGCACTCCGACGACACCCTCGCCCTGACCCTCCGTCGGACCCCGCAGCCGGGATAGGCAGGATGCCGTTCGACGCTCAGCGGTGGGCGTTCACCGGTCCCGTCGGCGGCACGGCATCAGTGCGTGCACCGTCTTGCCCTGGTCCGTCAGGCACACCGACGTGGCGATCGCGAGCCGCTGCACCATCGGCCAGCCGAACCCGCCGCAGTCGCCGTCGACGTCGGGCACCCGCCCCACGGGCGGACGGCAGGACGCGTCGGTCACGCCCACCGCGAGCGCGTCCCCGCAGACGGCCAGCCGCAGCGAACAGGAGGAACCGGCCGCGTGCCGTACGGAGTTGGTGACCAGCTCACAGACCACGAGCACCACCGCCTCGGCGGCGCCGTCGTCCACCGGGGGCCGCAGGCCCGCCAGGAACTTCCGGGTGACGGCGCGTGCGGTGGCGGCCGCCCTGGGCCGCCGGGCCATCGTCGTCACCTGCGCCGACGGCAGGGGGGCCGACGGCGTCATGCCGTGGTGCCGGGCCGTGGTGCTGCTCAACAGGATCACCTCGTTCGCGTCGTCCTTGAGACGGGCCACCGGGCCGCCACATCGTCATCCGCGCACGTCTCCGGTCCGCCGGCCGTTGACCGCCGACCATCCCGTGTATCGCACACGGAGAGTCACTCCTCTCGTGCGTCCGTCGCAGCAGAGGTCATGACTACCGCCCTGACCTGCTGTTCCGTCAGCCTCCTCGATCGCAGATCCTTCCTACCCTGGTCACCCTGCGTTAATCCGCCCGACGGTGACGGATCGCCGGAACCTCCGACCGCCGGGTACAACCGCCGTACGGGCCATGCCCGCTGATGTCTCACCAGAGTGTGTCGATCGTGCCGGGATACAGGGCGAGACGGGTGTGCCGGAACGCGGCGCGGTGCCGTCGGGCCTCGGCGGAGAAGAAGTCGGCCATGGTGACCTTGTCGAAGGGCGGCCGGTCGCTGGGCAGGGGGCACCGCGGAGTGCCGCCGATGAGATGGGTGCCGGGCAGCAGTCGCCAGCCCGCGCTCCGGTAGAAGGGCTCCAGCGGCCGGTCACAGGTGAACACGCCCAGATCCAGGCCGGCATCGGCCATGGCGGTACGGGCGGCGGCCACCAGCCGTCGGCCGTGTCCCCTGCCGCGTGCGGCGGGCCGGGTCACGACGGTGCTCAGCCCGCCCGCGCGGTAGCGCCGGCCCTCGTGCACCAGCGGCTTGGACAGCACGTCCAGCGCCGCCACCACGACGCCGTCGTCGTCGACCAGCAGCATCGAGCGGGGACACAGGGCCGGATCGTGGGTGGGGGCGGTGCCCGGCTCGGGCGAGGGCTCGTCCGGGGGCCATGCCTGGCGCTGGAGGTCCAGGACCTGTGTGCGCAGCGCGGTGGGGGTTTCCGCTTCCGGGAAGGACAGGATCTGCATGTGGTGATCGTGCCTGCCCGCACCCCGCACCGACAGCGCATTTCCGCGCGGGCGGCTCAGGCCCCCAGACAGTCGACGAACGACACCCGCCCGCCGGCACCCTTGATGAAGTCCCGGGTGGAGTGGTTGCGCAACAGGCACATGTCGTAACGGGCCTTGGGGCCGCCGTCGCCGTCCTCCTCGTAGAAGTGCTGCCCGGACAGCTGGCACGAGTCATACCGCACCAACGGGCCCCGGGGGCCGATGCGGTAGCGGTGCGGACGGCTGGACTCCGCGAACGGCTTGAAGGCGTGTGCGGTGTCGTCGCAGTCGTTGAAGTGCACCGTGCCACTGTCCCAGGCACAGTCGATCACGACGGTGTCCGGGCTGCGCACCTCGAAGCGGATGTCCTCGGCGTGGAAGCGCTGGACGGAGTCGTGGTGCGGACCCCGCGGAAAGCGGAAGAAGGTGCTGGTCCGCCCGTAGTCGGCGGAGTCGCCGGGGCGGCGGCCGGTGATGATGTACGAACCGCCGCGGCAGGTGACCGACCCCCCGTAGGGGAATTCCAGGAAGTTCCCCCAGGAGTACTCGACCTTCATATCGGTGAACCAGTAATTGAGGAACTGGTCCTGCTGCGACCGGTCCGGCGACTTCTGCGACAGCCCGGAGTAGAGGAACGCCTTGCGGTAGGAGCCGCCCACCCGGCACGCGTCCCAGCGCATCTCGGAGTTGGTGTTGCTGCCGTCGAGGGCCAGCCCGTAGGTCCACTCGCCGGTCCACTCGCAGTCGGAGAAGCGGTAGTCCTGGGCCTGGCCGGTCGAGAACGAGTAGAAGAACGACGCGCCGGGCGTGCCGGAGCGGAACGCGAGGTGCTCGAACATCACATTCGCCCAGCTGTCCTCGTTGCGGCACAGATAGGCGTCCTCGGAACGGGACGGCGCGAAGATCAGCTGGGTCATCCGCTTCCCGGCGCCGCGGAACCGCAGGCCGTTCGCCTTGAGCTTGCCGGGCGGGGCGTTGAGCAGCGCGTGCGGCGCCCGGATGAGGTACGTGCCGGCCGGAATGTCGATCACGGTCCGGCCGATGTGGTCCCAGACCCGGCCGGCCGCATAGGCGTAGGCGCGGGCGAACGCACGGCTGTCGTCGGTCCGGCCGTCCCCCTTGGCGCCGCAGTCCGCCACCACGTCGATGACGTCCTTGCCCTGGGGCTTACGGCCGGAGACCAGCGGCTCCTGGGGCGCGTTGTCGGACGGTTCCCGGTCGGGCGCGGAGTCGCAGCCGGCCAGGGCGGTCGCCAGTGCGGCGGCCGTACCCGCCAGAACCGTCCGGCGGCCGGCGCCACCGTTTGACGGAGAGGTCCTGCCTGCCATGATGTGCTCCTCCGGGGGTCCATTTCTTCAAGTGGGGGGACATGAGTCAGTTCGGATATGCGCTCAGGGAACTGTCGGCGGCCCAGAAATCCGCGAAGGGGGTGTCCCTGTATTCGCGTTATGTGAACCGGCCGGCCGGCCGGATACTGGCCGCGGCGGGCTACCGGCTGAAACTCACGCCCAATCAGGTCACGCTCATCAGCGCGGCGGTGACCTTCACCGGAGTGGTGCTGATCGCGGCGCTCCGGCCCTCGCCCGCCGCGGCGCTGGGCATCGTCGCGGCACTGGTGCTGGGTTTTGCGCTGGATTCGGCCGACGGCCAGCTCGCCCGGCTGACCGGGACCGGCAGCGCGGCGGGGGAGTGGCTGGACCATGTGGTCGACTGCGCGAAGATGCTCGCCGTCCATATGGCCGTACTCATCGCCTTCTACCGTCACTTCGGATTCTCCGACCCGGTGTTCCTGTTGCTGCCGGTGGCCTTCCAATTCGCCGCGGTGATGGTCTTCTTCGGCGGAATCCTCACCGAACAGCTCAAGCGCGCCGAGCGGCTGCGGACCGGCGCGGACCGGGCCGCCGCGGCACCGGTGTCCACCGTGCGCGCGGTGGCCCTGCTCCCCGTCGACTACGGCGTGTTCTGCGTGGCGTTCCTGCTCTTCGGCAGCCGTGACCTGTTCGTCGCGGCGTACTGCGCGCTGCTCGCCGCCCATCTCCTCTTCATGGTGGCGTTCTTGGTGAAGTGGTACCGGGAACTGTCCGTGCCCCTTCGCTGACGACCTGCGACGAGGCGGCGGGGCATTTCCCGGAAGATTTCCGGGAAATGCCCCGCACACCTCAGCCGGCCTCGCTCACGCCGAATTCGCCAGCCCGTCGAGCGCCTTGCGCAGCAGTGTGCTCGACGTGTGCACGGTGTACGGGAAATAGACCACCTCGACACCGACCGCCGCGAAGTCCCGCTCGAGCTTTTCGCCCTTGCTCGTTCCCCGCCAGTCGTCGCCCTTGAAGAGGACGTCGAACCGGACCTGCTGCCAGGTCACCAATTTGTCCGGCACGGTTTCCACGAATGCCGCGTCCACGAACCGGACGCTGCGCACGATCTCCAGCCGCTCGGTGAGCGGAATGACCGGTGCCGTGCCCTTGGCCTGTTCGGCCATTTCGTCCGAGACGACCCCGGCCACGAGATAGTCGCACTGGCTCCTCGCATGCCGGAGAATGTTCAGATGCCCTATGTGGAACAGGTCGTAGACCCCGGGTGCGTACCCCACGCGGTGCGTCATGTGCTCCCCACTCGGCGAACGGTCAGTTCCTGGCGGTGACGTTGACCGGCCCGTTGCGGCCCGAGACGTTGGTGCCGTCGGTGACCTCCAGCGAGTAACGGTGCGCCGAACCGGGCTGCACGGTGTCCGTGTAGCTCATGTCCGGCCGGTTCCAGTAGCGCGAGTCCTTGGTGAGCGAGGTCAGATACACCCCGTCCCGGTAGAGCTTGTACGTCAGCGCGCCGTTGTCCCGGTCCCAGGAGGCCTTCCAGGTCAGCGTGATCTTCCCGCGGGCCGGGCTCGACCCGCTCATCAGCGGCACCTGCGGCGCACCGGTGTCCGGAGCCGCCGCGAACCGCGTCAGGCCCTGCTGCGGCGCGTCGTTGACGGTGGTGAACTCGCCGCCCGCCCACAGGATCCCGTCCGCCATGGTCAGCGCCCGCGGGCCGATCTGCTCACCGATCCCGTCATTGGTGTCCGGGAACCACGGCAGGATCGTCTTGTCCGCGATCGACTGGGCGAGGAAGTGCTGGCGGTTGCCGATGTCCGGGAAACCGCCCGGGGTGTCGGAGCAGTTGTGCGCGTGCGAGCCGCTGTAGAGGACGCCCTTGTACGGCAGCACGGCCTGGGTGGCGCCCAGGCAGGTGTCCTTCCAGATCTGCCCGCCGTCCGACAGCCGGCCGGCGATGCGCCCGTCGAAGACCCCGCCACCGGTCCCCTCGGCGCCCAGATAGAAGTTGGTGCCGTCGTTGACGAGCGCCTTGACCGCCGACCTGTTGGGGATCCAGCCGGTGAAGGTGTTGACGACCTTGCCGGTGGTCGCGTCGAGTCCGGCCAGCGCGTGCACGCTCAGCAGACTGCCGTTCACCGAGGTGAACCGGCCGCCGATGATGACCTTGTTGAGCTTCGGGGCGACGGTGATCGCGTTCACCCCGGGCGTCGGGTCGTTGGGGATCGACGAGCCCCGGATCGTCGCCTTGAACGGCAGCAGCGCACCCGTCGGACGCAGTGCGGCGACCCGCTCACGGGTCTGGCCCTGGACCGTCGAGAACTGGCCGCCGATGTAGACCGTGTCGTCGGTGACGTCGAGGGCGCGCACGGTCGAGCTGACCGTGGGCTTCCAGTCGTCGCCGATCGTGCAGTTCGCGGTGTTGAGCGAGGCGGTGTTGGAGCGCCCGACCGGGCCGGCCTTGCCGAACGAGCCGCCGATGTAGATCAGCGAACCGTCCGGCGAGGCCTTCATCGCCCGGATGGTGTTCTCTCCGCCGCTGAACGCCGGTGCACACGACAGTGGTTGGCCGGTTTTGGCGTCGAAGGCCGCGAAGTTCTTACGGGCGAGCTCACCGCTGCCGGGGGCCGCGCCGGGCGGCCGGATGTGATCGAACCGGCCCCCCACGTAGACGATGCCCTTGGCGTACGCCAGGGACCACACGATGCCGTCGGTCTGCCAGGTGCTCAGCGGATCGGCGGTCAGCGTGGCCTCGCCGTCGGCCTGGGCGGGACCGGCGGCGAGCGCCGTCGAAGCGGTACCGAGCACCGCGGCCGCGAGGAAGAAATGGACTGGTCTGCTTCGTTGGCGCACAGGTCCCCCCTGGAAGCATGGCGCGAGCAAGAAATGTTGTCGGGACAGGAGACGCGAACGACCGGCTTTTCGTGGGGAATTGCGGCCAGCGTTCACCGTGAGTTTTCCGAACTGCGCTTGCGCAGCGCACCGAAGAACTCCCCTACCCCCAGCGGCAAACGATAGCGCCAGACAAGGGCGCCGAACGGCCCGATTGCCAAAACCGTTGCGAAAAGCGCACCGGGCACGCTGTCACCCCATAATGCCCGCATGCCGAACGCCCCGCACGACACCGCTCCGAGGCCGGTCACCGCGGCCAGCAGATAGCCCCGGTCCACGGTGCGGAACCCCAGCCGCCGGCGGACCAGCAGCGCCGAGACCCCGTTGTCCACGACGATCGCCAGCCCCCAGGACACCGCAGCGCCCAGCACCCCGTACCGCGGCACCAGCCACACCCCGGTGCCCACCTGGACCACGAACGCGGACCCGGCCACCGCCAGGTTCCCCACGCTCCGCCCGGCCATCAACAGCGCCGTCTGGGCGTTGCCGACACCGACGTTGACCATGGCCGCCACCGCCAGCGCCACCAGCGCCGGCGCGCCGCCGGCGAAGCCGGGACCGAACACCGACAGCACGGTGCGCGGAAAGGCCGCGAACAGCACGAACACCGGCCAGGAGAACAGCGCGATCCACCGCGTCGACAGCCGGTGCAGCCGCTGCGCCCCGCCCTGGTCACCGCCCGCCAGCAGCCGGCTGATCTGCGGTGCCACCGCCAGCCGGACCGCCAGCTGCAACAGCGTCCCGGCGGTGATCAGCCGCCCGATCGCCGTGTAGACCCCGGCCTCCGCGCTCGTGCCCAGCACCGACAGCAGGATCACGCCGATCCACACCGCGGCGATGTCGAACAGCGACGACACCGCGCGCGGCCCGGCGAACGCCCAGAACTCCCGGGCCCGCGGCGGCGGCCGGCCCGTTCCGGGATGCGTACGCCGGGACCGACGCAGTGAGAACCCGGCCGCCACCGCACCCAGCACCCCGGGCGCCAGCCAGGCCGCCCAGACCCCGGTCACGCTCGGCGCCCACAGCACCAGCGGCACCGCCAGGAGCACCCGCAGCACCGGCTTGCCGATCTGCTCCACCCCCACGAACGGCACCACCGACCCGTACCCCCGGGTCGCACCGAGCAGCACCAGCGTCACCGTCGTCACCGGCAGGAACACCGCACACAGCCGTAACACGGCACCGGCCTGCCCCGGGTCCAGCTCGGGCAGCAGCCGGCCGGCGAGCCCGGGGGAGCACAGCAGCACCACCGCCCCGGCCCCGCCGGCCAGCAGCGCCGGCGGTACCGCGGTCCGCAGCAGCCCCGGCACCCCGGCCCCACCGGTCAGTTCCAGGTCCCGCGAGACGAAACGGACCAGCGCGGTATCGGCCCCCAGCTTCAGGGCGTTGCTCAGGATCGTGAAGGCCGCGACCGCGGTGAAGACCGCACCGGCCCCGCGGGCCCCGAGCCCCTGGGTGACGACGGCCACCAGCAGGAAGCCGAACACCGCGTTCGCCGCCGAACCGGCCAGCGCGAACAGACTCCCGCGCGCCGTCGTCCGCACATCCGACGCCCCAACTGGATTGGTGCGCACGGTAGTTGGCATCGCTCCGCGGCCCGGCCCCGCCGGGCGGACGTCGGTCACCCGCGCAGCGGACGGGCATCGGCCGACGCACCGTCCGCGCCCACCGGGCCGGTGCGCGGCGCCGGCGGACCGGTCCGTACGGACGGTGCCACCACGGTCGTCCGCGGATGGGTCCGGCCGCGCTTGCCGCGGGCCGGGCCGCCGTCCGTCAGCCGGCGCAGTGACGGGCCGCGGCGACCCTTGTCCAGCACGGCGCCCAGAATGTGCCCGCCGGCCCCGGTGATCAGCTCCCACACCCGGTCCAGATCGTCCCGGCGCACCTCGTTGAGGTCGCAGACCACCACCACGCCGGCGCCCTGCTTGGCGACGGCCAGCCCGTCCGCGTGCGAGAGCAGCGGCCCGGTGACCACCACGACCCGCTCGTCCGGGCCCGACGGTGCGTTGAGCAACTGCGCGAACTGCGGCGAGGACAACACCCGGGCCGGATTGGGGACTTCACGGCCGGGCAGCAGCTCGAACCGGCCGTCCACCCCCGCCTCCACCACGAGCCGTTCGCCCTCCGCCCAGCTGCCCGGCACCGGCCGGCCGTGGCCGGGCCGCAGCGGCAGCCGCTGGGCGAGTCGCGGCGTCCGCAGATCCGCCTCCACCAGCAGGATGTCGTTGCCGATCTCGGCGAACGCGCCGGCCAGGTTCACCGCCACCGACACCGCCTCCGCGTTCTCCCGCGGGGAAACGATCAGCAGGCTGCCCGTACCGGAGAACCGCAGGTCGTGCATGAGCCGGAAGGCGATGGTCCGATAGGCCTCGGCCCGGTTGCCGTGGCCGGAACGGCCCACCTCCAGCACCTGCTCGCCGCCCCGCCGGCGCGGCAGGATGCCCAGCACCGGAGCCCGCAGATTGTCCTGCACATCCGCCACCGACCGGACCCGCGGCTCCAGCACCGAACGGACCCATGCCGCCAGGATCCCCAGTACCAGCCCCGCCACCGCACCGGCGAGCAGCAGCACCGCCAGACCGGGGCTGGACGGGAAGGCCGGCGGATCGCCCTTGCGCACGATGTCGCCCGGCGTGGTGTCCAGCGACTTCAGACTGGAGATCCGGCCCTGCAGATCCGCGATCTGCGACACCAGGTCCCGGCGCTCGGACTCGTCGGCGGCCCGGCCCGCACCGCCGCCGGCGTCCGCGATCCGCCGGTCCAGCACCTTCCGCTGCGCCATGAGCGGCTTCAGCTCGTCCCCGAGCTTGCCGACCGTGGTCCCGATCCGCTGCTTCGCGGTGTCCTGACGGTACGTCAGATATGCCTGGACGAACGCGTTGACCAGCGACGCCGCCCGGTCCGCGGAATCCGCGCTGTATTCGAACAGCAGGGTCTGGGTCTCGGGCGGATTGCTCACCCGCAGATCGCGCTGCAGAACGGCCGGATCCGTACGTTCCCCCAGGGCCTTGGCCGCACCGGCCGCGACCGACGCGCTCTGCGCGATCTGCCGCTCGGTGCCCATGCTGATCTGCTTGTCCGCCGAGACGCCGCCGGCCTCGAACGGCGCGGTGCTGATCGCATGCACCACCACCTCACCCGTCGCCGTATAGGTCGGCCCGGCCAGCACGAACACCGCACCGCCACCGAGCAGGCCCAGTACCAGGCCGAGCAGGATGAACGCCCGGTACCGGAAGAGCTGGCGCAACTGATCACGGATCTGGTCCGGCTCCTCCGCGGGCTCGTCGAAGACGCTCACGTACGTGTTCCTCCTGTGCATAGCGACGGTGCGGTGCGGTCCGCCGGGGCCACCGACTCCGGCGCGGCCGCGGGCGGGGACGAACGCCCCGGTTTGCGGGTGATCAGCAGCGGGATGCACACCAGCAGCGCGAGCGGTCCGACGATCGCCATCAGGCTGCCGCGCAGCAACACCAGCTGGTAGAAGCCGAACGCCGGGACCAGCAGCGCCGCGAGCGTGCCCCGGTGCCGCCGCAGCCGGTGCCGCAGCGCGTCGATCCGCCGCCCCACCGCGCCGATCAGCCCGAAGACCGCGACGACCGAGGGGAACCCGGCCCACAGGTACGACTCGATCCACAGCGGCGCGGAGAGGTTCTCGAAGGTGTACCCCGCGTGCCGGGCGAGCAGGATGCCCGCGTCGTCCGGCTTGCCGGGCCAGGCGGCGCGCGGCACGAAGAACAGCGGCGGCCCGAGCGCGGCCGTCGGCGTGAAGCCATGCGTACGGACGTAGTCCACACCCGTCTCGATCTGCTGGAACGCGTCGTAGTCCCCGTTGGACGTGAACTGCTCGGCGAGCGAGACGATCCGCACCGGCTCCCGCTTGTCGTAACGGAAGTAGTCGCTGTACGGGAACACCACCAGCACCACCGCCGCGACCGCCGCCGCGCCGACCCGGAACGCCCGCGGTCCGCGCAGCCACGACGCGCCGAAGACCAGCGCCAGCAGCACCGTGCCGGCCCAGAACCGCGGCTGGCTGACGGGGTTGTTGACGATCACATTGACCGCGGCCAGCAGCGGCAGCAGCAGCCAGCGCAGCCCGCGCAGAATCCGGTCACCGGCCCGGAACCGCGGCACATGCACCAGCGCCACCAGTGCCCAGAACGCCGGCACCGACAACAACCAGGCCGACATCGCCCGGTCCGCCGACCCCGACGGCTCGGCCAGCGCCGCCGCCTCGTTGGCCGCCTGCCGGCTGAGGAAGAACGCGGCCAGCCCGCCCTGTTGCGGGATCAGCACCACCGCCAGCAGCAGCGCCGCCCCGCACAGCAGCAGCACCCGCCCGGGCGCCAGCCGCCGCGCGAGCACCGGCTCCAGGAGCGCGGAACCCCGGCCGGCCCGCCAGGCGGCCACCGCCGACCCCGCGCTGTACGCCAGAAGTCCCGTCTCCACCAACACCGTTGAGACGAACGCGGTGTGCGCATCGACCACGAACCCGCGCGGATACGCGTCCGTGGCGAGCATCGCCAGCGGCGCCAGCCCCAGCCACACGTAGGAGAACAGCCAGAAACCGAACGCGATCAGCCGGGCCCGGACGTCGGTCAGCACCCGCGCCAGCGCCGCACCGGAGTGCACCACCACGACGCACTGGACGGCGAGCGCGGCACCGAAGCGGGCGTCCAGCGACCGCAGCACCAGCAGCGGCAGCAACACCACCAACAGCAACGCCCAGCAGCCCAGCGCGGCCACCGCACGCCCGGGCCCGCCGGCCGTCCGACGCCCCGCCCTCACCCGCCCACCTCCCCCAACTCCCCTGCAGCGGCCCACAATCTAAGCGACATCGGATGACAAAGTCGGCTTCGGGACACAATCGCAACCCAATTCACAGTCCACAACGCCCTGTCCGCTTCTACGATGACCGGCACAGCCTGAGGGGGGCATCCGTGGAAGACTCGTTCGACGGCCGGTGCGTCCTGGTCGTCTCGACCAACTACGCACCCGAGCACACCGGCATAGGGCCGTACTCGACGCAAGTGGCCGAGCACCTCGCCGCGTCCGGCGCCGACACCCACGTCCTCGCGGGCCTGCCGCACTACCCGTCCTGGCGGGTGGCGGAGGGTTACCGGGGCCGCTGGCGGATGCGGGAACACCGCGGCGGGGTGACCGTGCACCGTCGGCGGCACACCGTCCCGGCCCGGCAGACCGCGGCCCGCCGGGCGCTGTTCGAGGCGAGCATCCTGGCGCACGGCGTACTGGCGCCACCGCCGGTCCGGCCCGATGTGGTGCTCACCCAGATGCCCACCCTGGCCGGGGGAGTGCTGGGCGGCCGGCTGGCCCGGCGGGCCGGGGTGCCGCACGTCGTGGTCGTCCAGGACCTGATGGGCGCGGCCGCCGAGCAGAGCGGCATCCAGGGCGGGGGCCGGGCCGCGGCCCTGGCCGGAGCCGTCGAGGCCCGCGTCCTGCGCGGCGCCGCCGTCGTCGGGGTGGTGCACGAGTCGTTCGTCGCCCGGGTCACCGCGATGGGGGTGCCCCGCGAGCGGATCCAGGTGGTGCCCAACTGGACGCATGTGACGGGCCCGCGCGGCGACCGGCAGCGGACCCGGGACCGGCTGGGCTGGACGGCCGACGAGACCGTGCTGCTGCACGCCGGCAACATGGGCCTCAAACAAGGGCTGGAGGTCCTGGTCGAGGCCGCCCGGCTGGCCGACCGCGAAGCCGCGCCGGTACGCATCGTGCTCATGGGCGACGGCAACCAGCGCGCCGCCCTGCAACGGCTGGGCGCCGGTGTCCGCGCGCTGTCCTTCCTCCCGCCGGCCGGCGCCGAGGAGTTCCCCGAGGTGCTCGCGGCCGCCGACGTGCTGGCCGTGACGCAGAAGGCCTCCGTGCTCGACATGAGCCTGCCGTCCAAGCTGACCTCGTACTTCATGACCGGCCGGCCGGTGATGGCCTCGGTGGCGGCCGAAGGCGGGACCGCCCAGGAGGTCCTCCGCTCGGGCGCCGGCACCCTCGTCGCACCGGAGGACCCCAAGGCGCTGCTGGCCGAGGTCCGCGCGCTCGCCGACGACCCCGCACGGGCCGCCGGGCTGGGCGCCCGGGGCCCCCGGTACGTCGAGGAACGGCTCAGCAGCCGGGCCGGGTTGGCGCGGATCACCGCCCTGCTGCACCTGGCCACGGAAGGCCGGGCCGCCGGCCGCTAGGCACGCGTTCGTGAGGTACGGGCGGCGGGGCCGGGACCCCGCCGCCACCCGGCTCACCCGCCTCCCGCGAGGCACCGGTAGTGCTCCTCCAGCCGGTCGGCCACCGCCGCGAGCGAGAACTCCTCGTCCAGCGCCGCCAGCCCGGCCCGCACCACCCGCTCCCGCAACGCCTCGTCCTCCAGCAGCCGCAGCACCGCATCGGCCAGCTGCTCCGGCGAACCGTCGGTCACCAGGGCCGCCCCACGGCGCCGGAGCGCACCGGCGATCCCACAGCGGTCCGTACAGACCACCGGCGTGCCGACCGCCAGTGCCTCCAGCACGCTCATCGGGAAGGGCTCCTCGACACTCGGCAGCACATACACCGCGGCCCGCGCGGTCCGCGCCACCGCGGCCGCATGGTCCAGCGCACCGCCGTACGTCACCACCTCATCGAGGCCCTCCTCGGCGATCAGCCGCCGGACCGCGTCGAGCCGTCCCTCGTCGGCGCCGTTCATGGGGAACGTCACCTCGGGACGCTTGCGGTGCACCAGCGCCGCCATCCGCACGAACGCCTCGGGCCGCTTACGGGCCTGCAGCCGGGCCAGGAACAGCACCTCGGGCGGCAACCGCACCACCGCCTCGGTCGCCCCCGACCGCACCCCGTTGTGCAGCCTGACCAGCCGCGGACCACGCGGCCCCAGCACCCGCCGCAGCCCGGCCTCCTCCTCGTCCGTGAGCACCAGTGCCACGGCCGCCCGCCGCAGCAGCGGCACATAGACCCGGTCGAACAGCCGGGCCACGGCCGACGACCGCGGCTGGACCATGCCGTGCGTCTGCACCACGAACGGCCGGCGGCGCAGTACGGCGACGGCGAGCGCGGCCAGCGACACCAGATCGCGGCCGGCATGCAGATGCAGGGCACCGGCCCGGCCCGCGGCGCGCCACAGCAACGGCAGCAGCCCCGGGTGGAACAGACCGAGGAACCCCTGCCCAGGGACGAGCGTGCGGGCGGTGCGGGCCCGCAGCGGCACCCCGTCCACGGTGCGCGGCGGGCCGCCCCGACCGCGCCACAGCCCGATCAGCTCGACCTCGTGGCCGCGCGCGGCCAGTTCGGCCAACTGCCCGGTGGCCACGCTCACCGGCCCGCCGTACGCCCCGTCGTCGCTCACCAGGGTCACGACATGGCTGATCCTCACCGGGCACCTCCGGTGGTGTGCACGGCTCCCGCGGGCACGTCCCGGTGGGCGACCGCGCCCGCACCGACCACCGCGCCCGCACCGACGGTCACCCCGCGCAGCACCATGGCACGGGCCGCCACCCACGCGCCGGGCTCCAGACGGATCGGCCCGTTGTCGAACTCGAAGGTGGGGGACCGGCGTTGATGGCTTCCGGTGCACAGCACGGCGCCCTGGGACACACAGACGTCATGGCCGATCGTGATCGGCTCCAGAGTGATCAGCCAGGCGTCCTCGCCCACCCAGACGTCGTCGCCGATGGTGAGCTTCCACGGCCACTGCACCCGCACCCGGTGGCGGATCAGCACCCGGTCCCCGACCCGCGCGCCGAACGCCCGCAGCACCGCGGGGCGCAGCCGCGGCGGGAACCACCACTTGACGAAGAACAGGTTGAGCACGGCGAACCAGAGGGCCTGGGTCAGCAGCCCGCGGCCCTTGTCGTAGCCGGCGCCGGTGAAGCCGCGCAGCCGGCGGGCGGTGGCGGGAGCGATCATCGGTCCACCCGCACCCGGTGGCCGGAGCGCTCGTCCTCCAGCTGCCGTATGTCGGACTCGACCATGATCCGCGCCAGCTCGTCGTACTGCACCTTCGGCGACCAGTCCAGCAGCCGCTTCGCCTTGGACGCATCGCCGATCAGCGCGTCCACTTCACTCGGACGCTCGTACTTCGGGTCGAACCGGACACTGCGCTCCCAGTCCAGCCCCACACAGTCGAACGCGGCGTGCAGGAAGTCCCGTACGGTCGCGGGCACCCCGGTCGCCACCACGTAGTCGTCGGGCTCGTCGCGCTGCAGCATCAGCCACATGGCCTCCACGTACTCGGGTGCGTAGCCCCAGTCGCGGACGGCGTCGAGATTGCCGAGATAGAGGTGCTGCTGCAGACCCGCCTGGATACGGGCCACCGCGCGGGTGATCTTGCGGGTGACGAAGGTCTCGCCGCGCCGGGGGCTCTCGTGGTTGAACAGGATGCCGTTGACCCCGAACAACCCATACGCCTCACGGTAGTTGACCGTCGACCAGTAGGCCATGACCTTGGCGCAGCCGTAGGGGCTGCGGGGATGGAAGGGCGTCGACTCGTTCTGCGGCGGCGGGGTGGCGCCGAACATCTCCGACGACGACGCCTGGTACAGCCGGGTCTGCACACCGCTGGCGCGGATGGCCTCCAGCAGCCGCAGCGCGCCCAGCCCGGTGACGTCGCCGGTGTAGAGCGGGGCGTCGAAGGAGACCCGGACATGGGACTGCGCGCCGAGGTTGTAGACCTCGTCGGGCTGCACGTCACGCAGCAGGTTCACCAGCGCCACCCCGTCGGACAGGTCGACGTGGTGCAGCAGCAGCCGGCGCCCCGGGGTGTGCGGGTCCTGGTAGATGTGGTCGATGCGCTCGGTGTTGAAGCTCGACGAGCGTCTCATCAGCCCGTGCACCTCATAGCCCTTGCTCAACAGCAATTCCGCGAGGTACGAACCGTCCTGGCCGGTGATTCCGGTGATCACGGCAGTTTTGGGCATGGCTTCTGACATGACTTCCCCCCACGAGAAACATTGGTGACTATTTCCTGAAATGGCCGGTGGGCGTCTCGGATCCACTGCCACAATCCGGACCATGGATGACTTGCTGCCCCCGCCCGCCCGGGTCTTCGTCGCCGGCCACCGGGGCCTGGTCGGCTCCGCCGTGGCCCGGCGGCTGTCCGCCCGGGGTTACGACGTACTGACCCGCCCCCGTACCGCACTCGACCTGCGCGACGCCGCCGCCACCGCGGACTGGCTGCGCACCTCCCGGCCCGACGCCGTCGTCCTGGCGGCCGCCAAGGTCGGCGGGATCATGGCCAACAGCACGCAGCCGGTGCAGTTCCTGGAGGACAACCTGAGCATCCAGCTCAGCGTCATCGCCGGCGCCCACCAGGCAGGTGTGCGCCGGCTGCTGTTCCTCGGATCCAGCTGCATCTACCCCAAGCACGCACCCCAGCCCATCACCGAGGACGCCCTGCTCAGCGGGCCGCTGGAGCCCACCAACGAGGCGTACGCGATAGCCAAGATCGCCGGCCTGGTGCAGATCCGCTCCTACCGCAGGCAGTACGGCGCCTCCTTCATCTCCGCCATGCCGACCAACCTCTACGGCCCCGGCGACAACTTCGACCTGGAGACCTCGCACGTCCTGCCCGCACTGATCCGCCGCTTCCACGAGGCGAAGGAGCAGGCCCGGCCCGAGGTCACCCTCTGGGGCACCGGCACTCCCCGGCGCGAATTCCTGCACGTCGACGACCTGGCCGCGGCCTGCGAGCTGCTGCTGCGCCGCCACGACGGCGAGGACCCGGTCAACGTCGGCTGCGGCGAGGACCTCACCATCGCCGACCTGGCCTCCTGCGTCGCCTCCGTCGTGGGCTACCAGGGACGGATCTCCTTCGACCCGTCCCGCCCCGACGGCACCCCGCGCAAGCTCCTCGACATCAGCACGATGCGCTCCCTGGGCTGGTCGCCGACCATCCCGCTCGCGGACGGCATCGCCGAGACCTACGCGGCCTGGCAGTCGCAGCCGGCCGCGGTGTGAGCCCGCCGGGCCCCGGGTGGGCGACCGGCGGACGCTCCCACGAGCGCCCGCACCGGCCGCACACCCGGGCCGGCCGGCCCGCTCAGTACGCACCGCGGCCGTCCAGCACCGCCCGGACCGTACGGGCCAGCACGCCGATGTCCCGGCCGTAGGACCAGTTGTCCACGTAACTCAGGTCCAGCCGGACGGTCTCGTCCCAGGAGAGGTCGGACCGCCCGCTGACCTGCCACAGGCCGGTCAGGCCCGGCTTGACGGACAGCCGGCGCAACTCCGTCCCGTCGTACCGCTCGACCTCCTCGGGCAGCGGCGGCCGCGGACCCACCAACGACATATGTCCGGCCAGGACGTTGAAGAGCTGGGGCAGTTCGTCCAGCGAGAGCCGGCGCAGCACCCGGCCCACCCGGGTCACCCGGGGATCCCGCCGGATCTTGAACATCGCCCCGTCGTGCTCGTTCGCCGACTCCAGCGCCGCCCGCATCCGGTCGGCGGTCACCACCATCGTGCGGAACTTCCACATCCGGAACGGCCGCAGATCGCGGCCGACCCGGATCTGCCAGTAGAACACCGGGCCGGCCGAGGTGAGCCGGATCGCCGCCGCCACCAAGGCGAACAGCGGCGCGAGCAGCACCAGTAGCAGCAGCGCCCCCACCCGGTCCGTGGTCTGCTTCAGCAGTACCGGCAGCCCCCGTCGTGCCGCCGGCTCTATGTGCATCACCGTCAGCCCCGCGGCCTTCGCCAGCCGGACCCGGTGCCGGGACACATCGATCAGCCCCGGCAGTATGGCCAGATCCCGTCCCTCGTCGTGCAACGCCCAGGCCAGCCGGCGCACCCGCGCGGCGGACATCCGGCGGCCGGGCGCCACGAAGACCAGATCGGCGTCGAGTTCGGCCGCACACCGCAGTACGGTCTCGCCGTCCCGCGCACCGTCCGGCCCGTCCCCGTCGAAGGTGAGCCGGGCCGGCACCGGAAGCGCCGAGTCGGTGTCCTCCTCGCCGACCAGGCAGCCCCCGACGACCACGTACTCGTGGTCCGTACGGTGCGCCAGCTCCTCCAACACCAGGTCGACGGCGCCCGGTTCGCCGACGAGCAGCACCCGGCGCAGTGCCTGGGCTCGGCGGCGCACCCGCTGCAGATGGCGGTGCATGAGCTTGCGCCGCAGCACGGCCAGCGCCAGCCCCGGCAGCAGCGCGAGCACACAGATCTGGGTGGCGGCATCGATCCGTGCCGCGACACAGGTGACGGCGAGCACGCCCAGTACCGTCAACCAGTCCCGCAACAGCGGCAGTACCGCACCACTGCCGCCCAACTCATCTTTGGAGTAACGATTCTTTGCCGCTCCCACGGTCAGCCAGGCGGCGCCGGCGAGCACCGCGAGGAGCAGCGGATGCGGTTGCCGGGTCGCGGCACAGACCGCCCCCATCGGCACCACCGCACCGAGGAGGTCGGCGGCCAACGCCACCTGTAACAGCCGCTGTTCGGTGGATCGGTGCCTGCCTTCCTCGCGCCGTCGCGATGTGCGTTCCAGCTCGGCTGTCCCGGCGGATGACGCGATCACCCGTGATCCGGCAGCTTCGAACAACCCCATGGCCCCCCACTTGGTCGTCCCCTCACGTCCCGGCGCGGTCGGACCCCCCGGTACGCGACCGCCTCCGTGTCGGAGGTGAACGCTAGAGCACGATGCGCCCGACTGCTGTGGTTTACCTATTTTGAGTGTTCTTGTGCCTCGTTGTTTACAAGCGGGTGCCGTCATGCTCCACTTCCGGCCCGTGCGGGAGCAAGAGACGCAGGGGCCCCGGGGATGTGATCCAGCCCCGGGGCCCACGCCGTTATCGCGTCAGATGCTCAGCGCCGGTGACACACCAGGTGCGTCCGGTGCCAGGTCCGGGTCCAGTAGCCCTGGTGGAAGCGGCCGAACCGGTCCCGCCCGGCCCGGTGCCAGACCCGGACCCAGTGGCCGTGAACCGTGCGGCAGTGGCTCCGGTAGATGTGCCTGGACACCGTGTGGTCGCCGTGCTGCGGCGCCGCGGCCGAGGCGGAACCCACCGAGGAGAGGGCCATGCCCCCGGTGAGGGCAACGGTGGCGGCGCCCAGTGCGAAGGCGCGCTTGAATCCGTCAAGCATTGAGGATCATGCCTTTCTGCATTGCCATGCTGCGAGATGCCCCGGCTCTGGCCGGGCAGGAAGGAGAATGCACCCGCGGATCGGTACGCACCCGGTCAACACCGAGGGCTTTACCGAATTCAGACATAACGCAAAAGAGGCCGATAATCCGACTGATGAGCCCGGAGGGCGGGGTGTTACTGCAACCCGGTCTGCGACTTGCTGAAGAGCACGCCCTCGGAATAGAAGAACACCGCGTTGCTGCTGCCGTCGGCGCCGTAACACGTCCATGTCACGGGGTAGTTGTCGGCGCGCTCGGTCTTGTTCTCCTGCTGGCAGGTACTCGCGTGGCGGAGCAGGGTTTTCACGCTGCTGCCCGCCTTGATCTCGTTGAATTCGGCGAGGGTCAGCGGGTCACTGGCGATGGCGATGCCTTCGTAGGCGCCGGCGGCCACGAGGAGGCCGAGGGTGCAGAGGCCGGCTATCGCGCTCTTCTTCACGGGTGGGGTCGTCCTTGTGTGGCGGTGGTGACGAGGAGTGTGCGCAAGGAGCGTAGCCGTCCCGCCCGCTTCCCGGCACCGGACCGGCGAGCTGTATCACAACCGGTGTCCTCCGGGGCCCCGGCGCCGTAGCGTGGGCGGGCCACCAGAAAGTTGGCGATATTCCGCACAACGCGGGTAGACGCACGAGTGTTCCAGAAGATCAGCCCGGTTCGGAGAAGGGGGGAAGCGGTGACCCAGGCAGCGTCCCACGTACCGGCCACGGCCGCGCAGGCACGCGATCGCGTCAGCGACCTCTTGAAGGCCCATCCCGGCCCCGTGGAGGCGATGAAATACACCGACGCCCTGCTGATCACGTCCGAACTGGTCACCAACGCCCAGCGCCACACGGACGGCCTGATCGCCTTCACCGCGCGCATCACCGGCAACCGCCTCGCCCTGCTCGTGGAGGACACCAGTCCGCACCGCCCCGTGACGGCCTCCCGCCACGAGCCGGGGGACATCGGCGGCTACGGCTGGCCCATGGTGTGCCAACTCGCCGCCTCCGTCACCATCGTCCCCACGGCTCGTGGCAAGGCCATCAGCGTCACACTTGACCTGATGTGAACCGACATGCCCTGAGTCGATACGACTCGGGCTGACTCAGGTCGACTCGGACCGACTTGGCCTTACCAGGCCTGATACGGCCCGGGTTGGCCCGACGGGAGAGGGGCCCGGGGCGGCCGCGCTCAGGTCCGCCCGGACTGCGGAATCCGTTCGAGCAGCCCGCGCAGATCGTCGGCGTGCTCCTCCTCCTGCGCCAGCAGGTCCTCGAACACGCGCCGGGTGGTCGGGTCGCCGTCGCCCAGCCACTGTGCGATCTCCGTGTACGCGGCGATGGCCACCCGTTCGGCCACCAGATCCTCCTTGATCATCTCCACCAGGTCGGCGCTCGCGTCATAGCCCGCGTGCGCCCGCTGCGTCAGCGTGTCCGGATGAAAATCGGGCTGCCCGCCGAGTTGCACGATGCGCCGGGCAATCTTGTCGGCGTGTTCCTGTTCCTGCGTGGCATGCTCCAGGAACTCCGCCGCGACCGGCTCCGAATAGATCCCGGATGCGGTGTAGTAATGCCTCTTGTACCGCAGCGTGCACACGATTTCGGTGGCCAGCGCCTCGTTCAGCACCTGTAGCACGCGCTCCAGATCGGCGCCGTACGCATCGGTCACCGGGCCCTTCTCGATTTCCTGGCGGGCCCGGGCACGGATGGTTTCGATGTCGGTAAGGAATTCAGTCATGACTTTTCTCCCTTTCCAATGATCGACTTCCGCTGATCGTATTCCGCTGGTCGCCCATTTCAGGTGAGGGGACGCGGCCGGCAAGAAGGAGCCGGCCTTCGCTTCATGCCGGTCTTCGCCATACCGGCCCTCGCCATACCGGCCTAGACGTGCCAGCTCACCGTCCCGGTGGCCGTCGACAGGACGACGAGCAACACGAGGTCGAGCACACCGAAGGCCAGCCCCAACCAGGCCCGCAGCCGGCGGATCGTCCCGCGGCGGAGCGCCAGCACGCCGAAGACCAGCGCGCACGGACCGAAGAAGACATTGAAGACCAGGCTCCCCAGCAGCCCGCAGACGAACGAGGCCACGGCCATGCGGTCGGCCTGCGGGTGCGGACCGGTCTTCAGCGGAATCCAGGTCGACGTCATCGGTGCGCTCCCTTCGACGTGGTCGTCGCCTTGCGGCGCTCGCGGACGAAGAACACCGCCAGCCACGCCGTGATCGCGATCCCGGCGACGACCGTGACGGCCGCGGGGACATGTCCCGCGGTCCCCAGCAGTACGCCGAAGAGGAAGAGTGCTACGACCAGGAAGAGCATGGTGTGCCTGTGCCTTTCCCCAGGGGCCGGCAGACGCACAGCGCGCTGTCGGCGCGGACGGGCACCGGCCGCTCCATTGCGGCGGCTTGCACGAACGCTGGTACCCGGAGATCGCCGAGAAAATCAGCCCGGCGCGGCGGAGATTGCCCCCTCCCCGGCCGGCCCCGGGGGCCCGGCCGCCCTTTCACCCCCACCCCGTACCGGTTGCCCTTCCCGCCCTCGTCCGGGACGCCCAGGCGCTCGTTCACGGCGTCCGTCCACACCGCCCGAACCGGGCCCCGACCGCCATCGGGTCTACGCTCGCCGGAGCGGAATGAGCACCCAAAAGCGGACCGCAAGACGGACCGAAATACGGGCCGAATGACGGCCGCATGACCGGCCGCATGACGGCCGAAAAGACGCACTACAAAGGCGGACGGGAAACGGACCGCGAAGGCGGACGGGAAGGGGAGGGCACATGGGGAAGGAAGGGACGACCGGAAGCGGTGGCCCGGACGGCGGGGGCACCCTGGTGGACCGGCACATTCGGACCGTCGACGACGTACTCCGGCTCCTGGACGGGCTGTTCGCGCCCGAGGCCGATCGCTGGACGGCCGGGGCGGCCTCCTGGTGGGACGGTTTCTACGCCGACCGCTCCAAGCCGGTGCCGTTCTTCGCAGCGAAGCCCGACGAGAACCTGGTCTCGTACCTCGACCGCGGCCTGGTGACGCCTGGACGCGCGCTCGACCTGGGGTGCGGGCCGGGCCGTAACGCCCTCCACCTCGCCGCCCGGGGCTTCCGGGTGGACGCGGTGGACCTCTCCCCGGCGGCCCTCGCCTGGGCCGAGGACCGCGCCCGGGAGGCCGGGGCCGACATCACCTTCCGCTGCGGCGACGCCTTCGCCCTCGTCGGATCCGACGACGCGGCCGAACTCCGGGGCCCGTACGACCTGATCTACGACTCCGGATGCTTCCACCATCTGCCGCCGCACCGCCGCATCAGCTACCTCGCCCTGCTCGACCGCGCCCTGGCCCCCGGTGGCCATCTCGCGCTCACCTGCTTCGCGCCGGACGGTGAGCGCGGCGGCTCCCAGCTGGGCGACGCCGACCTCTACCGCCGGTCCGCCGGCCTGCACGGCGGACTCGCCTACCCCGCGGAGTCCCTGCGCCGGATCTTCGCCGGTCTGACGGAGGTGGAACTCCGCCGTATGCACGACGAGCCGCGGGACTCCCCGCACTTCGGCGAGCCCTTCCTCTGGACGGTTCTGCTTCGCCGCGGCACCCGCCCGTAACGGTCGCCCGGGGGTATGCCCGCTAACAGAGGCTCAGGATCGCCTCGGCGGTGAACTCCGGTGCCTCACGGGGCGGGAAGTGGCCGATTCCGCTGAGGACTTGACGGGTGTAGCCGTCGGCGAACAGCTGGTGCTTGCCGGCGGTGGTGCCCAGGAGGTTGTCGGCGTCGTCCGCGCCGTGCAGCACGATCGTCGGCACCTGGACCGGGGCCGGGGCGGCGAGGCGTTCCTCGACGGTGTCGTACGCGGGGTCGCCGGGGGCCTCGCCCCAGCGGTGGAGGTAGGCGTGCACGGTGACATCCGCCCAGTCGTCGTTGTCCCAGGCCGCGGCCGTCTCCTCGAACTCCTCCTGGGAGAAGTCCCAGCCCGGGGACCAGGCCGTCCACAGGTAGTGGCAGAAGGCACGCCGGTCCTGCACCATGGCCTTCCGGCCGCGGCCGGTGGCGACGAACCACTCGTACCAGTACGCCTGCGCCAGCGCGTAGGGGAGCGGTGCGTCCGGGCGGTGGGTCGCGTACCCGGCCGACATCGCCGCGATGGCGCGTACCCGCTCCGGCCAGAGCGCGCCGACCACGTACGCGGCGCGGGCGCCCCAGTCGTGCCCGGCCAGTACGACGTCGCCGAGGTCCAGCGCGTCGAGGAATTCGCCGAGGTCGGTGCCGAGCGCCGCGATCTGCCCGCTGCGCGGCCGGGCCGGGTCGCGGAACTGCGTCGGGCCGAATCCCCGCAGGTACGGGCGGTAGACGCGGCATCCGGCGGTGTGCAGGGCGGGCAGTACGCCGTCCCAGCAGTGGATGTCGTCCGGCCAGCCGTGCACCGCCACCACGGGGCGCCCGTTCTCGGGGCCGCTGACGGCATAGGCCGTGTCCAGCGTGGGCGTGCGTACGGTCCTGACGTCCAGTTCGGCCCCGGCTCCGCTCGCCGCCGCCGTCCCGGTCTCGCGTTCCGTCACCGATGGGCCTTCCGCAGAGTCGAGTCGTCGGATCACGGGGCTCGCCCCCTGCGACGGTGCGGCGTGCCCCCTGCGACTGTGCCAAGCGGCCCGGCTCCCGCCCGTCATCGACACGCACGGCACGGCGGTGGCCCGGCGGAGGGGGAATCCGCCGGGCCACCGCCTCACACTCTGCGGGCTCTGCCCACCTCGCCGCCGCTGTCGCCGCCGAAGCGGCCGTGCGGCGCGGTCATCGCTCCATGGCGTCCCGGGCCTTCTCGCCGGCCTGACGCAGATCGCCCTTGGCCCGTTCGGCCCGGCCCTCCGCCGTCATGCGCTCGTTGCCCACGGCGCGGCCGACGGTTTCCTTCACGGCGCCCTTGACCTGCTCGGTCTTGGCGGACGTCTTCTTGTCGGCAGTCATGGTCGTGCTCCCTCGCTGTTGAGCCGTTCCTTGACGAAGAGCCGCCTGCCCGGCACGGCCCCGGGCAAACACAGACATCGTTCCGCCCGTACGGGGCACATGTCCGTGGTCGTTCCACGACGGAAGCCGCCCTATGGAGGGAGACGACACCACCGATGAGCGAGGACCACGAGTTCGAGCACGCCCACGAGCGTCACCACGACCGGGAACGCCGGCACGAGTACGAGCAGTGGCAAGCCCGCACGGTCCGCCGCCCCGAGGACGTCCCGGTGACCACACCGCTGTCCTGGATGGCGGAGAAGCACTTCGCCCACGGGGAGCGGCTGGCCGACCGCCGGCTGCCCGCCGCCTACCGGGGTCCCGAGGAACGGGGCGATGCCGGGGACGCGCTGGCGCAGCTGGCGCTCGGCGTCCGGATCGCCCGCACCGTCGAGCAGTACCGCGCGGAGACCCTGCACGAGGCGCTGCAACTCGGCGCCACCTGGCGCCAGATCGCCACCGCCCTCGACCTCGGCACCGACGAGGCACGCGGCATCCTGCGCAGCCACGCGGACGGCCAGCTGCGGCTGTACGAGAGCGAGCACAGCGGGGGAGCCGGGCTGCTCGGCATGAGCCCCGAGCAGCACCGGGCCGCCATGGCACTGACCGAACTGGGCGATGACGAACCCGCGACGGCCCCCGCCTCCGCGGCCCCGGCGATCACCGGGTGACCGTCACCGTCGGCCTCCCGTCACCGTCTCCTCCCAGTCGATGCGGTGGAAGTGGAGCGGGCGGAGCATCTGCTCGGGGGTGGGGAAGGCGGCCGCGGCCCCGAGGTCGGCCTTACCGGCCTTGACCTCGTTGGCGGCGGCCGCGTTCCGCCCGATGGCCTCCACCCGCTCACGGCGCAAGCCGACGTAAGCGGTGAACGCCTCGCCGGGCGTGGGCAGATCGCGCAGGCAGCGGGCCAGTTCGACCGCGCTCTCGATGGCCAGCGAGGCGCCCTGGCCCGAGCTGGAGGACGGGGCGTGTGCCGCGTCGCCCACCAGGACCATGCGGCCGCGGTGCCAGTGCGGTACCGACGGCATGCGTTCCATCCGGCCGACGGCCATCAGCAGGTCGGGGTCGGTGTGGTGCAGCAGCCGCTCGCCCGGTACGTGGCCCGCGAACGCCGCGCGCAGCTCGGCCAGCCACTCGGCGGACGGGACCCGCGCCATGCCGGCCGGCTCCGGCGGGGTGTCGGTCGGCAGTCCGGCGAACCAGATCAACCGGCCGTCCGGGCCCCGCCAGTAGCCGATGAAGGTACGGCCGAAGGCGAAGTACATCGTCCCTGGCTCGGCGTCGACCCCGCTGTCCGTGGCGTACCCGCCGAAGCTCAGCACACCGCCGTACTCCGGCTCGGGTGCCCGCGGGTCGATCAGGGTGCGGACGGTGGAGCGGATGCCGTCGGCGCCGACGAGGAGGTCGGCGGTCGCTGACGTACCGTCGGAGAACCGGGCCGTGACCCCGTCGGGGGTCTCCTCGGCGCCCACCAGCCGTTTGCCGTAGCGGAACGAGATGCCCTGGTCGGCGGCGTGATCGGTGAGGGCCCGGTAGAGCGCGGCGCGGGGCATGGCCAGGGTGGGGGGCAGCTCGGCGAAGCCGTCGAAGGCGGCGAAGCGGTGCCCGGCGCCGTCCGCCATGACCATCCCGGGCACCGGCTGCCCGAGGGCCTCCACCGCCTTGTCCGCGCCGATCGTCCGCAGCGCCGCAAGGCCGTTGGGGGCCAGGGCCAGCCAGGCGCCCACGCCGTCCGCGGCCGTGGGATAGGCCTCGTACACCGTGGCCGTGATGCCCGCCCTGCGCAGCGCGAGGGCGGTGACCGGGCCCGCCACCCCGCCCCCGATGACCAGTGCCGTGCGCACGACCGCGCTGCCGCGTCGGTCCTGGATGCCGTCGAAGCTCATGTTCCCCTCCCAAGGATGCGCCCGCTGGGCAGCGGGCTCCTGAGCTCCATAGTTGCACTGCACCTAGTCTCAGTGCAACTAGTCTCGGCTCCACTACGCTACCGGCATGACCGCTCCCGTGAAGAGTTCGCCGCTCGCCCTCACCGTCCTGGCGCTGCTGCACTACAAGCCGCTGCACCCGTACGGCATCCAGCAACTCATCAAGCAGTGGGGCAAGGAACAGGTGGTCAACGTCGGCCAGCGGGCCGGTCTGTACCGGACCATCGAGCGGCTGCACGCGGGCGGGCTGATCGCCGTCCGGCAGACCGAGCGCGACCAGCAGTACCCCGAGCGCACCGTCTACGAAGTGACGGACGAGGGCCGGGCGGTGGCCCGCGAGTGGCTGGACCAGATGCTGGCGGTCCCCAAGGGCGAGTTCCCCGTCTTCCCGGCCGCCCTGTCCAACCTGCCCATGCTCACCCCGGCCGAGGCGCTGGACGTGCTGGAGCGGCGCGCCGAGCGCCTCGCGGCCCAGCGCGCCGACCTGGCGTCCCAACTGGCCGTCCACACCGGGGACGGCGTCCCGCGCGTCGCCCTCATCGAGCACGAATACCTGCTGGCCATGGTGGAGGCCGAGGAACGCTGGGTCCGCGCGGTGACCGACGACCTGCGGGACGGCGGCCTGACCTGGTCCCCGGAGATGCTCGCCGCCTTCGACGAACAGCAGAACTCAGGGGATTCTTCGGGCGGTTGAGCCGGCCGGAGCCGGCCGTCCTCCCCGCTCGGCGATGAACCGCGGCCCCGGGCCTTGGTCCGCTCACTTGCACGTCTGCCGGTGTTCCCCGGCCGGGCAACGGCTAAGATCGGCGGGATGGTTGGCGGGTGGCCGCCTGGGTCGGCCGCGGCGCGCCGCAGGAACCGACCCGCTGGACGGAGGACCGGTGACCCCCCATTCCCTGGCGTTCTATCTGGACGTCGTGACGTCCGGAACGGTGCTCGGCGCGCAGCCGACCGATCAGCCCGACCGGGTGACCGGCATCCTGGGAAAGGACTTCGCCGAGAACCGCTCCGGTCGTCACCACCTGTGGCGGGACTACGGCCTGGCGGAGTTCTTCTGGCAGCGCGAGTCCGGCAACGGTCCGTGGGCCGGGCACCACTTCACTCTGCAGGTCCACCGGCTCGCCCATGGCGGAAAGGTCGTCAACGGAGAAATCCTGTCCCGGTACGGGCGGTTCGCCCGCCGACTGCGGTTCGGGAAACTGCAGCGGCTGCTGGCGAACCGCGGAACGGCGCTGCGGGAGATTCCGCCGGGCCCGGGTCAGGATCCCTGCTACCGCCTGTTCTGGAACCCCGTTTCCTGGACGTGCGTCACCGTGATCGCTGCGAAGGAGCGGTACCGGACGCCGGACGACCTGCAGGTCGGGGATGTCTACAGCATCACTGCGCCGATGACTCCCGAAGAGGTGGCGTGGCGGGCTGCCCGGTAGTGCCGGTGGTCTCGCGGTCGTAGGCCGCGACCGCGGCGCGGTCGACCTTGCCGTTGGTGTTCAGCGGGAGTTCGGCGAGGTGGGTGAAGGAGCCCGGGATCATGTAGACGGGCACCAGGCGGCGCAGGAAGGCGGTCAGTTCGGCGGCCGTGGTGGGCTCGCCCGAGTAGTAGGCGACCAGGACGGAGTCCTCACCGGTCTCACGGACCAGCGCGACCGCGTCCCGTACGGCGGGGTGCCGGGCCAACGCGGCGTCCACGTCGCCGAGTTCGATGCGCTGGCCCCGGACCTTGACCTGATGGTCGAGGCGGCTCAGGAACACCAGGGCACCGTCCTCGACCCGGACCCGGTCACCGGTCCGGTACCAGTGCTCCCGGGTCAGCGGCGTGGTCCCGTCGTGGATCACCGCGCGTTCGCCCGGGCGCCACTCCAGGAACCGGCCGATGTTGTCGGCCGGTTCCAGATAACCGTCGAAGCGCTGGCTGCCGCGGAGGCACAGCTCACCGGTCTTCGCGGGCTCGCCGGCATCGTCGAGGACGATGTAGTCCAGGTGGTCCGGCACCCGGCCGATCGGCAGCGTCCCGTTGGAACCGGCCGGTCGCAGCGAGCTGCCGCTGCCCAGCTCGTGTGCCGTGGAGACGATCGCGACCTCGGTGGGGCCGTACAGGTTCCACAGCCGCGCGCCGGGCGCGGCCGCCGCCCACTGCTCGGCCTGCTCGCTGAGCAGCCGTTCGCCGCCGAACATCACCCCGGCCATGGTCGGCATCGAGTCCGGGACCAGCGCGTTCGTCCGGGCCGCGATGCTGCCGACGGACGGTACGCAGAACCAGCGGGTGATCCGCTTGGCGCTGACGAAGGCCGACGGGCGCACCACGTCGTTCGGCCGCGGGACCACCAGCGCCGCACCGACCGACCAGGTCGTGAACAGTTCGAGCACCGCCACGTCGAAGGAGAGCTCGACGTTCTGCGACAGGCGGTCCTCGGGGCCGAAGCCGTGCTCCTCGACCAGCCACCGGAGGGTCGGCAGGACGTTGGCGTGCCGGATGGGAACGCCACGCGGCCGGCCGGTCGACCCGGAGGTGTAGAGGACGTAGGCGATGTCCTGGGTGGAGAGGGGGGCGACGGGGGAGGGGAGCCCGTCGTCGGGCCCGTGTGTGCGCAGCCGGGTCAGCTCGGCGGAGGTGAGGGCGAGCACGGGCGGCAGCGGCGTGCCGTCCTCCGCCGCCTGGGCGGTGAGGAGTTGGGCCGCCCGTGCGGACTCCTCGTCGGTGACGATGAGGTCCAGATCCGTGGTGGCCGTGATGGCCAGGATGCGGGAGGCCGGGAACGACGGGTTCAGCGGTACGACGGCGGCGCCGGCGCGCAGGGCCGCCAGATATCCGGCGTAGGCCGTCAGACTGCGGGCCGCCAGCAGGCCGACCTTCGCGGGGCGCCCGGCACCGCGCTCCGTGGCCGCGGCGGTCAGCCGCTGCGACAGACCGGCCGCCAGCCGGTCCAGTTCGGCGTAGGTGAGGACCTCGTCGCGGACCTCCAGCGCGATCCGCTGCGGATGCCGCTCGGCGCTGGCGGCGAACAGTCCGAAGAGGGTGGGGGCGAGCGGGTGCGGCGTCGTGGGGGAGGGGGCGGCGGAGGTCATCGGAGGGTCCTGTTCGTCGGCCGGTGTGCCAAGGGGCAGGGCGGGGGCGGGAGGGGCGCGGCGGTGCTCACAGCAGCTCCTCGATCGTCCGCCACACCTCGTCCCAGTGGTCCGTCAGATACATGTGGCCGCCAGGGAACTCCGCCGTCCGGAAGGCGGCCGAGGTGAACGCCGACCAGTCCCGCCACTCGTCGAGGGGCGCCAGATGGTCGGCGTCACCGCGGAGGGCGGTGAGCGGCAACGGCAGCGGGGTGAGCGTCGCGGGGGTGTAGTCGGCCAGCAGGTCCACGTCGGCGCGCATCGCCGGCAGCAGCAGCGACCGGGCCAGTGGATCGGCGAAGATCTCGATCTCGCGGCCCGCGATGGCGGCGGCCTGGGCGGCCGCGACCTCGTCGTCGGGGTCGAGCCGCTCGGCCTGGCGGTGCCGCGGGCTGGTCGAGCCGCTCACGACGAGGTGGGACGGGAGCGGGCCCCCGGTCGCCACCAGGTGCTGGACGGCCTCGTAGGCCAGGATCGCGCCGAAGCTGTGCCCGAAGACGACGAACGGTTCCTTGCCGGCCGCCGCCCGGAAACGCTCGGCGGTGCCGGCCGCGGCCTCGGCCATCGTCCGGTAGAACGGCCGGTTGAACTCCTCCTCCCGGCCCGGCACCTGCACGGGCACCGCACGCAACACCTCGGACTCCTGGCGCCGCCAGGGACGGTAGACGCCGGCTCCCGCTCCGGCGTAGGGCAGGCACATCAGCGTGGTCGTCATGCGGGACCTTCCGGGACGAGGGGGTGCGGTGGGGCGGATTCGGGTGCCAGCAGGGCGAGTTGGGCACGGAAGGCGTCCGTCAGATCGGCGAGGGGGGGCGCCCAGGCACCGGTCGTCGGCGCCTGGACCACGCACTTCAGGGTCCCGTCGGGCAGCTCGCACACCTGGAGCTGGACCTCGGCGACCGCACCCACCGGCGGTACGGGGACGGTGTGCATCCGCACCGGACCCGCCGGATGCTCGACCCGGCGCCAGCTCTCGAAGGCGAACACCGCCTGGAACACCGGCATCCGGCGGCCCGCGACGGTACGGGCGGCCCGCACGATCTCCTCGCAGGGGAGCGCGGAACCCAGGATGGTCTCCCGGACCGAGGCCCAGACCCGTTCGACCGCTCCGGGCGCGGACAGCTCCGGCATCCGGACCGGCACGGTGTTGATCAGACAGCCGAGTTCGTCCTCCTGCCCGGCGGAACGGGCGACCACCGGAGTGCCCACGCAGAAGTCCGCACCCCCGGTGAGCCCGGCCAGCGCCCTGCCGTACGCGGCCAGCAGCACCACGAACGGGGAGCAGGCGCGGCGCCGGGCCTCGGCGCACACCGCCTGCCAGACGGCGGGCGGACAGGCGGTCCGCCGCTCCGTGAGGCCGGCCCGGGCCAGGGCGCGCTGGCCCGGCGCCGGCCCGTCGTCCGGAACGGGCAGGTCGGCCGCGCCCGCCAGCACGGTCCGCCAGTGCGCGGCGAGTTCGGTGCGCCGGGCGGCAGCGGGCTCCACGGGCGCCGGCCGCTCCCGCACCGGCAGATCGGGTGTCCGGCCCTCGGCGGCCAGGCCGTACGCCCGGGCCAGATCGGTGGCGAACACCTCCTGGGAGAGACCGTCGAAGGCGATGTGGTGCACGGCGAGGAAGACCGTGGCCCCCTCGTCGTCGGGGGCGATCGCGGCGCGGTGCACCCGGCCCGCGGCGATGTCGAAGGTGTCCGCACCGAGCAGCGCGGCGGCCGCGCCCGCGAACCCGGTGCCGGCGGCCAGGCGCAGCGGCGGCTCGGCCACCGGCTCGGCGAGGACGGTGCGGACCACCTGTCCCCGCTCGATGACGAAGGCGGTGCGCAGCGACTCATGACGGCGGGCGACCGCGGACAGTGCCGCATCCAGCGCGGCCGGATCCACCGGGCCGTCGGCGCGGACCTCGGCGAGCACCCAGTTGGCGGGGCTCGCCGGGGCGATCTGCTCACCGAGCCAGAACTGCCGCTCCAGCGCGGAGGCCGGCTGCACCCGCAGCACCGTGCGCTCAGTCACGGGCCAGCTCCTTGTCCGTGCCCGCGGCGCCGTCGCCGTCGGCGGCCTCGGACGGCTCCGTCAGGTTGTCCATCTCCCGCAGCGCACGGTTCCGCAGCGACACCAGGACCAGCACGACATAGGTCGCGCCGAAGGCCAGCAGGGTCCAGCGCAGCCCGATGCCGTGGATCGCCCAGCCGGCCACCAGGATGCCGATCGGCGCGGCGCTCATCGCGACGGCCGAGGTGAGCGCGAAGACCCTCCCGAACAGGGCCTGCGGCACCTTGTTGAGCATCACCGTCGACAGCACCGGGTTGAGCGGTCCGGCGGCCAGGCCCAGCAGGAACGAGATCGCGATGGACAGCACCGCGCCCGGCTGCCCGCCCAGGGCCAGCCGCAGCCCCCCGATGACGAGGAAGGCGCCCAGCAGCGTCCAACGGCGGCTGGTCAGCAGCCGCTTGCTGGCGGGCCCGTAGAGGAACGTGCCGGCCACCGCGCCGCAGCCGGAGGCGGCCACCAGCCAGCCGAGGTACTGGCCGCCGCCCAGCACCTGGTCCGAGTAGACCGGCAGGATGACCGGCGTGAAGGCGTCGTCGAGGAAGTTGGTGACGAAGACGAACGAGGTCATCGCGCCGATCACCGGCAGCTGCTTGACCAGCCGGAGGCCCTCGGTGAGCTGCCGGACGAAGCCCTGCCGCTCGGCGGCCGGAGCCACCGGCCCGCCCGGTACGGCCACCCCGATCAGCAGCGCGGAGAGCAGGAAGGTCGCGGAGTCCACGTACATGCCGATCACCGGACCGGACACCGCGGCGAGCAGCCCGCCGAGCGGCGCACCGACCAGCAGACCGAGCCGCGGGGCGCCCTGCATCCAGGAGTTGGCGCTCTCCAGCCGCACCCCGGCCCGGTCGGCGAGCCCCTTGAGCAGGCTCTGCCGGGCGGCACCGGTCGGTGTCGAGCCCAGGCTGCGGACGAACAGCAGGCCCATCAGCACCGGCAGGGCGAGCCCCACCGTGTCGTTGAGCAGCGGAATCAGCCCGATGACGGTACCGGCGAGCAGATCGCAGAGCACGCTCATCCGCTTGCCGCCGATGCGGTCGATCCAGACCCCGCCGACCGCGCCCGCGAAGATCAGCGGCAGCGTGTTGGCGAAACCCGCCAGACCGGTGGAGACGGAACTGCCGGTGACCCCGAGCACGTACAGCGGGATGGTCACCACGGTCACCGCATTGCCGAACGACGACAGGTAGTGGGCCAGCAGCAGGACCACCAGCGGCCGGCGTGCCGGCGTCGTCGCACCGGTTCCGGGGGGTGAGGTCATCGAATCTCCTGTTCCGCACGGCGCGTGCTGGCGAAGAGCTGCTCCAGGTACTCCTCCGAAACCCCGGCCCGCCCCGGGACGTCGGCGTCCGCGAGGCCGGTCGGTGCCAGCGGGTTGCCGCGTCGCAGCAGCAGCTCGGTGAGGGCGGAGAGGGTGGTGTGCTCGGTGATGTCCCGGGGCCCGGCGGTGAAGCCCCGCGCCGTCAGCAGCCGGACGAGCCGCACCGCCAGCAGCGGGGTGCCGCCGCGGCCGGCGAACTCGTCCTGCGGGTCCGCGGAGGGCACGTCCAGCGCCTCGCACCACGCCGCGGCCACCAGCTCGGCGGCGCGCCCGGCCGGGCTGCCCAACGGGGTGTCGGGCGAGGTGGCGAAGGCCTCGACCAGCTGCAGCAGCCGCCGAGCCAGCCGGTCGATGGTCTCCGGCTCGAAGAGCGCGGTCCGGTACTCGAACCGCCCGTAGACCAGGTCGCCCAGATGCCACCAGGCGACCGTCGCGTCCATCGAGGAGATCCCCTCGGGCACCGCGTTGGCGTAGACGGTGGCGCCGGGCACCGAGTACGACACCGTCTCGGCGAGGTCGAGATGGACCAGCATGGTCCGCAGCAGCGGATAGCCGTGCACCGACCGCTCGGGGGCGACGGCCCGGACGATCTCGCCGAACGGCGTCTCGTGGTGCTCGGCGACGGCGGCCCCGGCGGCCTGGGTGGCGGCCATGAAGTCGTGCGGGGTCGGGTTCTCGGGCACCCGGATCCGCAGCGGCACATTGGTGAGCAGGAAGCCCACCAGGTCCTGGACGGCCGGTTCGCTGCGGGTCACGCTGGGCACGCCGAGGAGGATGTCCCGCTCGCCGCTCTCCTCGTACAGCAGCGCCACGTAGACCGCGGCCATCGCGTTGGCGACCGTGCTGCGGGCCTGCTTGGCGCGGGCGATGAAGGCCGCGGCGGTCCCCTTGTCCAGGACGAAGTTGTACTGCCGCCCGGTGCGGTCCTCGGTGTCGTCGGAGTGGTCGTAGGGCAGCAGCGGCCGGTCCGGGAGGTCCGCCAGATAGCTGCGCCAGAACGCCCGGTGACGCTCACCGTGCTCGCTGTCGAAGTACTCCCGCTGCCACTGCGCATAGTCGCCGAACTGCACCGGAAGTACGGGGAGTTGAGGCTCGCGGCCCTCGCGGACCGCCCGGTAGGCCTCCAGCAGCTCGCCGTTGAGCCGCACGTAGGACCACTGGTCGGTGAAGGAGTGCGGCATGGTCTGCACGATCTGGTGGTCACCGCCGCCGAGGTCGGCCACCCCGATCCGCAGCACCGGGTCACGGGCCAGGTCGAACGGTCGCCGGACCTGCTGCCGGATGAACTCCGCCCGGCGGCGTTCCCGTTCGGCGTCCGGCCCGGCCGAGAGGTCGGTGAAGGTGAGGTCGGCGCCCCGGTCCGGGTGCAGCCGCAGCACCGGCCCGGTGCCGTCCGTCTCGATGGCCGAGCGCAGCAGTTCGTGCCGGCCCACCACGACGGCCACCGCCTCGGTGAAGGCCGCCCGGTCGAACTCCCCGAGGAAGCGCAGCCCGAACCCCAGGGTGTAGGTCGTGGTGCCGGGATAGAGCTGGTCGAGGATCCACAGCCGCTCCTGGTCCATGCCCACGGGGAAGGTGTCCCGCGGCCCGGGCCGGGGCCGCAGCGGGCGCTTGCCGGAGCGCTGCTGCGACAACTTCGCCAGGAGGGCGGCGCGTTTGTCGGGGTCCAGCGCGGCGAGCCGGGCCGCGAGCGCCGACTCGGCCCCGCTCATCGGGCCCGCTCCGCGGGGAGGCAGCCGAACAGGGCGGGCAGCGCGGCCAGGACGTCGTCGGTGGGCAGCCCGAAGTCCACCAGGAACCCGACCTCGTCCGCGCCCGCGGTACGCAGCAGACCGAGCACCTCCGCGGCCTTGCCGGGCGAGCCCAGCAGCGAGGGACCCTGCAGGAAGTTGAGATAGGCGCTCTCCAGCAGCACCGTCTCGTCCTCGCCCGGCCCGGTCGTCTGACTGCGGTAGGCGCGCAGATAGCCGTGCATCGCGGGACGCAGATAGTCCTCCAGATCGGGCCGGTCGCTGACGTAGGCGTGCACCATGACCACCACATCACCGTCCCCGGGGTGCCCGGCCTGCCGCCAGGCCGCACGGTAGCGGGCGATGTTCTCCCGCAGCACCGGCAGCGTCTGGCCGAGCAGCGCGGTCATCACACCGCAGCCGGCCCGCCCGGCCGCCTCGAAGGTCTCGCCGTGGCCGGCCGAGGTGAGCCAGACCGGCAGCTCCGGCTGCACCGGGCGGGGACCCGTACGGACCTCGGCCGTGCCGCCCGCCGTGGTCGGGTGGCGCAGCGTCTCGCCCCGCCAGTGCGCCCGCACCTGCTCGATGATCCGCAGGGTGTCCGCACGCCGATCGGCGTAGTCCGTACGGGCCAGCACGAAGTCGTCCGGGTGCCAGCCGCTGGCGAACGAGATACCGGCCCGGCCGTCCGACAGGTTGTCGACCACCGACCAGTCCTCGGCGATCCGGGCCGGGTGGTGCAGCGGCGCCGCCACGCTGCCGGCCCGGATCCGCAGCCGTTCGGTGCGCACGGCGACCGCGGCGGCCAGCACCGACGGGTTCGGCGAGTGCCCACCGAAGTCCACGAAGTGCCGTTCCGGCAGCCAGACGGCATCCAGCCCGGCCGCGTCCGCCCGCTCCGCCGCTTCGAGGACGAAGCGGTAGTACTCGCGCGCCGGGACCGTGTCCGCGCTGGCGAAGAAGTACAGGCTCTGCCGGGCGGGCGCACCGCCGGCCGCCCCGTCCGTGGGCGGGGTACCGGTACGGGCGGCCCGGCGCCGCATCTCCTGGCCGAGGACGCGGCGCTGTTCGGGCGTCAGGGCCGCCAGCCGCTGGGAGAGGTCGCTCACTGGACACCCTCGATCTCGTCGAGCAGCCGCAGGAGTTCGGCGTCGTCCCGTGCCGCGGCGAGCTCCTCGGCCCGGCGGATGAAGGAGCCGAGGTCGGAGTGCTCGTAGAGGTCGCCGAGCGCGACACCGAGCAGCAGCGTGTCGTTGACCACCGTGAGCAGCTGCGCGGCCTGCAGCGACGTACCGCCGAGGGTGAAGAAGTTGTCCGACGGGCCGAGCGGTTCGCCGCCGAACGCCTCCTGCCAGATGGCGGTGATCGCGGCGGCGAAGTCGCTGCCGGTCTCCTCGGTGTCGTCCGCCGGGGGCGACGGTTCCTGCGGCGGTGCCGGCTCGCGGAGGACCGCGGCGGCGGTGGCGGGCCGTTCGTGGGGCAGCGCCCCCGGTGTCGCCTCGATCCAGTGCCGGGTGTCCGCGAACGGGTACCGCGGCAGCGGAACGGGGGAGGTGACATGTGGCAGGTCGAAGTCGACCGGGCAGCCGGCCGCCCAGAGACGCGCCAGCGCGTCCTCGTGGGCCTGCGACGCATCCGCCTCGGAAGGGCCGAGCAGCTCGATGATCTGCGGCGGGTGCACCATGCCCAGCAGCCGGGCGGTCTGCCGTACCGGGTTGGTCAGCGCCCGGCCGCCGTGGATGCCGACGACCGCGGCGGGCCGGCCCGCCAGCAGCGTCCGGACCCCGTCGGCCAGCCGCACGGTCCCGCGCAACTGCCCTGCCCAGTAGGCGGGGTCGGTGGCCTGCTCGGCGGTCAGCTCCGCGCCGGTGAGGTTGGAGAGGACGGTCAGCCGGGGCGCCGACAGCGGCACGGTGGCGAGGAACTCCCCGAACCGGGCGGCGGCCTCCTCCATCGCTCGGGAGTGGAAGGCGTGCGCGGTCTCCAGCCGTCGCGCGGTGAGCCCGCGCCCGGCGCAGCGCCGCTCCAGCTCGGTGACCGTGTCCGGGGCGCCGCCGAGCACCGTCGTCTCCGGGCCGTTGACGCCGCAGACGTCGGCGGGCAGCCCGGCGGCGAGGTCGCGGGCGGCCTCCTCGTCCAGCGGAACGGCGAGCATCGCCCCGGCCGGGGCCCGGCCCATCAGCTCCCCGCGCCGCACGACGGCCGCCGCGGCGTCCTCGATGCCGAACACCCCGGCGTACGCGGCCGCGGTCAACTCGCCGACGCTGTGGCCGAGCAGCGTGCCCGGCCGTACGCCCCGGCGTTCCAGCCGCCACAGGTGCGCCAGGCCGACGACGAAGAGCAGCGGCTGCACCACCGAGGTGTCCAGCAGCCGCGGGTCGTCGCCGGGCCATGTGTCGAAGCCGCGCAGATCGGGACCGCCGGCCCGCAGCACGGCCGCGGACAACCGTTCCAGGTCCGCACCGAAGCGGGGATCGTCGGCGGCCGACGCACCGGTACCCGTCAGGCGGATGCCCTGGCCGGGCAGCATCACGGCCACCGGTGCGTCCGCCACGGCCGGTGGCGTGTCGGCCCGTTGGGCGGTCTCCAGCAGCCACTGCCGCAGCCGTTCGCGGGCGGCGGCCGGATCGGTGGGCAGGGCGACGGCGGCCCGGTGGGCGAGTTGTCGCCGGCCGTGCCACAGGGTGCCGAGCACGCCGGGGAGGGCGGCCCGCGCACCGGGGCCGTCGAGCCAGTCGGCCAGGTCCCGGGCCTTGTCGCGCAGGGCCTGCGGGGTCGCGGCCGAGAGCACGGCGACCGGCGTCCGGACGTCCTGGGCGGCGGGTTCCGGGACGGGGTCGGCGGGGGCGAGGATCACATGTGCGTTGGTGCCGCCGAAGCCGAAGGAGCTGACCGCGGCCCGGCGCGGGACCTCGGTGCTCCAGGTCGCGGCCGCTCGCGGCAGGAAGAACCGGGCCGCGCCGAGGTCCGCGTCCGGGCCGTCGCCCGGCTGGGAGGCGACCGGCAGGAGCAGGTCGTGCTGGAGCGCCAGCACGGTCTTGATCAGGCCGAGGACCCCGGCCGCGCTGTCGGTGTGGCCGATGTTCGGTTTCACCGTGCCGATGGCGCAGCGGGGGGCGGCGGTGCCGGTGCCGTAGACCTCGGCCAGCGCCGCCAGTTCGACCTGGTCGCCGAGGACGGTCCCGGTGCCGTGCGCCTCGATGTAGCCGATGTCCGCGGGGGAGAGGCCGGAGACCTCCAGGGCCTCGCGGAGCACCTCGGCCTGGCCGCGCGGACTGGGCGCGGTCATGCCCATCCGGTCGGCGCCGTCGTTGTTGACCGCGCTGCCGAGGATGTGCGCACGGGCCCGGCCGGGGCCGTCGGCGAGGTCGGCCGACCGGCGCAGCACCACGATCCCCGCGCCGCTCGACGGGACCGTCCCCCGGCTGCCCACGGTGAAGCTGCGGCAGCGGCCGTCGGGCGCGTAGATGCCGCCCTCGGGCCCGTCGTGCTCGGGGCGTTCGACCGGGAAGACGGTGATTCCGCCCGCGATCGCCACATCGCATTCGTAGGTGAGCAGGCTGCGCACCGCCTGATGGACGGCGACCAGGGAGGTGGAGCAGGCCGTCTGCACGGTCATGCTCGGGCCGGTGAAGCCGAGCCGGTAGGAGAGCGCGGTGGCGAGGAAGTCCCGCGAGTTGCCGAGCATGATCTGCTCGGTGCCGTGGGCCCGTACGGTCCGCTCGTCCGGCAGGACGTTGCGGTGCAGATAGATGTCGGGGCCGCCGCCGATGAAGACGCCGACCCGGTTGCCGGCGCGCTGGGTGTCGAGGCAGGCGTCCTCCATCGCCTCCCAAACCAGCTCGGCGATCACCCGGTGCTGGGGGTCCGTCAGCGCCGCGTGGGCGGGTGCCATGCCGAACAGCTCGGCGTCGAACTCGGCGAACCGGTCGATCTGCCCGCTGAGCAGTCTGCCGTTGCCGGCCTGTTCCCCCCTGGCCGCCGGCAGCGCGACCTCGCCCCGGGAGAGTCGGGACAGGAAGGTCTCCGGATCCGATGCGCCGGGGGCCCGCAGGGACAGACCCACCACGGCCACGGCATTGTCCAGCTCCGTCATGCCGGTTCTCCTTCCAGTGCGTACGAGCTGTTCGGTTGCGGTCCGCCCGGCGGGGACGGCAGCGGCGGCGTCATGCGTCCGTCCGCGGGGCGAGCGCGGCCGCCAGCCGGCGGGGGGTGGAGTTGCGGAAGATGTCCCGCAACCGGATCGCGGGGTAGTTCTCCTCGCGCAGGGCGGTGGCCAGCAGGACCGCTTGTACGGACGTGCCGCCGAGGTCGAAGAAGTTGTCGTCGGGGGCGACGGGCACCTCCAGGACCCGCTGCCAGAGGGCGGCCATGGCGGCCTCGGCACCCATGGGCGCGGCGGGCTCGGGTGCCGTGGGACGCTCCGCGGGGCGTGGGTCGGGGAGCCGTGCGGTGTCGAGCTTCCCGTTGGCGGTGAGGGGGAGTTCGGGCACCGCGGTCAGGGTGGCGGGCAGCAGATAGCCGGGCAGCCGCTCGGCGAGCCGCTGCCGGATGTCCGCCAGCACCCCGGCGGCGTCGGTGTCGGTGTCGGTGTCGAGGACCACGTAGGCGTCGATCCGCGCGGTCGCCGGACCGTCGGGGGCCCGGACCAGGGAGGCGGCCGCCCGGACCCGGTCGTCCTCCAGGAGGGCGTGCCGGATCTCGCCGAGCTCGATGCGGTGCCCGCGGATCTTGACCTGGTCGTCGCGCCGGCCGAGGTACTCGATCTGCCCGTCGGGCAGGAACCGGCCGAGGTCGCCGCTGCGGTAGAGGCGGGCGCCGGGCGTTCCGGTCAGATGGTCCTCGGTGAAGCGTTCGGCGTTCAGGTCCGGGCGGTCGAGGTAGCCCTGGGTGACCCCGGCGCCGCCGACCCAGATCTCGCCGGGCACGCCGGGTGCCGCCGGCCGCCCCCGGTCGTCGAGGACGTACAGGTCCCAGCCGGGGATCGGCCGCCCGATCGAGCGGCTGCCGCGCAGCGCCTCGGCGCGGTCGACGGGGTGCCAGGTGCAGAACACCGTGGTCTCGGTGATCCCGTACATGTTGACGGGCCGGCAGACGTCCTCGGGGTAGCGGGCGAACCACGGCACCAGGACGCCCCGGTCGAGCGCCTCGCCGCCGAAGATGACCAGGCGCACCGCGAGGCCGCCGGCAGCGAACGCCTCGGCGTTCACCAACTGGGCGAACGCCGAAGGGGTTTGGTTGAGGACCGTCACGCCCTCGGCGCGCAGCAGCTCGTGGAAGGCCTCCGCGTCGCGGGAGACGTCGTAGGGGACGACGACCAGCCGGCCGCCGGTGAGCAGGCACCCCCAGATCTCCCAGACGGAGAAGTCGAAGGCGAGCGAGTGGAAGTACGACCAGACGTCGTCGGGGCCCGGTGCGTACTCCTCGCGGGTCGCCTCGAGCAGGGCGGCCACGTTGCGGTGGCTGACCAGGACCCCCTTCGGGCGGCCGGTCGAGCCGGAGGTGTGGATGACGTACGCGGTGGACTCCGGGTTCACGGCCGGCAGGGGTGCCCCGGGGTCCTCGGGTGCGGCGTCCGGCGCGATCCGGTGCAGCCCGGGGGTGTCCGCGAGCAGTTCGCCCTCGGTGATGACGGTCCGCAGGCCGGTGTCCTCGATGACGAAGGCCAGCCGCTGCGGTGGGTAGTCGGGGTCGAGGGGGACGTAGGCGGCGCCGGCCCGGAGCACCGCGAGCACGGCGGCGATCTGCCCGATGCCCCGGTCCAGGCAGACCCCGACCCGGTCACCGGGGCGGACCCCGGACTCCACCAGTGCGCTCGCCAACTGCCGGGAGCGGTCGTCGAGTTCGCGGTAGCTGGCGTGTTCCCCCTGGCAGACCACGGCGGTGCGGTCGGCTGCCTCGCGTGCCTGGCGGGCGAACAGCTCGGTCAGTGCCACCGGTGGGCCCGTGAGCGGTGTGCCCCGTTCGGTGGCGAGCAGGGCGGTGAGCTCCTCGGCGGGGAGGGTGTCCACCTCGTCCAGGCGCCCATCGGGCCGTTCGGTGAAGTGGGCGAGCACAGCGATCAGTTGGCGGAAGAAGAGGGCGGCGGCCGCCTCGGTGACCAGGGCCCGCTGGTGGCGCAGCAGCATCCGGATCCCGTCCGTGCGCCCGTGCTCCTGGTACAGGCCGAGGGTCAGCGGGAAGTGGGCGGTGCCCAGGCCCTGGTCCTCGTGCGGGACCGCGCGCCGGTCGCCTTCGCGCAGCTCGGGCAGGGTGTCGATGGCCGACACCACCAGCTGGGGCGCGGTGAGGCCGGTCCCCGGCAGTACCGAGGACAGCGGCAGGTCGGCATCGCGGTACGCCTGCACCCCGCGCTGGTGCACCTCGCGCAGGAAGTCCGCCACCGTGGTCCGCCCGTCGAGGAGGACCGGGACGGGTGCGGTGTTGTTGAAGTACCCGACGGTGTCGGCCTGCGCCGGTGAACGTCGCGAGACGGTGGTGCCGATGACCGGGCGGGTGGCGCCGGAGTTGCGGCCGAGGACCAGGGCGGCCGCGGCGAGGACGGCCGAGTAGGGGGTGACCCCCAGGTCGGTGCCGAGGTCGCGGAGGCTCCGGTGCAGCTCGGCGGGGAGGAACGCTTCGGCGACGCCGCCGGTGGTGGGGTGCGCGTCGCCGGAGCCGGGCGCGTCGCCGGCGGGGCCCGCCCACTCCAGGGAGGGGACGACATCGGCCGCGGTCAGCTCGGCCCGGATCTCGGCCGCGCGGCCGGCCCGTTGCGGCAGCCGGTCGCGGGCCGCGGCCGCCCAGTCGGCGTAGGAGGTGGTGGGCTCGGCGGCCCGGTCCGTCAGGAGGGCGCGGGCGAGCAGTTCCATGGACCGGCCGTCGACCACGAGGTGGTGGGCGACGAGGACGAGGTCGGCGGTGTCCGGCGCGTACCGCAGCAGGACGGCGCGGCACAGCGGGCCCTTGGCGAGGTCCAGGGGCCGGGTCAGCTCCTCGCGCACCCGCAGGCGGGCGCCGGCGCCGTCCGGTTCCTCCGTGACGCGTACGGACTGCAGCTGCGGCGGGTTCGGCGCGGTCTCCAGGAGCCACGCTCCGTCGTCCTCCACCACGCGGGAGGCGAGCACCGGGTAGGTCTCGGTCAGCCGCGCGAAGCGCTCGGCGAGCAGCGGTCCGTCGGCCGGCCCGGTGATCCGGTAGACGCAGTTGACGAGATAGGTCGAGGGGTCGTCGGCGGCCTGGTCGGCGGTGTAGAGGTCGATCTGATTCGGGGCCAGTTCCCAGCGCACGTCAGCTCCCGGTGCCGTCGGCCGTGAGCAGGCGGGCGATCGCACCGGCGCCGTCGGCCTCCAGGACGTCGAGGTACTCGACCTCGCGGCCGGTCAGCTCGTAGAGGCGACTGGTCAGCAGGACCGCGCGGAAGGAGTCCCCGCCGTTCTCCAGGAATCCTTTGCCGAGATCAGCGCCAGCCCCGAGGATTTCCCTCCAGAGATTCTCCGCCACATCAGCCGAATTATCGGAAGAGGGCAGGGAGGGGTCAGCATTGAATTCCATTGAACAGCCCCCGAATTCTATGAGTCCGAATTCCCCGCTTCTGCGCCACGTTGCGTCACGGGGCGTGTCACTGGGGGGTGGTCGGCTCCATCCAGTTTTCACGGCCGCAGGGCTCAATTACCCGCCTCAACGGTTTGGTTGACGCTACAGCGCCATCGGGAAGTTGATCAATGTGAGGTAGATCACAATGTCGTCTCAGGCATTCTTGTTGAATTCCCGCGCGCGGTGTGCGGTGGCCCCGAGAATTCTTCTTGACAAGGCCAAACCGCCTCCATAACCTGGCTCGACCAATTTCCGGTACGGATTTCAGTCGGGGGGCTGTTCGGTGACCAGCGATGACGATGCCGGGAATGCGTTCAGGCCGGCCGATGCGGCGCAGACCCGGTTCTTCCTGCTCGACCAGCAGGGCGGCAGAGCGACCACACTCCTGCAGCACATCCGGGTCGACGGCCCCGTGGACCAGGAGCGGATGACCGCGGCCGCGCGGGCGGTCTGCCGGGCCCAGCCGGCGCTGCGGACGTCCCTGCACCCGACGGCCGAGGGACTGCTCCAACGCACCCACCCCGTCTCCGAGGTCGACATCAGGACCGGACGGGCGGACGACGAGAACGCCCTCGACGGATGGATCGCCGAGGCCCGCGCACCGCTCCCGCACGGCGCCGGGCCGTTGTGCCGGATCCGGATCGTCGGTACGCCCTGGCACACGCACCTCCTCGTGGGCGTCCACCACGCCGTGTTCGACGAGGACTCCGCGGCCGTCCTGCTGCGCCAGCTCGCCCGCGCGTACGCCGACGGCCCCGAGGCACTCACCGCCGCCGACCTCCACCGGCCCCCGCCGCGGCCCGCACGCCTCGCGGCCCTCCACACCTTCTGGTCCGGCCACCTCGCCGGCGCGCCCGCGGACACCGCCCTGCCGCACCTCGCGACCACCCCCGGGGCCGGCACCGGACACGACGTGGTGTCCCTGCCGCTGGACGCCGAACTCGCCGCCGCGCTGCGCGAACGGACCCGGGAAACCGGGGCCACCCCCTTCGCGCAGGTCCTGGCGGCCGTCGCGGTGGTCGTCGGCTGGTACGGCGACACCGAGGACATCGTGCTCGCCACCGTCGCCACCACCCGCACCGCGGCGGACACCGAGGTGATCGGCTGTCTGCAGAACACCCTGCCGGTACGCCTGCCGCTGCACGGCGCCGACACCGCCTCCGTGCTCGACCGGACCACCGACGCGCTGCTCGACGCCCTCGACCACTGCGATCTGCCGATCGAGGACATCCTCACCGTCTCGGGGGCCACCCGCCGTCCCGGCCGGACACCGCTCACCAGGATCATCTGCACCCAGGCCACCGCACCGGCCCCGCTTACCACCGGCGACCTGCGGTGGCAGCTCGTCCCGGCCGAGGACGTGCGCAGCGAGTACGGCCTGGCCGTGACGCTCCACCAGGAAACCGGGGGCGGCCTTACCTTGGCGGTCGGTTACGACCGGGCCGCACTGCCCGCCGCGTCGGCGCGCCTCTTCGTCGAGCACCTGGCCGGCGCGCTCGCCGCCTTCGGCACCGCACCGGCGGCCCCGCTCACCGCACTGCGCCTGTTCACCCCCGAGCCGCCACCACCCGCCACCCCGGCCGCCGCGGCCGGCCCGGCGGTGCCCGAGCTGATCGCCGGGCACGCCCGGCGCACACCCGGGGCCACCGCCCTGATCGCCGGCTCCGAGCGCCTCTCCTACGCCGAACTCGACCACCGGATACGGGAATTCGCCGCCGCGCTGATCGAGGCCGGCGTACGGCCCGGCGACCGGGTCGGCGTATGCCTGCCGAGGACGGCGGACCTGCTCGTCGCCCTGGTCGCCACATGGCGGGCGGGTGCGGCCTACCTGCCGCTCGACCCCGGGTACCCGGCGGGCCGGCTCCGGATGATGGTGGAGGACGCCCGGCCGGCCGTGGTCGTCGGCGACGCGGCGGCCGCGCGGGCCCTGGCGTCCACCGGCGTCGCACTGGTCGGCCCCGACGCGGTCGCCGGTCGCGCGCCGGAGCAGTGGCCGGTGCTCGCGCCGCAGGACCCCGCCTACGTCATCCACACCTCCGGCTCGACCGGCCGGCCCAAGGGCGTGATCGTCCGGCACGACAACCTGGCCGCGCTGTTCTCGGCCTTCGCGCAGATCCTTCCCGACCCGCCCCAGGTGTCGGTCGCCGGCGCCAGTGTCTCCTTCGACATCAGTGTGCTGGAACTGTTCTGGCCGCTCGCCACCGGGCGCACGGTGCTGCTGACCAGTCACCAGCAGGTGGCCGACGCCGAGGTGCCGCGCGGCGCGCTCTACCAGTGCACCCCCACCATGGCCCGGATCCTCGCCGACGACCCGGCCGGCCGACGACTGCTCGGCGGTCTCGCGGTCCTCTTCGTCGGCGGCGAACCACTCGCCCGCGACCTGGCCGACCGGCTGACCGACCTCGTGCCGGGCCCGGTGTTCAACTGCTACGGCCCGACCGAGACCACCGTCTGGTCGACGGTGTGGCGGGTCGAGCCGCAGGTGCCCGTGCACATCGGCCGTCCGCTGGCGGGGGAGGAGTGCCGGGTGGTCGACGCCCACGGTCGCCCGCTGCCGCCCGGAGTCCCGGGACGACTGCTGATCCTCGGGGCGGGCGTGGGATCGGGCTACTGGGAGCGGCCGGAGCTGACCGCCGAGCGCTTCGCCGAGTACGACGGGCGCCGCGGCTACGACACCGGGGACCTGGCCGTCCTCGACCCCGCGCACGGGCTGCGCTTCCTCGGTCGGGCCGACACCCAGGTCAAGGTCCTCGGGCAGCGGATCGAACTCGCCGAGATCGAGAGCGTGTTGCGCGCCCACCCCGCCGTCCAGGAGGCCGTCGCCACCGTCAGCGGCGACGGCGCCGCGGTCACCGCCTGCCTGCTCCCCACCGACCCGTCGAACCCGGCCGGCGACGGACACCCGCGTCCCGCGCCCGCCGAACTCGTCGACGAGCTCCGGCGGCACGCGGCCGTCTCGCTCGTGCCCGCGATGGTTCCGGCCGCCTGGCTGCTCGTCGAGGCGCTGCCCCAACTGCCCAACGGCAAACTGGACCGCGCCGCGGTGGCCGACTGGGCTGCCGGGGCGCCCACGGCGGCCCCCGCACCGGAGGAGCCGTCGACGGGGCCCCTCCCCGGGCAGGCCACCGAGGTGGTCCGGAGCGCCTGGGAGCACGTACTCGGCGCCCCCGTCCGGGGCCTGGACACCCACTTCTTCGACCTCGGCGGCACCTCCGGACAGATCGTGCGGGTGCTCGCCCTCCTGCAGCGCCCGTACCCGAACCTCACCACGGCCGACCTCTTCCGCTACACCACCGTCCGCGCCATCGCCCGCCATGTCGACGCGGCCGGCGGCGAGGGCGGGGGAGCCCCGGAACGGTCCCGGCCCGCGGTGCGCGCTGCCGCCCGGACCCAGGCCCTGCACGGCTGGCGCCGGCGAACCGAACGATCCCGATAGCACACCGGTGACAGAAGGGCCGATGACCAGTGACCACGCATCAGGCGGACCGGGCGGCCGCACCGGAAGAAGCGCGTCCGGCCCGTACGGTCGCGGCGACGCCACAGCAGCAGGAGCGCTACCTCGCGCACGCCCTGACCGAGGACCACGCCCGCCACCACCTGGTGATCGACCTCGGCCTCGACGGCGTGCCCGACACCGCGGCACTCCGCGCCGCACTGGAGGACGTGGTCCGCCACCACGAAGCCCTGCGCACCCGCTTCGTCTTCGAGGGCACGACCCTGATGCAGTCGGTCGCCGACCATCTGCCGCCCCAGTGGGAGACCCTGACCGAGGACGCCGAAGCCCCCGGGCCGGAGCGCCCGTTCGACCTCGAAGCCGGCCCACTGCTGCGGGCCCGGGCACAGCGCATCGCCGACACCGGACTCCGGCTGCGCCTCACCCTCCACCGCATCATCGCCGACGACCGGTCCGCCACCCTCCTGGTGGACGACCTCCTCGCCGCCTACCGCGCGCGGCTGGACCCGGACGGCCCACAATTCCGGTTTCCTGACGGCCAGTTCGCCGACTTGGCCGTGCTACCGGCCGGTGAGCCGACCCGGATCCCCGCTCCGGACCGGGAGCTCTCCACCGGCGAACTGCCCCTGAGCACCGGCCGCACCACCGGCCGGACCCACCGGACGGCACTGCCCGACGGCACCCTCTCCGCGCTGGAAACCCTCTGCGCCACCGCCGGCGTCACACTCACCGACGGACTGCTCGCGGCCCTCGCCGTCCTGCTGAACCGCTACACCGACGCCGACGACATCCTGATCGCCGCCGACGGCCCCGACCCGCGCGGGCCCGAACACGCCCGTACCCTCGGCCCGTTCACCGCCCGGACGACCGTGCACGCCGCGCTCTCGGCGAACCCCGGATTCCGCGCACTGGCCGGGCAGCTGCGGCGACTGGCCGAGCCTGACCCGCTGGCCGACTGGACCGCACAGGAACAGCCCCCGCTCCCGGTGGGCTTCGCCCTGCACACCCCGCACCCCACCCACTGGGACCTCCCCGGCGGCATCACCGTCACCCGGCACCCGGCCCCCGCAGCGCACGGCCACGCCCTGCGCCTGGTCGTGACCACCGACGGCACGGTGCACATCGAAGGCGCCTGGCCGGACTGGCTGACCGAGCAATTCGCCGCGCACTACGGGCAGTTGGTCACCGAGATCGTCCGCCACCCGGACCGGCCGGTGCACGAGCTGGCACCGGACCTCGCCGAGGACCCGGACCGCCGCACCACGCCCCTCGACACCACCGGCACCCTGCCCGAGGCCACCACCGTCCTGGAGCGCTTCGCCCGGCACGCCGCGCAGCGGCCCGACGCCATCGCCGTCAGCCACGGCGGCCGGCACCTCACCTACGGCGAGCTCGACCGCCGCGCCAACCAGCTCGCCCGCCACCTCCAGGCCCACGGCGTCGGCCCCGAAACCCTCGTCGGCCTCGCCGCCGACCGCTCGCCGGACCTCGTCGTCGCCCTCCTCGGCATCCAGAAGGCCGGCGGCGCCTACGTACCGCTGGACCCGGCGTACCCCGACGCCCGGCTCGGCTACATCCTGCGGGACGCCGCGCTGGCCCACGTCGTCGTCCAGGGCCGGCCCGGTGGCTGGCTGGACGGCTTCACCGGCGCCCTGGTCTCCCTCGACGACGACGCCGCGGCGATCGCCGCCCACCCGGACGGGCCGCTCGCCTCCCTCGTCGCCCCCGACGACCTCGCCTACGTCATCTACACCTCGGGCTCCACGGGAGAACCCAAGGGCACCCTCGTCCCGCACCGCAACGTCGCCCGGCTGTTCACCGCCACCGAGCCCTGGTTCGGCTTCGGCCAGGACGACGTCTGGACGCTGTTCCACTCGTACGCCTTCGACTTCTCCGTCTGGGAGTTGTGGGGCGCACTGGCCCACGGCGGGCGCCTCGTCATCGTTCCGCACGAGGTCAGCCGGGCCCCCGAGGACTTCCTGGCACTGCTGCGCACCGAAGGCGTCACCGTCCTCAACCAGACCCCCTCCGCGTTCGCGCTGCTCCAACGGGAGGCCCTGCGGGCCGTGGACGCACCGCCCGGCGCCGACGCGCGACTCGCCCTGCGCTATGTGATCTTCGGTGGCGAGGCCCTGGACCCGCGCGCGCTCCGCCCGTGGCTGGAGCGGCACCCCGACGGGCCGCAGCTGGTGAACATGTACGGCATCACCGAAACCACCGTCCACGTCACCTACCGGCCGATCCGCAAGGAGGACACCGACGGCGACGGCAGCCTGATCGGCGTGCCGATCCCGGACCTGAGCCTGGACCTGCTCGACCGCAGGGGCCGGCCGGTCCCGCAGGGCGTCACCGGCGAACTGTACGTACGGGGCGCCGGGCTCGCGCGCGGCTACCTGGGGCGCCCCGAACTCGACGCGGCCCGTTTCGTCACGCTCCCCGGCGGACGCGCCTACCGCACCGGCGACCTGGCCCGCCGACTGCCGGGCGGCGAGTGGGAGTACCGCGGCCGGATCGACGACCAGGTGAAGATCCGCGGCTTCCGGATCGAACCCGGCGAGATCGAGGCCGCGCTGGCCGGCCACCCGGACGTCACCGAGGCCCTGGTGACCGCCGAACCCGACCGGACGGGGGAGCGGCGCCTGGTGGGCTACGCGGTCTCCGGCCGCACCGATCTGGGCGCCGCCGACCTACGCGCCCACCTGGCCGACCTGCTGCCCGCCCATATGATCCCCGCCGCCTTCGTCGTGCTGGACCGCTTCCCGCTGACCGTCAACGGCAAGGTCGACCGGCGGCGGCTGCCCGCCCCGGAACGCCCCGCCGGCGCCCCGGCCACCGCCTCCGCCAACCGCGCCGAGGAGATCCTCGTCCAGGTCTGGAGCGAGGTGCTCGGCCAGGACAACGTGGGCACCGACGAGAACTACTTCCTGCTCGGCGGCGACTCGATCCGTACCATCGCCCTCCTCGGCCGGGCCCGCGAACTCGGCCTGGAATTCCAGCTCCAGGACCTGCTGCGGCACCAGACCATCCAGGAACTGGCCCCGCACACCACGCCCGTCACCCCCGGCACCGCCCGGCCGCCCTACCGGCCGCTGTCCCTGCTCGGCGACGCGGACCGGGCCCTGCTGCCGGCCGACGTCGAGGACGCCTATCCGCTCTCCCGCCTCCAGGCCGGGATGCTGTACCACAGCGGCCTCAACGCGGCCGAGCGGATCTACCACAACGTCGCCGGCTACCACCTCAGGGCCGGCTGGTCCGAGGCCGCCTGGCGGTTGGCCCTTACGTCGCTGCTCGCCGACCACCCGGTCCTGCGGACCTCCTTCGACCTGGAGACCTACGGCGAACCGCTCCAACTGGTGCACCGCCGGGTCGACGCGCCGATCACCTTCGAGGACCTGCGGCAGCTCTCCGCCGCCGAGCAGCGGACCGCCATGGACCGGCGGTTCGAGGACGAGAAGCGCCGCGAGTTCGCCTGGGACCGCGCCCCGCTGATCCGCTTCCACCTCCAGCGGCTCACCGACGACACCTTCGAGATGTGGGTCACCGAACACCACGTCATCCTGGACGGCTGGAGCGAACGCTCCCTGATCACCGAGCTGTTCGAGCGCTACCTCAGCCTGCTCGACGGCACCGGCACTCCGTTCCGGGAGCCGCCCCGCGCCCACTTCGGTGCCTTCATCGCCGAGGAACGGGCGGCCATCGCCGCCGAGGAACACCGCACCTTCTGGGCCGGCGAACTGGCCGGCAGCGACCTCGGCACCCTGCCCCGCCTGGTCCCGCCCGCCGAGCGGCCCGACATGCGCCTCACCCCCGTACCGCTGCCGGCCGAGGTCTCCGAGGGCGTGGCCCGCTGCGCCCGCCGGGTCGGCGTCCCCGTACGCACCGTGCTGCTCGCCGCCCACGCCCACGTCGTCGGCATGCTGACCGGCACCACCGACGTCGTCACCGGCGTGGTCCACAACGGCCGCACCGAGGACCGGGACGGCGACCGGGTCCTCGGCATGTTCCTCAACACCCTGCCGTTCCGCGCCCGGCTGACCGGCGGAAGCTGGGACGACCTGGTCGCGGCGGTGGGCCGCACCGACATCGACATCCAGCGCCACCGCCGCTACCCGATGCCCGAGATCCGCCGCCTCCTCGGCGGCCGGGAGCTGTTCGAGACCTTCTTCAACTTCACCCGCTTCCGCGTCTACCAATCCGTCCTGGAACGCTCCGACGAACTGGAGGTGCTCGACGAGCGGCGGATCACCAACACCAGCATCCCGTTCGGTGCCGAGTTCGCCCAGGACCTCACCTCGTCCGAGGTCAACCTCCATCTGCGGTACGACGCCGCCCAGTTCACCGAGGAACAGCTGCGGCTGATCGGCGGCTACTACCGCCGCGCACTGACCGCCCTGGCCACCACCCCGCACCGGCGCCACGACCGGACCGTCCTGCTCTCCACCGAGGAGCTGCGCCAACTCGACCGCTGGCACGGCGAGTCCCGGCCCCGCAGCGCCGACCGCCTCTTCCCGCTGCAGCTGGAGGAACGGGCCGCGGCACAGCCGGCCGCCCCCGCCGTCATCAGCGGCCGCACCGTCCTGGACTACGCCGAGCTCAACGCCCGGGCCAACCGCCTGGCCCGGGAACTCCTCGCGCACGGCGTGGAAACCGGCCGGATCGTGGCCCTCTCCGCACCCCGCTCCGCCGACCTGCTGGTCGCCATGGTCGCCGTCCTCAAGGCCGGCGCCGCCTACCTGCCCATCGACCCCAACTACCCCGCGGAACGGATCGCCCTGCTGCTCGGCGACGCCGCGCCCGCCCTGCTGCTGACCACCCGCGACACGGCCGGCGCCCTGCCCGCCGACGACACCCCGCGACTGGTCCTCGACGACCCGGCGACCGTGCGGCGGGTCGCCGACCGGTCCGGCGCCGACCTCACCGACGACGAGCGCACCCGTCCGCTGCACCCCGAGGACCCGGCCTACCTCATCTACACCTCCGGCTCCACCGGCCGCCCCAAGGGCGTGATCGTCTCGCACGCCAACATGGCCGATCTGATGGCCTGGATCGCCGGATTCCTCGGCCCGGACGGACTGGCCCAGGTGCAGGCCACCACCTCGGTCAGCTTCGACGTCTCCGTCTTCGAGCTCTTCGGACCGCTCGCCGCCGGCGGCACCGTACGGATCCACCGCGATCTGCTGGCGCTGGGCGAACCGGAAGCCCTGGCAGCCGGCCCGATCACCGCACCCGCCCTGGTCAGCGGCGTCCCGTCGGTCTTCGCCGGACTCCTGCCGCGGCTCGACCCACAGCTGACCGCCGGCACCGTCGTGCTCGCGGGCGAAGCGCTCAGCGCCCCGATGGCCAACGAGATCGCGGCGGCCTTCCCCGGCGCCCGGATCGCCAACATCTACGGCCCCAGCGAGGCACCGGTGTACGCCACCGCCTGGCTCGGCACCGGCCCCTTCGACACCGCCCCGCCCATCGGCCGGCCCTCCTGGAACACCCGCGGCTACGTCCTCGACCACGCCCTGCGCCCGGTGCCGCCCGGTGTCCCCGGTGAGCTCTACCTCGGCGGCCCCGGCCTGGCCACCGGCTATCTGGGCCGCCCGGCGCTGACCGCCGCACGCTTCGTCGCCGACCCGTTCGGCGCGCCCGGCGCGCGGATGTACCGCACCGGAGACCTGGTGCGCCGACGCCCCGACGGCGACCTGGAGTTCCTCGGCCGCCTCGACGACCAGGTCAAGCTCCGCGGCTTCCGGATCGAGCTGGGCGAGGTGGAGGCCGCGCTCCGCGACCACCCGCAGGTCGACCGGGCCGCCGTCGTCGTACGGGAGGACCGCCCCGACGACCAGCGGCTGGTCGGCTACGCCGTCCGCACCCCCGGCGGCACCGCCGACGCCCTCGACCTGCGCCGCCACGTCGAACGCCGGCTGCCCCGCCACATGGTGCCGGTGGTGGTCGTGCTGGACGCCCTCCCGCTCACCCCCAACGGCAAACTCGACCGGCGGGCCCTGCCCGCACCGGAACCCGAGGCCGCCGCCCCCGGACGCACGAGCCGCGCCCCGCGCACGCCCCTGGAAGCCCAGCTGCTCGCCCTGTTCGCCGAGGTCCTGGGCATCGACGACCGAGGTCCCGATGCCGGCGCGCTGGGCATCGACGACAGCTTCTTCGAACGCGGCGGGCACTCCCTGCTCGCCTTCCGCCTGGCCGGCCGGGTGCGCGCCACCCTCGGCGCCGACCTGGGCATCGCCACGCTCTTCCGCACGCCCACCGTCGCCGGCATCGCCGAACTGCTCGCGGACCCGGACCGGCCCACCGGGCCGAACGACGCGCTGGACGTCCTCGTACCGCTGCGCCCGCAGGGCACCCGCGAGCCGCTGTTCTGCGTCCACCCCGGCGTCGGCATCGGCTGGGTCTACTCCGGGCTGCTGCGGCACCTGGACCCCGACCGCCCGGTGTACGCCCTGCAGTCCCGCGGCATCGACGGCACCCGGCCGCCGGCCGAAGACCTGTCGGAGATGGCCCGCGACTACGTGGCACGGCTGCGCACCGTGCAGCCGCACGGCCCCTACCACCTCCTCGGCTGGTCCATGGGCGGGATCGTCGCCCACGAAATGGCCCGGCTGCTGCGCGCGGACGGCGAACGGGTCGCGCTGCTGGCCCTGCTCGACGCCTACCCCCGGCTGCCCGACGCCCGCCCGGTGGACTACGACGAACCGCGGGCGCTGGCCGAGGTCCTGCACTCGCTCGGCCTGCCACAGCCCGAAGGGACCTCCCTCACCCCGGCATCGGCACTGCGGCTCCTCAAGGAACACGGCAGCGCACTGGCCACCCTCGGGCCCGGCCGGCTGTCCGCGGTCGCCACCGTCTTCACCCACAACGTCAACGCCCAACGCCGCCACCACTCCCGGCCGCTCGACGCGGACCTGCTGTTCTTCGAGGCGACCGAGGACAAGGGCCCGGACCCCGAACGGCCGGCCAACTGGGCGCCGTACATCAGCGGGCGGATCGAGAACCACCACGTCGCCTGCCGGCACGGCGACATGCTCGCCCCCGAGCCGCTGGCCGAGATCGGTGCCGTCCTCGCCGCACGCCTGCGGACGCTGCCCCGCCCCGAGTGACGGGCCGTGCCGCCGACCACCCCACAGGAGCCCATGTGACCAGCAACCCGGACGGGGAACCCGCATGACCGCACCGCGCCACACCATCCCGTTCGCCCTCATCGACCCCGCGGTCCACCCCGACCCCGACGCCTGCGACGCCTGGCGCACCCTGCGGGACGCCCACCCGGTCGCCTGGTGCGAGGCCGACGGCGACCGCCCCGGCTTCTGGGTGATCACCCGCTACCAGGACCTCGCCGCGGTCTACCGCGACACCGTCCGGCTCAGCTCCGAACAGGGCAACATGCTCGGCACCCTGCTCACCGGGGGCGACTCGGCCGGCGGCCGGATGCTGGTGGTCACCGACCCGCCCCGGCACTCCGCGGTGCGCAAGGTGCTGCAGGGCGCGTTCTCCGCCCGGGCCATGGCCCGGATCGCCGACAGCGTCCGGGCGGCCACGAAGGGCCTGGTGGCGGCCCTCGTGGACGCGGGCGGCGGCGACTTCGTCGCCGATGTCGCCGCGCAGATCCCGCTGATGGCCATCTGCGAACTGCTCGACGTACCGCCCGCCGACCGCACCCTGATGCTCGATCTGACGATGGCGGCGATGGGCGACGACGGCACCCCCGAGGCCGCCGAGGCCGCGGCCGACGCGCAGGAGGACATCCTGCTCTACTACGCCGGACTGCTGCCCGCCCGGCGGGAGTTCCCGGGCGAGGACGTGGTCAGCCTGCTGGCCAACGGCGAGGCCGGCGGCAAGCCGCTGAGCGACGCCGAAGTACTGCTGAACTGCTACAACATCATCATCGGCGGCGACGAGACCACCCGGCTGTCCTCCGCCGGCGCGGTGCTGGCCCTGATCGAGCACCCCGAGCAGTGGCAGCGTCTGCGCCAGGACGAGGGCCTGCTCGACTCCGCCGTCGAGGAGGTGCTGCGCTGGACCACACCGGTCACCCACCTCGGCCGGACCGCCACCACGGACCTCACGCTGCGCGGCTGCGCCATCGAGGCGGGCGACATCGTCACCCTCTGGAACACCTCCGCCAACCGCGACGAGGACGTCTTCCCGGACCCCTACCGCTTCGACGTGGCCCGCACCCCCAACCGGCACCTCACCCTCGGCCACGGCCCGCACTTCTGCCTCGGCGGCCCGCTGGCCAGGGTCGAACTCCGGGTCATGCTGGAGGAGTTGCGCCACCAGGTGGGCGAACTGGAGCTGTCCGGTCCGGTCGAACGGCTCCGGTCCAGCTTCCTGACCGGGGTCAGCCGGCTGCCGGTGCGCTGCACGGCCGCCGGCTGACCCACGAAGGACTCCCGCTACTCCGCGGCGTCGGGCCCGGGTGACCGCTCCGCGGCCCCGGGCGCACCGGCCGTGGCCTGGAGATGGGCGGCCAGCAGCCGCAGCGTCGAATGGCGGTAGAGGTCCACCAAGGTGATCTCGGGGACCTGCGTCATGCTGCGCAAGGCCTTCATCGAGTCGCCGCCCAGCCGGAAGAAGTCGTCGTCCCGCCCGATCGCCTCGACCCCCAGCACCTCGCGCCAGGCCGCGGCGATGCGCTCCTCCCAGGGGCCGCGCGGGGCCGCGTCCGCCGGTACGGCGCCGTCCCGGCCCCCGTCGTGCGGTGCCGGTGCCGCCGGCAGCGCCTTGCGGTCCAGCTTGCCGTTCGGGCTCAGCGGCATGGCGGGCAGCACCAGGACCGTGCCGGGGACCATATGGGCCGGCAGCCGGGCCGCCAGACGGTCCCGTATCTCCTCCGGATCGAGGACCTCGCCCTCGCGCGGGACGACGTAGCCGACCAGGACCGGTGCGCCGGTGGCGTCGGGCTGCGCCGCCACCGCCGCTTCCTTGACCCCGGGATGGTCGCGCAGCACGGACTCGATCTCCGTCAGCTCCACCCGCAGTCCGTGGATCTTGACCTGGAGGTCGGTGCGGCCGAGCAGCTCGATCAGCCCGTCGGCGTCGCACCGGGCCAGGTCGCCGGTGCGGTACAGCCGCTCGCCGGACACCGGACCGTAGGACCAGTGCAGGAACCGTTCGGCGGTGAGCTCCGGCAGGTCCAGATAGCCCACGGCCAGACCGTCGCCCGCCAGGTACAACTCACCGGTCACCCCCGGCGGAACGGGCTGCAGCGCCTCGTCCAGGACGTAGGTCCGCTGATTCGCCATCGGCCGCCCGTACGGAATGCTGGTCCAGCCGGGGTCGGTGGCCTCGACCTCGTAGAGCGTCGAATAGATCGAGGCCTCGGTGGCCCCGCCGAGCGAGACGAACCGGGCGTCCGGCGCGAACTCCCGTGTGCGGTCGGGCATCTTCACCGGGATCCAGTCCCCGGCGAGCATGATCAGCCGCAGCGAGCCCAGCGGTGCCGGGCGGTCCGTAGCGGTCGCGTCGAGGTGGTCCAGGACCAGTTCCAGCAGGGCCGGGGCGGTGTTCCAGACGGTCACGCCGTGCTCCGCGGCCAGTTCGGCCCAGTGCGCGGGCTCCTTGGCGCGGCCCGGCGCCGGGAGCACGAGGGTGCCGCCGGCCGCGGTCATGCCGAGGAACTCGTAGACCGACATGTCGAAGCTCGGCGAGGACAGCCCCAGCACGCTGTCACCGGGCCCCACACCGAAGCGGGTGTTGAGGTCCGCGATGTTGTTGAGCACACCGCGGTGGCGCAGCGCGATCGGCTTGGGCCGCCCCGTGGAGCCCGAGGTGTGGATGACGTAGCAGAGGTTGTCCGGGCCGGCCACGGGCTCCAGGTCGTCCGCCGGCCGGCCGGACAGGGCCGCCCCGTCGCGGTCCAGCAGGATCAAGTGACCCTGCGCCACGGGGACTTGGTCGTCGCCCAGCGCGTCGGCGAGCGCGGTCCGGCTGATCAGGGCCACGCACGACGCACCGGAGACCATGGTGCGGACCCTGGCCCGCGGATACCCCGGATCCAGCGGCACATAGGCCCCACCGGCCTTGAGCACCCCCAGCATGGCCACGAGCAGATCGGGCGAGTGGTCGAGATAGAGGCCGACGCGGTCGTCCGGGCCGACACCCAGCTCCCGCAGATGGCGGGCCAGCTGATTGGCCGCGGCATCGATCTCCCGGAACGTCCGGCGGACCGTGCCCTGGACCACGGCGACGGCCTCGGGCGCCTGCCGGGCCCGCTCCTCGAACACCTCGTGCAGACAGGCACCCGCATGGGGCAGCGACACGGCGGTGTCGTTCCACTCCAGCAGGACGCGCCGCTGCTCGGCCTCGGTGAGCAGGGTGAGCCGCTCCAGCGGCCGGTCCGGGTGGTGCACGCCGTCGGTGAGCAGCTGCCCGTAGTGGTGGAGCATCCGCTGTGCCGTCGCGGGGGCGAAGAGCCGGTCGTCGAAGTGGAGGGCGGCCCACCGGGACCCCGCGTCCGCCGTCGGCAGGGCGAGTTCGGCCTCGTACGGCCGGGGGGCGCCGTCCGCCGGGGGTGCGCCGATGCGTACGGCGATAGCGGCCGGCTCCGCCCCGGGGTGCGCCACCGCGCCGGCCTCACCCGCCAGCCCGCGCAGGGTGCTCCCGCCGGTGACGGAGAAGCGCAGCAACGCCTCCTTGCCGCCTTCCCGGCCGACCCGGAACTCGACCTGGTTCTGCCCGGAATAGCGGTGGACCAGGGCGGCGAATCCGGCGAGGAGCACATTCTCCGGGGTGGTCGCGCACGAGGCGGCCAGCGCGCCGACCGCGTCGTCGTACAGCCCGGGAATCTCCTGGCGCACCACTGCCGTACCCGCCGGCGCATCGACGCCACGAGGCCGGTCCGTGGGGAGTTGGGCGGCATGGAAGGACAATTACCGTCTCCTGTCTCGGAGTTTCTCGACTTCGCAGGTAAATTTCGGCGGCGGGCAATCGGTGGGGCGCAGCTGCGCACCGATGCCGGGTCGGGAACCTCCGAGTCCGGGAACTGTCCCCGCTCAGTGGCCAATCCGGGCTGCGCGCCCGGCTGTTGGCGACATTAACCGGCCACGCTGACCGCCACAATGTGGCGGGCGTCACATACCCCGGTCCGTGCCTGCTGCATAATCATGTACTCCCCAAGGGGGCCTCGACGAGGACGTACTCGGGGAAATCCGTCGCCGTCTCCCTGTCGCGCGGCAACCGACCGGCCGCACGACGCCGTGTCGTCCGACCGCAGGGGGATCAGCCGTATGAGCACCGACATTTCGCCGGCCGCGCTCGACGCCGTCGAGCTGCACCACCTCGCCCAACGGGACGGCGAGAAATGGGCCACCGCCGGCGAGGGCATGCTGTCCTCCTGGGTCGCCGACATGGACTTCCCCGTAGCGCCCGCCATCCGCGAGGCACTGATCCGCCGCGCGGACGGCGATCTCGGCTACCCGACGTGGTTCGACGAGAGCCACGGCGGCCCGCTCGGGGAGGTGTTCGCCGCCCGGACGCACCGCAGGTACGGCCACCGGCCCGAACCGACCCACGCACGGATGTTCACCGACATCAACCAGGCCATGCTGGCGACACTGCAGGTCGCCACCGATCCGGGCGACGCCGTGCTGCTGCACACCCCGGCCTGTCCGCCGTTCGTCGACGTCATCGAGAAGATCGGCCGCCGACCGCTGACCGTGCCCGTCGAAGAGGGCCCGGACGGCTGGGCGTTCGACCAGGCACGCATGGAACACGCCGCCGCGGACGGGGACTTGGGGCGCTGCCGGGTGCTCTTCCTGGTGAACCCGCACAACCCCACCGGCCGGGTCTTCCGCCGGGACGAACTGGAGGCGCTCGCCGAGCTGGTCCTCCGGCGCGATCTGCTGGTCATCTCCGACGAGGTGCACGCGGACCTGACCCACGCCCCGCACCGGCACCTCCCCTTCGCTTCGCTCGGGCCGGAGATCGCCGCCCGCACCGTCACCCTCACCTCGGGCAGCAAGGCGTTCAACCTCGCCGGGATCCGCTGCGCACTGGCCCACATCGGGCCGCGGGCCGTGCGCGAGGCCGTCGACGCCCGGCGCGGGCTGCTCTTCGGTCAGGTGGGGGTGCTGGCGGTCGAGGCGCTGAAGGCCGCCTGGACGGCGGGTGACGACTGGCTGGACGACGTGCTGGCCGTCCTGGACCGCAACCGCCGGCGGCTGGCCGAGCGGCTGCCCCACGGGGTCCGCTGCCGCACCCCGGAGGCCACCTTCCTGGCCTGGCTCGACTGCCGGCAACTCGGGCTCGGCGCCGACCCGATGCCGTTCTTCCGCGACCGGGCCAAGGTGCTGCTCTTCTCCGGGCCGGCCTTCGGATCCGACGGCGAGGGATTCGTCCGGCTCAATTTCGGCACGTCAGCGCAGATCCTCGAAGAGACCCTGGAGCGCATGGACACCGCGCTGCGCCGGCATCACCGGGAATGAAACTCCGGACCGGGGCGCCCGGGCCGAAAACGACAATGTGGACAGTTTTTCTTTGTCGTTGACGCGCGCCGGGCCGGGACTAGTAGAGTTCGGAAAGATCACGGGGGACAAAGTCGGGGGACTTTCCCGGGAGTTCGAGCGGTCCACGCGAAGAACGTCCCGGCCACCATCGCCATAATGCCACCTGCTCTTTCTGTGGCGTCCCACCGGATCCCTTGCGTCACCGATGTCCGCGTTCCGGGCCGAGACCCGGAAGAAATCGGCAATCCGGAGGGCTGATGGCCACGCACGCCATGGAAAAGGTGTATTCCGGGAACGGCACCGTACGGCTGCACCGGGCCGGGGACGTGACCGACCCCGATGCCTTCCAGGAACGACGGCGCACCCGCAGAAAACGCCTGGCCGAGTATCTGGCCGACGGCCGGGCGGAAACCCGCTATTTCCCGGTGCTGTCCGTACTCGCACCCGTCATGACCCAGTCCGAAGGTGAAATCACCTACCCGGGCGACCCGATGTGCCTCTATACGGCACTGAGCCTCGCGGTGCACCGGGCGGTGGCCGATGCCGGCCCGCTGGCGGACGCCGTGCACTACACCGATCTCGCACCCGAGTGGACCCGGTTCCCCTCCAGGAAATACCGGCTCTCCGCCGGCGACGACGGATACCGCGCCTACGGGACGGCCCCGAACACCGACCGGACCGTGTTCGACCCCCGGGTGTGGGACGACACGGCCCGCGCCCTCTGGGTGCGGCTGCTGCGCGAGGTCCGGCCCCGGGTCGTCCTCATCAGCGCCGTGTCACCCGCCCACCGCTACGCGCTGCAGATCGCGGAACTGGCCAAGCGCGAGGTCCCGGACACCTTCGTGATCCTCGGCGGCCGGCACGTCGACGAGACCACCACCGCCACCCCCGACGGCCAGGCGCTGCTGCTCAAACCCAGTAGCCCGCTGGCCGTCATGCAGGAGGGGAAGGTGCCCCGGGTGGTCGACGCGGTGATCAGCGGCGAGGCGTACCACGCCGTTGACCTGCTGATGCGGGCCCTCGCGCTGGCCACCGACCTCGACCGGCGCCGGGTCGACCGCGACCAGGTGCTGCCCTGTCTGCAGGGACTGCTCGCCGAGGAGGGGCCCGGAGCCGGCAGCTCCCTCGTCGTCCTGGCCGAGGGCGACACCCTCGACGCGGTACCCCTGCGCGGCGGGGCGCTCGACCTGGCCACCCTCCCGTCGCCGTACGAGGCCTTCGCCATCCGCTCCCGCTTCCCGATCTTCACCCACCCGGACACCGGTGAAGTGCTGCGCACCGCCCACTTCATGGTGTCCAACGCCTGCCCCTACCGCTGCAACTTCTGCTCCGAATCGGCCCAGTTGAGCAACGGCCTGAAACGCTTCAAGGCGGATGCGGTCGGCACGGCGGTCCAGCGGGTCTGCGAATACGTCGGCTACGGCGCCGAATCGCTCTTCTTCGACGACTCGGTCTTCTGGAGCGGCCGCTACCGCGACATCGGCGATTTCTGCGAAGAGCTCAGCCGGATACGCCGCACCCCGCCCACCGAACTCGACGCCCGTTACCGACACTTCCTCACCCACGACGACGACGTCGAGCGGCTGCAGGGCCTCCAATGGGGCGCACAGCTGACCGTCGACACCCTCGTCGCCCTCCATTCCGCGGAGGAATCCCACACCATCCTGCGGAAGATGAAGGAAGCCGGCTGCAGTTACGTCTACATCGGCATCGAAAGCATGTCGACACAGGTCATGACCCATATCCACAAGAACCTCCGCCGGGACGAGCGCAAACCCTGGCGGGAAAAGGTCAGGGAGGCCGCCGCGCTGGTCAAGGCGCACGGCCTGCAATTGGGCACCTCCGTCCTCTTCGGCCTGGACGGCGAAACCCGGTCGAGCATCGACGAGACCATCCACGAGGTCGGCCGGCTCATCGACGACAAGCTGATCGACCTGGCCAGCCCCAACATCCTCACCTATCACCCCGCGACACCCGTCACCCGGGCCCACGGCATGCAGGACCGGCTCGACTACCACTCCCCGCGCATCGACAACCGAAAGCCCTACATCTATTTCGAGGAAGCCTTTCCCGACGTCGTCTCCGTCCTGCTGACCGAGGACGACATCTGGCACATCCACCACGAGACCGGGCACCGCTGGGGCGGCGCCCGTAATGACGCGGCCCCGGTCCCCGTCGAGGCCGGCTCGGAATGAGGAGAATCTGATGCCTGCTTCCCTCCCTGTCTCCGGTCAGCCCCGGCAACAGCCCTCGGGCATGCCCACGGAGAGATACACCGCATATCCGCGGGTCGACCTCCCGGACCGGACCTGGCCCGCCGCGTCCCTCACCCGGGCCCCGCAATGGTGTGCGGTGGACCTACGGGACGGCAATCAGGCGCTGGCCGTCCCCATGGACCTCGCCCGCAAGCGGAAACTCTTCGAACTTCAAGTACGTATGGGATTCAAGGAGATCGAGGTCGGATTCCCGGCGGCCAGCAAGACCGACTTCGACTTCATCCGGCTGCTGATCGAAGAGGACCTGATACCGGACGATGTCGCGATCCAGGTCATCATGCCGGCCCGCGAGGAACTCATCCACCGCACCTTCGCGTCCCTGGCCGGCGCCCGCCACGCGATAGCCCATCTCTACAACTCCACTTCCTGCCTGCAGCGGGAGGTGGTGTTCGGGATGGACCGCGCCCAGATCAAGGACCTGGCGGTACGCAGCACCCGGCTCTGCAAGAAGCTCACCGAGGACCTGGGAAACCCCGGCATCCGCTACGAATACACACCGGAGTCCTTCACCGGCACCGAGCTGGACTTCGCACTGGAGATCAGCCACGCGGTCGCCGACGTATGGGACCCGAGCCCGGATCACCCGATGATCCTCAACCTCCCCGCCACCGTCGAGATGTCGACCCCGAACATCTACGCCGACCAGATCGAATGGATGCACCGGCACCTCGACCGGCGGGATTCCCTCATCCTCTCCATCCACCCGCACAATGACCGCGGCACCGCCGTCGCCGCCGCCGAACTCGCCTGTATGGCCGGTGCGGAACGCATCGAGGGCTGCCTCTTCGGCAATGGCGAGCGCACCGGAAACGTCGATCTCGTCACCCTCGGACTCAACCTCTTCACCCAAGGCGTCGACCCGATGATCGACTACTCGGACCTCGCCGAGATCGCCGCCACGGTCGAATACTGCAACCGGCTGCCGGTGCACCCCCGCCACCCGTACGGCGGTGAACTCGTCCACACCGCCTTCTCCGGCTCCCACCAGGACGCCATCAAGAAGGGCTTCGAGGCCCTGGAACGCCGGGCCGCCACCACCGGCACCCCCCTCGACCGGCTGTCCTGGGCCGTGCCGTACCTCCCGATCGACCCCAAGGACATCGGCCGTGATTACGAAGCGGTGATCCGGGTCAATTCCCAGTCCGGAAAGGCCGGTTCGGCCTACCTGCTGAAAACCGCGTACCACCTGGACCTGCCGCGCCCGCTCCAGGCGGAATTCGCCCACATCATCCAGGAGCACACCGACGGAACGGAGGGGGAGCTGTCCGCCGACGAAGTCTGGTCGGCGTTCCGCCGCACCTACCTGGAAGCCACCCGACCCCTCGCACTCCTGGACCACTCCGCGCAGCGCTCCGACGACGGCGCGACCCGGTCGCTCACCTGCACCCTGCTGACCGACACCGACGACACATGGACGCTGCACGGCACCGGCACGGCACTGGCCGACGCACTCCTCCACGGCCTCACCACCGTCCCGCACCCGGCGGCCCTCGACCCCACCGCCCTCGTACTCGGGGACCTCGCCCAGCACCCCCTCCCACCGGACGGCGACCAGGCCCCACGGTTCGCCGCCTACGCCCGCCTCGACCACCACCAGCGCTCCGCCTGGGGCGCCGCGGTCGCTCCCGATTCCGCCACCGCCACCCTGCAGGCCGTCCTCAGCGCGGTGAACCGCCTTTCCGCAGAAAGCGCCGGAGCTTCGTCAGCGGCCAGGTGTTGATGACGTCGTCCTTCGTGAGCCAGCCGCGCTGCGCCGTGCCCACCCCGTACCGCAGATACGGCAGATGCGTGGTGGAGTGCGCATCCGAATTCACCGCGAACTTCACGCCGTGGCGTTTGGCGCGCAGGATGTCCTCGTCGCACAGGTCGAGGCGTTCGGGATGGGCATTGATCTCCAGTGCGGTGCCCGTCCTGGCGCAGGCCGCGAAGACCGCGTCGAAATCGGCGTCGATTCCCGGGCGTTTACCGATCCGACGCGTCGTGGGGTGACCGATCACCGCCACATACGGATTCTCACAGGCCCGGATCAGACGCCGGGTGAGGGCCTGCCGGCTCTGGTTGAAGTGCGAGTGGACGGAGGCCACACAGAGGTCGAAACCGGCCAGGAATTCGTCCGGCCAGTCGACCTCGCCCTCCGGGCCGATATTGAGTTCGGTGCCGTGCAGCAGTCGCATACCGTGGTACCGGCGGTCCAGCGCACGCACCTCCTCCCGCTGCGCAAGCATCTTCTCGTCCGTCATGCGCTGCATATAGAGATTCGGGGCGTGATCGGTGATGGCGTAATAGGCATAACCGCGTTCGGCGGCCGCTTCGACCATGTCGTCCAGGGAAGAGAGCCCGTCGGTGAGGTCGGTATGGGTGTGCAGATCGCCCCGGATGTCCCGCTCGGTGACGAGGTCGGGCAGCTCTCCCCGCAGTCCGGCCGCGACCTCGCCGCGGTCCTCCCGCAGCGTCGGCGGGATCCACGGCAGCCCCAGCCGGTCGTAGATCCCCTCCTCCGTCTCCGAGGTGATCATCTCGCCGCTCTTGGCGTGGAACAGCCCGTACTCGGACAACTTGAGCTTGTGGCGCACCGCGATCGCCCGGGTGCGGATGTTGTGCGCCTTGGACCCGGTGAAGTACTGCAGCCCCGCACCCCAGGACACCGGCGGCAAGACCCGCAGGTCCACCTGCAGCCCCTTGGTGGTGCGGATGGACGTCTTCTTCTCCCCGTGGGCGATCACCTCGGCCGTGTACGGAAGCTCGGTGAGCGCCGCCATGAACGGCGCGGAGCGCTCCGCCGCCACCAGGATGTCGATGTCCCCGATCGTCTCCCTCATCCGGCGCAGCGACCCCGCGTACGTGCACCGCTTGCACCCACGGATCCCTGACAGCTCGGCGACGATCTGCTCCGCCAGCTCCATGGCGGCGCCCAGCAGGATCCGGCCCTCCCCGGCCTTCTGCATCAGCGAGATGCCGTGCAGGATGTTCTCCTCGGTCTTCTCACCGAACCCCTTCAGCTCCCGCAGCCGCTCCTCATGGACGGCGTCGAGCAGCTGGTCCACCGAGGTGATGCCCAGCACCTCGTAGAGGACCATCGCCTTCCGCGGCCCCAGGGTGGGGATACTGATCAACTCCCGCACACCGGCCGGGACCGACGCCCGGGTCTCCTCGATGGTCGCCACCCGCCCGGACCGCAGATACTCGACGATCTTCTCGGCGATCGAGGCGCCGACGTGCGGAATCTCCCGCAGCCCCGGCACATCGAGCTGGGTGACGTCGACGGGGTAGCCGCCGACGGCGCGGGCCGCCTTCTCGTAGGCACGGGCCTTGAAGGCGTCGCCACCACTGATCGCGATGAGGTCGGCGTACTCCTGCAGCAGCGCCTCGACCTCCTCATTGGCGCGGACCATATCTCCAGGGTGCGCCCGTCTGCGCGCCTCGGCACGGCCGGCCGTCACCGTCCGCGCACGAACGTCACCGACCGTCCTCCGCCGCCCGTGAGCAACGTCCCCTGCCGCCTGTCACCGACCGCCCCGCTCCACCGGTCACACCACGGCGGACTGCGCGGCCCTGCGCACTGGGGATGGCGGGGCGCGCGGCCCGCCCTCCCGCAGCCGGCGCTACGGTCGAACTCCGCGACCGGTGCCGTGCCGGCCGACGGGGTGATACCTGCTCATACGTCGTGATCGGAGGTCGAACCGGATGCTGGTGGTGGGGCGTACGGACGTGGAGACGCTGCTCGACATGGAGGCGCTGATCGAGGCGCTGGCGTCGGCGATGACCGACCTCAGCGCCGGCCGGGCCTCCGCACCGGACCGGGTGGCGGTGACGGTTCCGGAGCGCGCGGGCTTCGTCGCCGCGATGCCGGGCTATGTGCCCTCCGCCGGGGCGCTGACCAGCAAACTGGTCTCCGTCTTCCCACGCAACGCCGGTACGCCGTTGCCGACCCACCAGGCGCTCATCGTCGCCTTCGACCCGGACACCGGCGAGCCCACTGCCCTGCTGGACGGTACGGCGATCACCGCCGCGCGGACCGCCGCCTGCTCGGCACTCTCGGCGCGACTGCTCGCCCGTGAGGACGCATCGGTGCTCGCCGTATTGGGCACCGGAGCCCAGGCCCGGTCCCACGCCCGGGCGATGTGCCGGGTCCGCCCCATCCGCCGCATCCGGGTGGCCGGCCGTAGCCAGGCCCACGCCACCGCCCTCGCCGCCGCACTGTCGGCCGAACTCGGCATCCCCGCCGAGGCGGTGGCCACCTACGCGCAGGCGCTCGACGGTGCGGACATCGCCGCGGCCACCACCCACGCCGGCGACCCCGTCGTCCGCCGCCCCTGGCTGACCCCGGGCGTGCACATCACCTCGGTCGGCTTCAACCCCGCAGGCCGCGAGGTCGACGACGCCACCATCGCCGAAGCCCTGGTCTGCGTCGAATCGCGGCAGGCGGCCCTGGCCCCGTTCCCCGCCGGCAGCAACGACCTGCTCCACCCGATCCGCGACGGCGTCATCACCGCAGACCATGTGCACGCCGAACTCGGCGAACTCCTCACCGGAAGCCGACCCGGCCGCACCGCCCCCGACCAGATCACGCTCTACAAGTCCGTCGGCGTGGCCGTCCAGGACGCCGCAGCCGCGGCCCTCGTCGTCCAAGCCGCCCGGGAACGGTCCGTCGGGACGCACATCGACCTGGGGTGATATGCACCGCCGCACCGCGATTCCCCCGTAAAAGCGCAACCGTTCACCCATGGCATGATCGGCCCATGGACCAGGAGCAGGACCAGGACCAGGACCAGGCGCAGGGGCAGGGGCAGGACCAAGTGCAGGCTCAGGCTCAGGATCAGGGCAAGGGGTACCTCCTGGACAACCGTCAGGCCGAGGCGGGTACCCGATTCGACGCACTGGCGGCCCTCTTCGACGCCTCGACGTTCCGGCACTTCGAGACGGTCGGGATCGACGAGGGGTGGCGGTGCTGGGAGGTCGGCGCCGGTGGGCCGACCGTCTCCGCCTGGCTCGCCGAGCGCGTCGGACCCCGGGGTCGCGTACTGGCCACCGACATCGACGTCTCCTGGACCAAGACGGCCGCCGAGGGCGTCGCGGGCGTCGAGGTGCTCCGTCACGATGTCGCCCGCGACGAACCCCCGGCCGGTCCCTTCGACCTGATCCACGCCCGCCTCGTCCTCGTCCATGTCCCCGACCGCGATGCCGCGCTGCGCGCCATGTTCCGGGCCCTGCGTCCCGGCGGATGGCTGCTGATCGAGGACGCCGATCCCACGCTGCAGCCGCTGATCTGCCCCGACGCATACGGCCCCGAGCAGGAGCTGGCCAACCGGCTGCGCCGCGGCTTCCGTGAGCTCCTGCAGCAGCGCGGCGCCGACCTCGCCTACGGACGCAAGCTGCCGCGGCTGCTCCGCGAGGCCGGCCTCGTCGATGTCGAGGCCGATGCCTACTTCCCGATCGCCTCGCCCGCGTGCGACGTCCTTGAGGCGGCCACCGTCCACCAGGTGCGGGACAAGCTCATCGCCGCCGGCCTCGCCACGGACGAGGAGATCGAGCGCCACCTCGCCAACATCGCCGCGGGTCGCCTCGATCTCGCCACCTCCCCGATGATCTCCGCCTGGGGTCGCCGGCCCTAGACCCCGTGGTGCTTCGGACGACTCCGTGGCACTTCAAGCGGGCGACGGCAATCCTCGTGGCCCCGCCGCCGTTGAGTGGGTTCCACAGGAAACCCACAAGTTTGCGCCCTACCTTCTCCCTTCGCGATGCGGCTACCTTGCACGGATGCCGCCGCTGGTGGGAGCGGGGAACCGGAACGGCGTGGACAGTGAACTGCACACGATGCGGCGGCGCGGTGGTCCAGGGGCCGGACGGCCAATGGTGCTGCGGCAATTGCGGCGCGAGCGGATGAGCCGAGCCGCCCGACGATGCCCGATGAGATGAGCCCGATGAGATGAGAGTGGAGCCTGCATGTGCGCGGCCAAGCGCCTCGACCGAGTCCTGGTCGTCGACGACGACGCGATGATCCTGCGGTCCCTCGGGCGCGGCCTGCGGCTGAACGGCTTCGCCGTCGCGCTGGCCGAGGACGGTCCCGGCGCGCTCGCCGAACTGGCGGAGACACCACCGGACGTGATCGTCCTCGATGTGTCCCTGCCGGGGACCAGCGGCATCGAGGTGTGCCGGACGCTGCGGGCCGACGGGGACGAGGTGCCGGTGCTGATGCTGTCCGCACTGGACGAGGTGGCCGACCGGGTAGCCGGCCTCCAGGCCGGGGCCGATGACTACCTCGTCAAACCCTTCGCCCTGAAGGAACTGGTCCTGCGGCTGCAGGCCCTGCTCCGTCGCCGCCCGTCCGCAGACAGGGACGTCGTACGAGTCGGTGACCTGGTCCTCGACACGGCCGCACGCGAGGTGACGTACGGGGGAGTGGCGGTCGGGCTCACCCGGCGGGAGTTCGAGCTGCTGGAGGTGCTCGCCCGCAACGCGGGCGTCGTGCTCACCCGCGACCAGCTCCTGGACCGGGTCTGGGGCTATGACTTCGACGTGCGCACCGACGCCGTCGACACGTTCGTCAGCTACCTCCGGCGCAAGACGGAAGCTGGCGGCCGACCGCGCCTCGTCCACACGGTCCGCGGAGTCGGTTTCGTCCTGCGGGCATCCGGAACGGACACCGCGCGATGAGGCTCACCACCCGGATCGCCCTGGTCATGGGCCTCGCCATGCCCCTGCTGGTGCTGGGCTCCGGGGCACTGTTGCTGCGCCTGGTGGCCCGCGACGTGCATGCCGAGCAGGACGCCCATCTACGCGAACGGGCCGCCGTGATGCTCCCGTTGGCCAGGGGACTGCTGCGGATCGAGGACAGCGGACAGCCACGGAAGGCGGCGAACCGGGAACGACAGCTGCTCGACGCGGGCCTCGATGTCGGGGTACGTCTCCTCGCGGCAGGAGGCGGGTCGACGGCGGCCGGGGGCGGGTCGACGGCGGCCGGGAGCGGATCGGCGCCGACCGGGAGCGGATCGGCAACGGGCGAGAGCGGATCGGCAATAGGCGGGAGCGGCGGGGGCGATGCGACCGTGCCCGGCCGCAACGAGATCACGGACGGCCGGCAGGAGTACCGGGTGGTGGCCGAGGCCGGTCCCCGTCCGACCGCCTTCGCGTCGTTGCCGGCCGCCGCACCCGACCCGGTGACCGTACGGGCCCGCGGCCACGCCTGGCGGGCGCTGTCGGTGGAGGTGGGCGGCGCGAACGCCCGAAAGGGCCCGTACGGCACCCTGTGGGTGTTCTCCCGCGGATCGGCCGCCACCGCGGAGGTCGCCGCCGTACAGCGCCGCATCCTGGTGGTGGCGCTGATCGCCGCCCCGCTGGCCGGGTTGCTCTCCTGGGCCATCGCCGAACGCGCCACTCGCCCGCTGCGCCGGCTGCAGCGCCGGGCCGGCGGCCTGGATCCCGGCACCAGCGCGGCGCGCCTGGACCACGCCCCGTCGCGGATCGCCGAGGTGGACGACCTGGCGCGCACCCTGCAGACCGTGCTGTCCCGGTACGACGAGCAGGCGGCGCGGACCCAGGAGGCACTGGCGACCGCCCGGGCCTTCGCCGCGACCGCGTCCCATGAACTGCGCACCCCGCTGATGGGCATGCAGACCAATCTGGACGTCCTCACCGACCACCCCGACCTCGATCCGGTGGACCGCGCCGAGGTCCTGGACGATCTGCGCTCCGGACAGCAGCGGCTGATGGACACGCTGATCGCGCTGAGGGCACTGGCCCGGGGCGACCTGGTCGAGGCCGACGCCTTCGCCGTCGTGGATCTCTCGGAGCTGGTGGCCGCGGCGGTGGCCGATCTGGAACGGCACCACCCCGGCGTCCGACTGACCTTCCGCCTCACGCCCGGACTGGTACTGAGCGCCTGGGAACCAGGGCTGCGGATGGCGGTCGACAACCTGCTCCGCAACGCGGTGGTGCACGGAAGCCGGGCGGGTCGGCCGGCACGGATCGAGGTGGCACTACGGCCGGGCGGTCGGCCGGCGGACCCGGTGGCCGTGCTCACCGTGGACGACGACGGTCCGGGCATCGCACCCGAAGAGCGTCAGCAGGTCTTCCAACGGTTCCACCGGCGGGCCGACAGCCCCGGCTCGGGCCTGGGGCTGACCCTCGTGGCCCAACAGATCGCCCTGCATCGCGGCACCGTACGCATCCTGGATCGCCCGCCGCGGGCTGACCGTCCACTGGGCGCTGACCATCCACCGGAAGCCGACCGACCGACGGAAGCCGACCGACCGACGGAAGCCGACCGACCGACGGAAGCCGACCGCCCGATGGGAACCGACCGACCGATGGGAACCGGCGTCCGCTTCGAGATCCACCTGCCACGGCACGGCGACGCGGCGGCCGACACCCGCACCCTCCAACTGCCGTTGCGCAGGGCGTGGTTGAGCGAAGTCCAGGCCGAGGGCCGACCCGAGGCCGATGCCCCTCACGAGGCCGTGATGTCTCGCCAGGCCATGACGTCTCACGAGCTGGAGACCGGAGCCTGACCCGTCACCCCGCACGAGGCGGGGTCTCCTTGACCACCCGCGTGGTCGCCCGGAGCGCCCCAGCGGAGCACCTCACCGACCGGAACCGGCCACCGACCTCGGCCACCCAGAAGGCATCGGCCACCGTAAGCGCCTGAACGCACCGGCTGCGCCGCCACCCCCGGAACTGTGCCTCGACGACATCGGCACCGGGTGGCAACTGCCCCCACGCCAGTGTCCAGTGCGTCCCCGCCCGTCCGCCGTACCGGCCACCCCGGAGCAGGGAGACACAGAGCCTGCTCACGACGGACACATCGATCAGTCCGGCCCCGCTGTGCACCTCCAGTGCCGGCCGCCCCTCGGAGCCGCGCCCGACGCGCAACAGCCAGCCGCTCAGCGGCAGTCGCACGTCACGGGGCCCAAGGGGCGTAAGGAGGGAGGTGCTGCCCGGAGGGGAGGGCTCGTCCGGCACGAGGAAACCACCGCAGTCCACTGTCTCTCCCGGGTTCGAGGTTCGGTGCACAGTTCGAGGTCGGTGGACATGGCCGTCGCTGACGTCCATGTCCACCCTCACTGAGCTCAACTGACCCCGACCGTAAGGACAATCCTTGTGGATTCCCTGTGCCCACGACGTCCCGTCCCCTCTCCGTACGGACGGAGAACGTCCAACGCACCGTGCGGCGGCGGCTCACAAGCTCCCCACAAAAAACGCTTCTACGTTCTGCGACACGGCCACCCGCCTCCTACGAGGCCGGAGCGGCCAGGTCCATCCACACCAGACATTCCGAGGCGTTCCGAAGCATTCCGAGACGCGCCCAGGCACGCCCAGGCAGGCCCAGGCACGCCGAGACACATCCAGAAACCCCTTCCATCCCTGGAGGAGCACCACCATGCACCGTCCCAAGCTCGCCCGCCCCAAGACCGCCCTGGCAGCAACCCTGTCCACCCTCGCGCTCACCGGTTGTCTGCTGAGCGCAACAGCGTCGGCCAACGCTGCGGACTCCGGCAGCCCGTCGTCCTCCGAGGCCTCGGTAACCGCCCCGCACAACGACGACAAGGGCACCGGCCACGGCAAGGGCATCTGCCACCGAGTGCCCAAGCTGGAGCAGCGCATCGACAAGGCACTCGACCGACTCAACGGCGATGCCCACACCCGTGGTTCGATCGCGCGCCTGGAGCAGCGGGTGAAGAACGCCCGCGCCAAGCACCACGACGCGGTCGCCACGTTCCTTCAGGACCGGCTCACCCACCGCAAGGAACTCAAGCCTTACCTCACGCGCGAGCGCACCGACCTCAAGGCCGTCGCTGCCTGGTGCGCGAAGAAGGACGGTGACAAGGCGGGCACCGCCTCATGAGGCCAGGTCCCCGGCGCGTCGCGCTGCTGCTGACCGCGGCGGTCGCGGTACCGATCCTGACGGCCACCGGCTGTTCGCAAGCCTCCGGCCAGCAGGCATCTCCAGGAGGCACGGCGGGAAGCGGCACACCCTCGCCGTCCCACACACCACCCGCCGGCACCTCATCCGGTGCATCCGCGGGTTCATCCGCCGGTTCATCCACGGCCGAGGAACAGGAGATGGCGAAGAAGGTCCAACAAGCCGAGAAGGCAGCGGACGAGGCCGACGCCGACGCCAACGTGCCCGAGGACCCGCAGTAATCGGCCGGTCATAGAGGGGGCAGGGGCCCGGTGACTGGCTCCTTCCCCAGCGGGGGACTTGCGCCCCGGACGGATCCACGCAGCCAGAAGCCGCGTGGATCCGTCAGCTGTTCGGCCACAGCTCTTCGGCCGCCGCTGATGGGCTACAGCCGATCGACCGTTGCTGATCGACCGTTGCTGATCGGCTGCTGATCGACCGCGTCAGTCGAGGTCCTTCGAGTAGTCGGTGGTGGAGCAGCCGTCCACCTCAGCGTCGTCGGCGGTCTTGCCCTCGGGCGCGTGGAAGCCGGGGGTGCAGTTGAGGAACAGCAGCCCGGCATCGAGCAGCTTCCGCCGCTGGTCGTCGCTGCCGGGGTCGACGGCGAAGTCGTCCCCGACCATCAGGTCGTCCTGTTCGTCCTCGTCCCCCTTGACGGCGGTCTGGAACGCCTCCATGTCCTCGATGGTGAGGAAGTCGGCGTCACCGCCGCCGTCCGCCGGCTCATCACACTCGCCGCCGCCGTTGATGCCCTTCATGCCCATGGCCTCGACCCGCGCCACCTCCGGGGGCGTGGCGATGTCGACCTTCTCGCAGTGCAGGGTCGACCTGAGGAGTTCCCCGGTCTCCTGGGGCGACCCACCGGAGGGCAGGCTGCTACAAGCGGAAACCGATGCCAGGGCGACGACGACTCCGGCCGTGGCAAGTACTCGATGGAAACGCATGACGTCCTTTTGCAGTGGTGGCTTCGAGACGAGCACCGAACGGCTGTGACGGGGCATCAGCCGCCACAAGGCACGGCAAGCCATCCGCACTTCCCCCGTTCCCCCGCTCTGATCATTTGACCGGAACATGGTAAACCCAAGCCACACCAGAGACGTCGCGGCGGCCGAGTGGGGAGAACGCGGGAAGTCGACTCCGGGCAGATGTTCCCCATGGGCCGAAGGTTCGCTCGGCGGCGATGGCGAGGGTCTCCCAGAACGTGAGCGGAAGCGGATGGAAGGCAAGCTCCCGGCCGGAATCGTCCGGCCGGGAGTTCCAGGTGGTGGGTCGCCCGGGGGCGGCAGTACTACCTCGCCTGTGCTCCGGCCGGGACGGGTAGCGGGTCGGCGGCACAGGTGGTGTCGTGCTTCGGTGCCTCGCCGGTCAGCAGGTAGTGGGTGACGATGCCGTCCACGCATGCGTTCCCGTTGCGGTACTGACCGTGGTCACCGCCGCCGCTGACGGTGACCAGACGGGAGCCGCGCAGGGCCCGGTGGTCCCGGAGGGCGGCCTCGTAGTAGGTCGCAGGGTCGTGCACCGAGTTGAGCATCAGTGTCGTGGGCAGTCCGGCCCCGGTGACCTTCACCTTCGGCGCGGTCGCCGTGGGCCAGTACGCACACACGGAAGAGAAGGCCAACTCGCGCGCGCCTGCCAGTGGTTGTTTCGCGGCGTCCTTCGCGCTGCGCCTGGTCCAGTAGCCGACACCGCGGTTCCAGGCGGTGTCGTTGCAGGTGACCGAGAAGAACTCGGCCAGGAAGGCCGGGCTCAGGTACGAGCCGAAGACCTTTTCCATGAGCTGCCGCTCCGTGGCCCCCGCGCCGTCCCCGTGGTCGAGCGCGACGAGCGCCGACGCCAGTGCGGGGAAGCCCTCCTTGGCGTTGTAGACGGCTTGGATCGTGCCGTTGTCCAGTTGGTTCGGGCCGATGACGGCCCGGCCGACGGTCAGCGGGTGGGCCGCGAGCGCCCGTCGGCGCGCCTCCCACCTGGCCTTGGCCGCCTGAACCGTCCGCCCGTAGTGGTAGACGGTGTCGTACTTCGCCAGCCAGGGCAGGAAGTCCTGCTCGAAGCGGCGCTGGAAGCTCTTCGGCTGGCCCGTCTCGAACTCCTCCCACGAGCCCGCCCAGCCCACATTGCTGTCCAGCACTGCCCGCTCGACGCGCCGCGGGTACAGCGTCGCGTAGTAGGCGCCGAGCATCGTGGCGTAGGAGGGCCCGTAGTACGAGATCTTCCGCGCTCCGAGCAGTGAGCGGAACAGGTCCATATCGCGGACGGTCTGCTCGGTGGTCAGGTACGGCAGTAGCCCACCGCTGCGTGCCTGGCAGTCCTGCGCCAGCTTGCGTGACCGCGCCAGCACGCCCTGGATGGCGGCGGGGGAGCGGTCCCGGAAGTCGTGTGCGAAGAACTCCCGGAACTCGGCGTCCGTCTGGCACACCGGATGGGTGCTGCGGCCGACGCCGCGCTGGTCGAAGCTGACCACGTCGTACGCGGCGCCCACCGCCGGCTCGTCCTCGACGAAGCCCGCCGGCCGGTTCAGCCCCGAGGCCCCCGGCCCGCCCGCGGCCATCATCAGCACCCCGCGCCGTCCGGCGGGGCTGCTCGCACGGTGCCGGGAAACCGCCACGGTGAGGTCCGCACCGGCATCCGGACGGTGCCAATCGCGCGGCACCGTCATGCTCGCGCACTCCAGCGACGAACTCCCCTCGCAGGGCCGCCAGTTCAGCCGCTGCTGCGCATACCGCGCGGGCACCCGCACTCCCGCGGGGCCGGCCTGCGCCCCGTCCGCCGGCAGCACCGCCGCGGCCACGACCGCCGCGCCCACGCCCGCCACGGCGTACGCGCCCCACCGTCGCCTACGCGGCCCCCGCCACAAAACCCGCAACCCCGCCATCGAACCCTCCCGAACGTGTCCTTGATCTGCGGTAACCGATCCTTCCGCCGGACACGCGCCCCCTCGATCCCACCAGCATCCGTCTTGGGGGTGGCACTGGCACCACTACCGAACCCGCACCTGCACCCGCACCGTTAGTCCGCGGTGATGGTGAGGCCCCGGGTGGCGTCCACCAGGGCTTTTCCTCCGTCAGGGCCGGTGATCACGAGCCGTGGCAGCCAGGGGCCCGTGCGGTCGTAGGCGTGGCTGACTGTGGGCTCGTCGGTCTCCTGCTGGGTGCCGTCGCCGAAGTACCAGTGGTAGCGGTACCCGGCGGCGGGTGGCTTTCCAGTCAGCGTCACCGACAGGTGCACCTCGCTGCCGACATGCCCGTGCTTCGGGACGTTCAGCCGTGCGTGGGGACCCTGTTGGGGGAGGTGGAACCACATGCGGAGGCGTGGGTTGAGGAGGAAGGCATCGGCGTACTGCCGCGCGCCCTCGATGTCGGGGTGGCCGACGGCCGCACTCAGGCACTGCAGAGGAGTCCCGCTCAGTTCGGGGCAGGCCCTCGTACGCAGCGGGAACGCCGGGTCGGTCACCGGAGTGTTCCACACCTTGGAGTCCGGGCTGAGCAGGGCATTGTCCACGGTGAACAGTCCATCGGCCGCGACCGCGTACGGGCCGTCCGCGGACGCCTTGTTGGCGGCGGCCGCTGCCTGGTGGTAGGCGGCATTGGCCAGCTGTGTGTACTGCTCATAGCGATCGGACACCCCGCCGAGGGCGCCCTTGCAGAAGGCCAGCCGTGCCCCGGACACTCCGGGGACCGAACAGGTCTTCACCGGGATCGGCGAACTGCTGCGACTCAGCGCGTAGTAGAAGTCGACGACGAGCACCTTCGGACGGCCCGGCAGGGAATGGGCCTTCTCGATCGCCGCCTGCATCCCACGTCCGCCGTAACCGACCTTCGCGCCGCTGAAGTAGGGCACGTCCTTGGCCGGGTTCTCGGCTGCCGCGCCGATGCCGGAACACTCCCGCTTCACCGCCTTGGGCAGGTTCTCCGATCCGGGGGTGATGCCGACGCCGATGCCGAAGAAGGGATCGAGGTCGTTGATGCACCCGTTGATCACGACCAGATCGAGACCATAGCCACCCGACCGTGCCTGTGCGCCGGCCCTCTCCAACTGGCAGAAGACATCCGGCATTTGCTGGGTGACCTCACCGAACTCCATCTCCCCGTCGCCGTCCGGATCCTGCTTCTCCGTCGTGCGCAGACAGGCCGCGTCGTTGTTGCCCGCGGGCAGCTCGGGTGCGTCGAGCACCGCGCCGGATATCGAATAGTCCTTGAGCTGAAAACCCCGGCCGGTCCCGCGGCCGAGCAACTGCCCGGTCAGATAAGGGAACTTCTGGTCATGGTCCAGTCCCTGGCCCCAGACCACCGAGTCCCCCACGGACGCCACCCGCACCGGGTGGCACCCGCGGCGCAGCGTGTCCCGCCAGACCTTTCCGTAGCGACCGGGTGCCTGGCCGTCGGACGAGGCGGCGATGCGGGCGTCGACCTGTACGGCGGTCTCGGTCGAGGGCACCCGGGCGAAGGGGATGTGGAAGTTGGCCGTCCCGACATTCCCGGCGCTCATGTCGAGGCGCCCGCCGGCCAGTTGCTTCTCACCGGCGCGTACCCGCCACTCCACGGTGGCTCCGGCCTTCGCCGCGGCGGGGTCATAGATCTCCACCCGGCCGCGTACGGGTCCACTGCAGACCGGATTCGGCGTCAGGTCCACGTCGAGGACGAGGGGGAACGCCGATCCCGGCAAGACTCCGGTCTGCGCGGCAGCGGGAAGCCCGCCGAGGAGCTGGCCCAAGAACACGGTGACCGCGCCGACCGCCGCGAAAAGCCTCGCCGCCGATGAACGACGGGGCACCTCAGGTCCGCTCGGCACGGAACCTAAGGGGCTGCTGCCCGACCCCGACCCCGACCCTGATGCCGACCGCGGCCCCGACCTCGACCGCCTCCGTTCAACCCACCGCGACCATGACCACGTCCACGACCCCGACCACGACCACACCACTCTCACACCAACACCCCTGTCTCTGCCGCCATTTGGGTTGGTGCGGATCCCACTGAGTGCCGCATTGCCGGCACCGAATCCGCACCGGTAGGGATCATGGCAGTCAGGGCATCGGTGTGGGCTGCGCGCGGCGTCCCGTACGGAGTGAAACTGATCACTTACCTGTAGTTACCTGCGCCTGCGCCTGCATCTGCCCCCTCGCCCGAGCCCGGTGTCACGTCCAGGTCGGCGAGGTCGGCGGTGAGCGTGGTGCTCGGCACGCTGATCACCGCGTCGTAGGCATCGAGGGCCGGTACGGGGAGGAAACCGTTGTCCATGCGGATGCGGGCCGGTTCGGGCAGGTCGTGCTGCCGGGCATGGGCCCGCAGCGCGCGGGTGTCCACCAGGGCCGGCGCTTCCGGCACGCCGGCGAACAGCGCCTCCACGCTGTCGGGCGTCGCCGGGGGCGCCTGGGTTGCGGACTGGCGCATCCCGGCGGGGTGCGTCGGGTCGGGCACGTTCGCCACGGTCCGGCCGCCGCCGCTGGTGAGCGCCATGGACACATAGTCCGTCCCGAGTTCCTGGGCGAGCGCATGACCCATGGGCGTGCGGGCGAGCGGGCTGCCTGGGGGGTTGGCGGTGCGCTGGATGTGGGCGTTGTGCGCGACGAGCACCATGCGGGTGCCGGGTGCCGACCGGTCGAGGAGTCCCAACAAGCTGTCGGCCAGGTAGCGGTCACGGGCGGCGAGGTCGGCGGCATCCGGTGTGCCGCCGAGGAGTTCGGACATCGCGCGCTGCATCTGGTCGGTGCGCCAGGCCGCCCAGACATCCGCGAGGGCATTCTCGTATGCCTGGCGGCCGCCGTGCTCCAGGTAGATCTCGCGCATGACGGTGACACGGTTGAGGAGTCGGCCGAGCGTGGCGGAGAGCCGGTCCTGGACGGCGGGGTCCAGGCTGAGACGGGCGTGGGCAGGGACCAGGCCCGAGCCGCCTGCCAGCGGCTCCGCCAGGTCCAGGGCAGTACGGACATAGCGCACCGCGCCGGGATCGACATCGGCCAGATAGGCGGCGACCGGCTCCAGTGCGGGGGCCAGTGAGCCGCCGGCGGCGGGGACGTCGAGCCCGGCGAAGTGGACCGGAGGGGACGCGGTGGCGTTGTGGGCGCGCAGCCATCGGAGCGTGTCGCGGCCCTCGGCGGACTGCCCCGGGTACCCGTCGGCGCGGGGCGTCAGCAGCGCGTCGAGGTCGCCTTCGCCGCCCCGTATCCAGGCATCGACGGCACGGCCGGAGGCGGCCCCGAACTCCGCGGCGTACACGGTGAATCCACATTCCACGACGAGAAAGCGCACCATCCGGTCGCGCAGCAGCCCGAACTCGCGTACCTGGTGGGAGTTTTCGCCGAGCGCGACCACTCACGCATCGCCGACAAGGCGGCCCAGCGGCTCCAGGTCACCAAGCGCGACGTGAGGGTCGGCCGCGAGACGGACGGCGTTGCGGACGGTCCACTCGGCAAGGGTGAGCGGGTGCGACAGACTCATACGCGCGACCCTAACAACGGGTCCAAGACAACGGGTCCGAACAAGGGGTCCGAAACACGGGGTCCGAAACAAGGCCTCGGATGCCTAACCGATGTCGGGCTCGGAGCGTAGGTCGATCCGGTCTCCCCTCCGTTCCATCTCCAGTACGACGAGCTCGTTGCGGCCCTTCCGCCACAGGTGACTGGGCGCGTACAGGGTGACCTGCGGTCCGAGGGACCAGTACCGGCCGAGTGCGAATCCGTTGAGCCAGACCATGCCCTTGTCCCAGCCCGGGAAGGCGAGGAAGCCGTCCGCCGGGGTGTCGACATGGACCCGGGCCCGGTGGAACGCGGGGCCGGTCGGGGCGTTTTCGCTGCCGAATTTCAGGGCCGAGAGGTTGTCCAGGGGGAGTCGGCGGATTTCCCAGTCGCGGAGTTCTTCGTCGCCGAGGAGGACCTTGCCGCTGATTCCCTTGGGGTCGTTGAGGCCCTGGCCGAAGTTGACCCGCCCGGTGGGATCCACCAGGAGGTCGAGGGTGCTGGAGGTGTCGGTCACGGGGACGTCGACGGTGTGGAGCGGCTGGTTGCGGTCGAAGGTGCCGATCCGCCTGCCGTCGCAGAACACCAGCGCACGGTCGCCCAGCCCGGTGATCCGCAGGCCCTTGGTGCCCTGCGGCCCGCGCACCCGAGTGCGGTAGTGGACCAGTCCGTACGACTGTCCCAGGGCCTCCATATGGACGGGGGTGGTACGCCGCACGCGACTGCTCAGCACGTCCAGGGCGTCCAACAGCTGTACCGACTCGCGGACGGCGACCTTCTGGGCCGGCATCCGGCGCGGTGTGGCCGGCAGGGGTGTGTGCGGCAGCGTGGTGTATCGCGCGAGCACGTCGCGCACCTTGTGGAACTTCTCGGTGAGTTCACCGGATTCGCTGATGGGTGCGTCGTAGTCGTAGCTGGTGACCGTGGGTTGATAGGCGCTGCCGCTCAGATTGGCTCCCGCGTACCAGCCGAAGTTCGTTCCGCCCACCGCCATATAGAAATTGATCGACGCTCCGGCTGCGAGGATCTTCTCCACGTCGGCGGCGGTCTGCGCGGGGTCGGAGGTGTGGTGCCGTTCTCCCCAGTGGTCGAACCAGCCGTCCCAGAACTCCGTGCAGAAGAGGGGCTTGTCCGGCTGGAACGCGCGGAGTTCGGCGAAGGGTCCGGTGGGGTCCCCGGCGAAGTTGACGGTGGAGAGGAGATCGGGAAGGCTGCCGGCCTTCAACGCTTCCTGAGTGGCGCCGTTGGAGCAGAACAGCAGGCTGTCGATGCCCTGCGCCCGCATGGTGTCCCGCAGATGTTCCAGGTAGGCGTGGTCGTCGCCGTAACTGCCGTATTCGTTCTCGACCTGCATGGCGATGATGGGGCCACCGCGCGTGGCCTGCAGATCGACGAACCGGGGCAGCAGTTCGGCGAACCAGGTGTCCACCGCTTTCTCGTACGCGGGGTCGGAACGGCGCAGGGGGGCGTCCTTGTCCTTCAGGAGCCAGGCGGGCAGGCCGCCGAAATCCCATTCCGCGCAGATGTACGGTCCGGGGCGCACGATCACCTTCAGCCCCACCTCGTCCGCGGTGCGGACAAAGGCGGCGACGTCGCGCCAACCGGTGAAGTCGGCTTTCCGCTCGGAGGGTTGGTGGAAATTCCAGGCGACGTAGGTCTCCACCGTGTTCAGGCCCATGGCCCGCATCCGGGTCAACCGGTCACGCCAGTCCTTGGGGTGCGTTCTGAAGTAGTGGAAGGCGCCCGAGAGGATCCGGAACGGCTTGCCGTCCAGCAGGAATTCCTTCCCGCGGATGGTCAGTCCCCTCGGGCTCTCGGCCTGCGCGAGGGTCGTACGGCTGCCGCCCAGGGCGAAGCCCATGGCCGCGGTACCCACCATGGCTGTGCTCAGGAATCTACGTCGGCTGAACTGCGTCATGTCTGTTCTCCTCGACTCGACCGATCGTCGTCCAGGGCCCGAACATGTTCAGTAGTGCGCGGTTCTGTGTGTCCAGAGTGTTGTATAGAACAGAAACAAGCACAAGGGTTCGTGGCGGGACACTGTGAACCGGGTGGGGTCGCGCATCCGAACTGGCCGTTGAGGCAAGGGAGTTGGATGCATTGACGTACGAGTCTGCTGCTGAGCCTGCGGTAGCGCCGGGCCGCGAGGCCCCAGCACGTGCCGAAGAGCAGCCAGTACGGCGACCACAGCACCAGGTCCCAGTGTGCCTGGAAGCGCGCAAGGTCGGCGTGCACGGGCGGAACGGCAACCCAGCCGGCCAGCACCCGCAGGTCACCGGCGAATCCATAGCCCAGGAGGCCGACGGCCCGGGTCACCATGAACGCGCACCCTGCCCAGGAGCCGGCGAGCAGCATTCCACGGCGGAACCTCCCGTGGGGTCCGAACCGGCCGGACAGATGGAGCGCGGCCGCCATGCCGACCAACGCCAGCGCGACGGACGCCCAGCTCCCGGCAACCGCTCCCGGAGCGGCGTTCAACAAAGCGTCCCGGGCGCCCGCCGGCAGCGGAGTCTGACGCATCAACAAGTGCCCGCCCAGCGCCCAGTCGAGCTTCATCGCCCCATAGGCGAAGGCACACCAGAACGCGATCCGGGCGGAGGCCGCGGTCGGGTCACGTCCAGGAGGGTTGGTGGAAGAACCGGTCCGAGCATTCCGAACGGTCACGGGTGCGCCTCCGCCACGGCAGCGGAGCGAGGGCGGCTGCGCAGGAAGTACGACACCGTCACCACGATCCAGGCGGCGATCCCGACGCTGCCCGTGACGGCCTCGTAAACGGGGCCCCAGCCGAGGTGCGCCAGGTCGAAGTCCGCGCGCTGGAGGGTGATCACCGCTCCCAGCGACTGCAGCACCGCGGTGAGTGCCAGGGCGCACAGCAGCACCCAGCGCGGGATGCGCTCACCCCAGCGCGCGATGGTCGCCCAGGCCACCCACACCGCGAGGAGACCGAGCGAGGCGTTGCCTGCTTGGGCCCATCCCGGGTGTGCGAACTGTGCCTGGACATGGGCGGGCGCGGGGTGACCGGGCATTCCGACCTCCCCGCGCGCCGCCATGTACGCCTTCTGTCCCACGTACACCAGGGAGCCGGCCACCGTCAGCCATACCGCGACCCGGACGCGGCCCCCAGCGGGCGCCGGCCGGGCCGGGCGGAGCAGTATGCGGCGGATCGCGGCCATGCGGGCGACTGCGTCAACTCTCATGGATTCCAGGGTGGTCCGGGGCCCGCGCCGCCCACTTCATGCCCGGGAACCACCCGCTCCGCCGGGCGGGCGAACGGCGCGTCCCTCCGGAGGACGAGCGGGCCGCTACCGCTCCATCGCCAGCCACACCGCCTGGTCCGGGCCCAGACGACCACCCTCGACCGGGCCGCTCGCCAGGAGCACCGCCTCGTGTGCGGGCAGCTCGTACGGCTCGGAGGAGAGGTTGACGAGGCAGAGGAAGCCCGGTTCGCGCCGGTACGCGAGGACGCCGGCCGGGGCGTCGAGCCAGGTCAGGTCGCCCTCGCCGAGGGCCGGGTGGTCCCGGCGCAGGTGCAGGGCGCGTCGGTAGAGCTCCAGCATGGAGGCCGGGTCGTCGGTCTGGGCCGCGACGCTGAGGTCCTTCCAGTGCGCGGGCTGCGGCAGCCAGGGCCGGCCGGTGGCGTCCTCCGGGCTGAAGCCGTACGGGGCGCTCTGCCCGGACCACGGGATCGGTACCCGGCAGCCGTCGCGTCCGGGATCGGTGTGGCCGGAGCGCTCCCAGATGGGGTCCTGCAGTACGTCCTCGGGGAGGTCCTCGACCTCCGCGAGGCCCAGCTCCTCGCCCTGGTAGACGTACGCGCCGCCCGGGAGCGAGAGCATCAGCAGGGCGGCCGCGCGCGCCCGCCGGACACCGAGTTCCAGGTCGAGGGGGCCTTCGGGCCGGTAGGGCGCGTTGGCGACCCACTTCTTCGCCACCCTGCGGCCGAAGCGGCTGGGGTGGCGTACCACGTCGTGGTTGGAGAGCACCCAGGTGGCCGGGGCACCCACCGAGCCGAGCGTGCTCAGCGAGCGGTCGATGACCTCGCGCAGCGCGGTGGCGTCCCAACTCGTCATCAGGAAATCGAAGTTGAAGGCGGTGTGCAGCGCGTCCGGCCGCACGTAGGCGGCGAGCCGCTCGGGAGTGTCGGCCCAGGCCTCGGCGACGAACGACCGGTCGCCGGGGAACTCATCGGCGACCCGGCGCCATGACTGGTAGATCGCATGGACCTCGTCGCGGTTCCAGTACGGGTGGTCGGTGTGCTCCCCGGGCGCCGGTGCGTCCGCTGCGCCGGGCGTCGGCAGGTCGGGCAGTTCCGGGTCCTTGACCAGGCCGTGTGCCACGTCGATGCGGAAACCGTCGACGCCGCGGCGGAACCAGAACCGCAGGACGTCCTCGAACTCCGCCCGGACGTCGCGGTGTTGCCAGTTGAGGTCCGGCTGTTCGGGGGCGAAGAGGTGGAGGTACCACTGCCCGTCGGGAAGCCGGGTCCAGGCCGGGCCGCCGAACACGGACCGCCAGTTGTTGGGCGGCTCGGACCCGTCGGGCCCACGGCCGTCGCGGAAGTGGTAACGCTCCCGCTCCGGGCTGCCGGGTCCCGCGGCCAGCGCCGCCCGGAACCAGGCGTGCTGGTCGGAGGTGTGGTTGGGCACGATGTCGGGGATGACGCGGATGCCGTGCCGGTGGGCGTCCTCGATCAGCGCCTCGGCGTCGGCCAGGGTGCCGAAGAGCGGGTCGATCGCGCGGTAGTCCGCCACGTCATAACCGTGGTCGGCCATCGGTGACTTGTACCACGGATTGATCCAGATGGCATCGATCCCCAGGGACTTCAGGTACGGCAACCGGGAGCGGATGCCGGCGATGTCGCCGACTCCGTCACCGTTCCCGTCGGCGAAGCTGCGGACGTAGACCTGGTAGATGACGGCGCTGCGCCACCAGGGTGCGGGGTTGCTGGGCATGCTGCGGCGTGCTCCTCGGGGATCTCGGGGCATCGGTGTGCGGTGGGTGGGACTACTTCGCCGCACCGGCGGTGAGGCCGGCGACGATCCGGCGCTGGAAGATCAGCACCATGATCACGAGCGGGATGGTGACCAGTACGCCCGCCGCCATCTGACTGCCGAACGGGGTCTCGAACTGGCTCGCTCCGGAGAACTTGGAGATGGCCACGGGGGCCGTCTGCATCTCCGGCTTGTTCGTCATCGACAGGGCGATGAGGAATTCGTTCCAGGCGGCGATGAAGGTGATGATCGCGGTGGTGAACATGCCCGGCGCGGCGAGCGGAATGATGATCCTGCGGAACGCCTGGCCGCGGGTACAGCCGTCGACCATGGCGGCGTGCTCCAGCTCCTGCGGCATCTGCCGGAAGAAGGCGGTCAGATTCCACACCGCGAGCGGCAGCGTGAAGGACATGCTGGGCACGATCATCGCCTGGTAGCTGTTGATCCAGCCGAAGTCGACGAACATCTTCAGCAGCGGGACCACGATCGACACCACGGGGAACATGGAGGTGGCGATGATCAGGGTGAGCACCACCCGCTTGAGCCGGAACTCCAGCCGCGCCATCGCGTAGGCGGTGAAGGTGGCCAGGACCAGCGCCACGGCGGTGGTGATGCCGGCCACCACGACGCTGTTGAGCAGCGCCCGGGTGAAGGACTCGGACGGGTCGAGGACCGCGAGGTAGTTCTCGAACGAAAGCCGGGTCGGAAAGGGGGAGTTGGCGAAGATGTCGGAGGTCCGCCGCAGACTGGAGACCAGCATCCAGTAGAACGGTGCCAGGCAGTAGGCGACGACCGCGGCGACCCCCGCGTACAGCAGTCCCTTGCGCAGTCTCGGGGAGAGGGTGTTCATGCCGCCACCTCCGTGCGTCGGCGCGAGCGCCACCGGCGGCGCAGGGGGGACGGGCCCTCGTCACCGACGACATCGGCGCCCAGCAGCCGGACGAAGGCCAGCGCGATCAGGAAGACATAGACGAAGAGGATCACCGCATAGGCCGCGGCGGGACCGAACCGCACGTTCGCCGCCTGGTCCTGGGCGAGCATGGACAGCGTCTCCACCGAGGTCTTCTGCGCGCCGATGAGGATGTACGGCAGGTCGAACATCCGCAGCGCGTCCAGCGTCCGGAACAGGACGGCCACCAGGAGTGCGGGCTTCACCAGCGGCAGGGTGATGTTCCAGAACTGGCGCAGCGCGCCCGCCCCGTCGATCTTGGCGGCCTCGTAGACCTCTTTGTCGATCACCTGCAATCCCGCCAGGACGAGCAGGCCGATGAAGGGTGCGGTCTTCCAGACATCGGCGATGATGACCGCGAGCTTGGCGTGGAACCCCTCGGTGGTCCACAGGATGTGCTGTCCGGTAAGGGCGTTGGCCACCCCGTCGCTGTTGAAGATCCAACGCCAGAGCAGACCGCTCACCGCGGTGGGGATGGCCCACGGCACCAGGATGCTGGCGCGGACCAGGGCGCGTCCCTGGAACGCACGGTGCATGATCAGCGCCATGGCGATGCCGATGACCGTTTCCAGCGCGACCGTGGTGACGGTCAGGAACGTGGTGTTCCAGAACGCGTTCCAGAAGCGTGCGCCGGCCGCGCCGAAGATCGCGCCGTAGTTCTGCAGCCCGACGAACGGGTCGGTCTCGTTGACGAATCCGGTCTTCGGGTTGAGGCCGGGAGTGCCGTACAGCGAGTCCTTGAGCGCCACGATCGTCGGGTAGAGCACCACGATCGTCAGCACCAGCAGCGTGGGGGAGACCAGCAGGGCCGCGAGCCGGCCGGAACCGGAGGTGGCCCGGGGCCGCCGCCGCGGGGGCCTGGCCGGTACGGACAGCGCGCGTGGCGCCGCCGGGTTCTGCGTTGTCACCATGGTGTGCTCCTCACTCCCCCGCAGACTGCTGCCGAAGGGTCTGCTGAAGGTCCTTCAGCGCCTGCGCGCTGCTCGTGCTGCCGGTCAGGGCCGCGTACGCCTGCTGCTGGATCGCCGCCGTGACATCGCCGTACCGGAAGACCCGGGGCCGCGGGACGGCGTGCAGGATCGACTGCTTGAGGGTGGGGAGGTACGGATACTGTTTGACCAGCTTCGGGTCCTTGTAGAGCGCGTCGTAGGTCGGCGCGCCCGGTGCGCGGGAGAGCGTGAACCGCTGGATCTCCTGGCTGGCGAAGAACTTCATGAAGTCGATCGCGGTCGCCTTGTTCTCCGCCGAGGCCGACAGGGCGACGTTGTGGCCGCCCAGGCTGGAGGCGCCGGGGCCGTTCAGACCGGGCAGCGGTGCGGCACGGAAGTGGCCGGCGACCTTGCTGGCGCCGTCCTTCTGCGCCATCAGGGGATACGCGTAGGGCCAGTTGCGCAGGAAGATCAGTTTTCCGGCCTGGAAGTCGCGGCGGCCGTCCTCCTCCTGGTAGGTGACGGCGTCCTTCGGGATCGTGCCGTCCCTGAACGAGTTGACCAGGAAATCCAGGCCCCGCTTCGCCTGCGGGGTGTCCACGTGCGGGGTGCCCTTGGCGTCGGTGACGACACCGCCCGCGGAGTTCACGGCCTCGGCGAAGTTGACCGTCAGGCCCTCGTACTTCTGGAACTGCCCCGCGTAACAGGACATCCCGCGCGCCTGGGGCAGTCGTTTCACCTTGGCGCAGTCCGCCTTCATCTCCGCCCAGGTGGCCGGCGGCCCGGCGATCCCGGCCTTCTTGAGGAGGTCGGTGCGGTAGTAGAGCATGCCGCCGTCCGAGCTCATCGGCAGCGCGTACAGACCGCCGCGGTACTTCCCGGTCTCGACGATCGGCTTGAGCATCTGCCGCAGCGGGAACCGCTCCTCCGGCAGCCGGTCGACCCAGCGGTGCGCGGCGAACTCCGAGGTCCACACGGCGTCGAGCGCCAGTACCGTATAGGCGTCGGACTTCGTCTGGGCGTTCTGGATCATCTGCTGGCGCTGGGCGTCGGGGTCCGTGGGCAGCTGGATGAAGGTGACCTTCTCCTTGGGGTGCCGCTTGTTCCAGCGGTCGATCACCGCCTGGACGGACCCGGAGGCGTCCTTGCCGGCGACGTAGGTGATGGGGCCGCGCCCCTCGAACGTGGGCCGTCCGCCGGCCTCGACGGTCCCGTTCGCGCCGCAGGCGGCGAGGGCGGCGAGCCCCACGAAGGCCGCGCCCGCGCTCCGCAGCGCTCTGGTGGTCCTGATCTTCACTGTCTCTCCTGGGGGTGCGAACCGGGGCGGTGGCCGGTCACTCGCTGAGAAGCCGCTCGCCGGGCCCGCCCGGCGCGACGGTCTCCAGCGCCTCGGGCAAAGGGCCGACCAGGACCAGGAACTCGCCGTCGGCGAGGTCCCGATGGAGCGCGTCGACCGCGGGCCGGTCGGCACCCGGATGGCACCGGGTGACCTCTTCGAAACTCACTGTGGTCATGCGGAAGCTCGTCCCTTCCCGGCAGCGGCAGCCGGATGGCATGGAGAGGCCTGCAGAGCGTTACTGATTACGCTGTCTCCGTCATCAAGTGGATGAACGGGCAGGTCAAGGAGGATGGAGGGTCGCTCCGAGCGGATATCGGTGACACCGCCGAGACAGCGCTTTCAAGCTAAGAGCGCCCTCAGGGGAAGTCAATGCGTTACGCCCAGGTAATGCGCTGGTCATTCGGCTGTACCGTGCAGCTTCCCGCAGGGAAAAACCGCCGAAATCCACCGTCTACGGTGGCCGTGACAGCGCTGTCATGAATACCCGGGGACTCGTGCTCACCGTGCTACCTTCCGTGCATGTCACCAGCTCAACGGCACCCCACGATGGCGGACGTGGCCGAACGCGCCGGCGTCTCCGCCTCCACCGTCTCGCGCGCCCTGCGTGGCTACGCCTCCGTCTCGGCCGAGGTCCGCGAGCGGGTCGAGCGCGCGGCCCGAGAGCTGAACTTCGCCATCTCCCGGCAGGCGGCCAGCCTGGTCACCGGCAAGACCGGGGTGGTGGCCGTGCTCGTACCGATACTGAAGTCCTGGTTCGTCGGCTCGGCGCTGGAAGGACTCGGGCCGGTGCTGCGCGCGGCCGGCCTGGAGCTGGTGGTCTACTACGTGCCCGACATGGCCGCGCGGGCCGACTTCTTCGAGCGCCTGCCCGCCCGCCGGAACGCCGACGCCCTGCTGGTGTTCTCCTTCGACCTCACCGAGGAGGAGAGCGCCCGCCTGGACGACCTGCAGATGCCGGTCATATACGTCAGCCAGCACGCCGAGGGCCGGGCGAGCGTGTACGTCGACGATGTGGCCGGGGCGCTCGCCGGAACCCGGCACCTGCTCAATCTGGGACACCGCCGGATCGCCTTCCTACGGGCGATCGGCGTCAGCGGCTTCACCTTCAGTTCCAACGAACGGCTGACCGGCTACCGCCAGGCACTCACCGAGGCGGGCATCCCGCCGGACGACGATCTGGTGGTCGGCGCCGTCCTGGGGCAGGACCGCACCGTCGTCGAGGCGGTCGGCCGGCTGCTCAGCCTGCAGCACCCGCCGACCGCCCTCTTCGTCGAGCAGGACGAGCTCGCCGTCGCGGTCCTGTCGACCCTGCGCAACAGCGGCTTCGACGTCCCCGAACGACTGTCCGTGCTCGGCTTCGACGACCACGACATCGCCCGCTGGGCGGGGCTCTCCACCATCGCCCAGTCACCCACGGACATCGGCCGCGCCGCCGGCGAGCTGGCCTGTGCGCTCATCGAAACCCCCGACGCCGACCGCACACGGCACATCGTCCTGCCCACGCATCTGATCCCCCGGGCGAGCACGGCCCCGCTCATGCCACCGTCCGCGGGGGACGAAGGGGCGCGAGGAGAAGCGCCTGCGGACGGGTCCGGTACCGCACCGGGGGCGTGAGCGACGAGGCCCTGGTCAACCGCTGCCGCTCGGGGAGGCGCACTCAGGTGGCGGCCCTACCGACGTCGTTCGAACCGGAATCAACTTCCTTGCCCAGCCTTCGAGGTGCGCGCAAATGACCGCCCCCATACGCTGGCATTAACGGCACATCGAGGCGCATGTCGCTGTCGTTTCATGTCGCTGTCGTTTCGATGTGTATGACCGGATGCTGAGTGTGGCTCCGTTGCCGACTCGTGCAAGGCAGTCGTCGAAGCCACGGCGTCCCCCAGGGAGATCGACCATGGCCAAGCGACCGGCCAACCGTCCGGCTTCGGTGTACGCACTGGCCGGAATCCGGCTCTTCAACGGCGTCACCGGCTTGCTGGCGCCGTCCTTGCTCATCCGACGCCTCGACCCTGACCACGAGCCCAGTCCGGCGGCCGTCTACGCCTTCCGGCTCTTCGGGATCCGGACGATCCTGCTCGGGATCGCCCTGCTGACCCACGACGGCGCCCGGCTGCGCCAGGACCTGCGCGAGGGCGTCCTCATCCACGGCAGTGACACCGCGACGGCCGCGATGCTCGGGATCCGCGGCCAGGTACCTCCGCGCACCGCCGCCCTGACCACCCTCATCTCGGCCACCAACACGGTACTGGCCGCCACCGGCCAGGACGCCGGGAACAGGCAGCGGAAGTGACCCGGGAGCCTGGTGCCCGCCCGGCCGAGCGGACCGCCGATGCCTTGATCTTCCCCCGTAATTCCGGCCTCTCGGTTGCCACAACGATCCACCGGAGCAACGCGCGGGCGAGCGAAGTGACCCTCCGCGATGCGGCGCGCAACCGGGACGAGACGCGACGAAAGCCACCCGACCAGGACTGAGCTAAGGAGCACCGCGATGGGCACGCAACGACGCACCACCCCCCGGCGGCCGCCCGCCGGCTACCGTACGTCCCTCCCGTGGCGGATCGTCACCGGCATATCCACCGCCGTCGACCGGCGCATCGGCTGGGACAAACTCCCGGTACTTCCGGGCCTGTTGACCCTCTTCGGCCTGCGCGTCAGGCTCCGGCAGAAGAACCTCCACGACACCACCGCACTGCCGTCCGTCAACCGTCCCGATCCCGCTCCGCCCTCACCGAGCCACCGGGTCAACCGCACCGCCGACGGCAGTCACAACGACCTCGGCGCACCCCGCATGGGCATGGCGGGAAGCCGCTTCGGCCGCAACATCCCACTGGACCGCATCGTTCCGGGCACCGCCGAGTCCATCCTGTCCCGGCCGAACCCGCGAGAGGTCAGCCGGGCGCTCCTCACCCGCAACGAGATGATCGCCGCCGAGTCGGTCAACTCCCTGGTCTCCGCCTGGCTCCAGTTCATGATCCGTGACTGGTTCAGCCACGGTACGAGCCCGACCGAACGCCCCTGGGAAGTCCCGCTCGTCGTCGACGACCCCTGGCCGGAGCGCCCGATGCGGATCATGCGGACACCCGACGACCCGACCCGGGACCCGCAGGCCCCCGCCGGGACACCCGACACCCGCGTCAACGTCAACTCCCACTGGTGGGACGCCTCGCAGATCTACGGGTCCACCGAGGAGGAGCAACGCCGGCTCAGGACGGGCGAGTTGGGCAAGCTCCACCTCTGGAACAACGGGAAGTCCCCGGCTTCCCAGGACCCGGCCACCGACCCGTCGCTCGTGCCGGGCTTCTGGCTGGGCCTCGCGATGATGCAGAACCTGTTCTCCCACGAGCACAACGCGATCTGCGACCATCTGCACGCCGCCTATCCGTCGTGGGGTGACGAGGAACTCTTCCAGCGCGCGCGGCTCGTCAATGCCGCACTGCTCGCCAAGATCCACACCGTGGAATGGACACCTGCCGTCATCAGCCACCCCACCACCGTCAAGGCACTGCGGGCGAACTGGTGGGGCATCGCGGGCGAGCGGGTCCACGACCTCTTCGGCCGGATCAGCGAGAGCGAGGTCATCAGCGGCATCCCCGGCGGCCGGGCCGACCACTACGGCATCCCGTACGCGCTCACCGAGGAGTTCGTGGCCGTCTACCGTATGCACCCCCTCGTCCGGGACGACTGGCATCTGCGGTCCGCCGCGGACGACGCCACACTGGGCGAGCGGACCTTCCGGGAGATCGCCGGCCCGGAGGCGCTGAAGGTCCTGGAAACCGTGCCCATGGCCGATCTCCTCTACAGCTTCGGAACCCTCCACCCAGGCCTCGTGACCCTGCACAATTTCCCGAAGTTCCTGCAGGAATACGAGCGTCCCGACGGCCATCTGCAGGACCTGGCCGCCACCGACATCCTGCGCAGCCGCGAACTCGGCGTCCCCCGCTACAACGAATTCCGCCGACTGCTGAGGCTGAAGCCCGCGCAGAGCTTCGAGGAACTGACGGACAATCCGGCATGGGCACGGGAGATCCAACAGCTCTACGGTGACGACATCGAAAAGGTCGACCTGACGGTCGGCATGTACGCGGAGAAGCTCCCCAAGGGATTCGCCTTCAGCGACACGGCATTCCGCATCTTCATCCTGATGGCCTCCCGCCGGCTGAACAGCGACCGCTTCTTCAACGAGTACTACACGCCCGAGGTGTACTCCAAGGCCGGTATGGCCTGGATCGACGACAACTCCATGGTCACCGTCCTGCTGCGCCACCACCCCGAGCTGCGTACCGCCCTCGCAGGCCTGAACAACGCGTTCGTGCCCTGGCACACCGCCCAGGCGACACGACGGGAGGAAGGACGGGAGGAATAGCCCATGACCATCCGCATCGCCACGTTCAACACCGAAAACCTCTTCCAACGACCCCGGGCCCTCGCCCTCGCCGACGAAGAAGAACGACGCAAGACCCTGGAGGACTTCGCCGCGCTGGTCGCCCTCCTCGATCACCCGACGTACTCGTCCGAGGACAAGCAGGCCATCGTCGAAATCCTCGAGAAATACGATGTCGCCGATTCCCAGTCGAAGACCCGGCCGTTCCTGGTGAACGAGACCCGCGGCGGCGCCAAGCTCTTCGTGGTGAGACAGGGCGGGGCACTCGACATCGTCGCCGACGGCCGGGCTGAATGGGTAGGTTGGGCCGAGCTCATTCGCGATGACATCCAACGCGAGACCGTCGAGAACACCGGCCGGGTGATCGCCGAGGTCGACCCCGACGTCCTGCTCACGGTCGAGGTCGAGGACCGGCTCACCCTCCAGCGTTTCAACGAGCAGGTGCTGGCCGATCTGATGGGCAACAAACGGTATCCGTTCAACATGTTGATCGACGGCAACGACAGCCGCGGTATCGACGTCGGACTGTTCAGCCGATTCCCCATCGTCTCCCTCCGGTCGCACCTGTTCGACACCACCCCCGACGGCCGGCCCGTCTTCAGCCGGGACTGCCCGGAGTTCGAGATCGAATTCAAGGACGGCAAGACGCTGTGGATCCTGGGCAACCACTTCAAGAGCAAGGGATTCGGCAATCCCACCGACACCGCCAACAAGCGCAAGGCCCAGGCCGAGCGGGTCACCCAGCTCTACGATGCGGCGCTCCAGCGCTCCCCACGCGTCGTGGTCGCCGGAGACCTCAATGACTCCCCGGACAGTGCACCGCTCCAGTCACTCCTGGCCACGAACCTGAAGGACGCGATGTCCCACAGCAGCTACGCGGGCGCACCAGGCACCTTCGGAACCGGCCAGTCCCCCAAGCAGAAGATCGACTACCTGATGTTCTCGCCCGAACTGTGGGACCAGGTCCAGGCAGTGGACGTGGAACGCCGCGGAATCTTCGCGCCCCACACCTTCAAGTCGTTCCCCACCGTGACCTCCAAGGAGACCGAGGCCTCCGACCACGGTGCGCTCTACGCGGACCTCGACATATGAGGAGCCGGACGGCGCCTGCTTGAACTGCGGGCGACCCGCGGACCGCATGGTGTGTGTCCGTACCGGGCGTTGCCCACGTCCGGTACGGACAGCACTGTCAGACCCCGTCGATACGCTCATGGCGTCGCATCCACCCATCGGACCGCCGCCCGCGGAGACGTCATGAGCAGCAGCGCCTATTCCCCCATACCGGAACTCAACCGCCTCAAGGAGTTCGAGGAGCGTGTGGAAGGCGAGCCCTTCTCCGACGGATTTGAGCTCTTCCCCTACGGCAGGGTCGCCAGCCTGGGCCCGAACCCACCCGCCGAAATGCGGGCCCGTCTCATCCCGTTCGCCCAGGCCACCCACTCCGGCTCCTTCTACGCCCTGTGGACGTGCGACGACCGGGCGGACCTCGCCACCCTGCCGGTGATCTTCTGCGGGGACGAGGGCGACCTGTTCATCGCCGCGCGCAATGTGCGGGAACTCTTCCGTCTGCTCGCCGCCGACGATGCCGATGACCCGGACGACGTGCCCGCCCGGGACGCCTATGTCAGCTGGCTCAAGGACACCTTCGACTTGACGCCTGCCGAGGACCCCGGCGCTGTGTACGACGCAGCCCTCTCGGAGTACGGCCGCGCCTTCTGTGACTGGTGGCTGACGTTCGACGACGAGGACGGCATCATCGCCGACCTGCTGGAGGAAGTGGCGGAAGGGGAGGACTCCCACCAGGACACCGCGCTGTGAGACCCATGAACGAGGTATCCGAATGGGTGCTCCTCCTCTTCGTCACGGCCGGGCGATGGACATAGGTGTCGCCGGGAGCGCCCCGACAACAAGGCACTCCCGAATGGCAACACCATGCACTCACTGCACTCACTGCACTCCCCGCACCCTCCGCACACTCTTCGGTTCACCGCCGAGTCGTCCTCCAACGGCATGATCGAACGCGACTTCACCATGGGTGACGTGCCCGGCGTTCTCTGGTCGCCGGCTTCCGGTGCCGTTGGCGCACCGCTGGTCCTCATGGGCCATGGCGGCGGCAACCACAAGAAGCATCCGGCGATGGCCGGCCGCGCCCACCTCCTCGTGACCGGCTGCGGCTTCCATGTCGCCGTCATCGACGCGCCCGGTCACGGCGACCGGCCGCGCACAGCACACGACGAGCAGGAGATCGCCGCGCTGTTCCAGGCGAGGGCGGCGGGCGAGCCGGAAGGCCCGATCGTCGTGCGCTACAACGCCCACCTGGCGGAGCGCGCCGTGCCCGAGTGGCAGGCAACCCTGGACGCCCTCCAGGCACTTCCGGAGATCGGCGCCGACGAGCCGGTCGGCTACTTCGGCATCAACATGGGCACCGTGATCGGAGTACCGCTTGTGGCAAGCGAACCCAGGATCACCGCCGCGGTCCTCGGCCAGCACTGGCCCGATGCCCTGGCCGAGAAGGCGAGGCAGATCACCATCCCGATCGAGTTCGACCTGCAGTGGGACGACGAGTACATCCCCCGCGAGGCCGGTCTTGCGCTGTTCGACGCCTTCGCCTCGAAGGAGAAGACGCTGCACGCCAACGCGGGCAGGCACAAGGAACTGCCCAGGTTCGAGGCCGACAGCGCGGTCCGCTTCTTCGCCCGGCACCTCGGCCGGACCGTCACCTCGTCGGACTGAAGCCGAACTGAGCTGACGTGACGTGAGGGGTATCGGCGTCCGGTTTGCCGGTCGGGCGCCGATACCGCTGCACCGGGTGCGCAGAGTGGCTCATCGGCGTGCCGCTCCATGCACCCAGCGCGGAGAGAACACCACATGGAACTCATCCTGCGACTGCGGATGCAGTCCCTGCCGCGCGGAGAAGTCCCGGCAGACGTGGTAGTTGCAACCGGGCCCCGGAAGGTACAGCTCGGTCGCCGCAGCGGGCGGGCCCTCCTTCGTCACGGCGAAGAAGGGTGGAGCCGATTCCCGGAACGCCCTGGTCGTGCCGGTCAGGAACAGCGTCTCGGCGTGGAGGTGCCAGCGCAGCAGGTTCCCGTTCCGCTGGTCGCCCGCGGCGCCCGGGGTCGCGTGACCGGTCTTCCGGTCGGGCAGCACATCACTCTCCGGGACGCCGGCGGTCCGTAGTTCGCGGGGAGCGTTTCCCGCGCTGATGCACTGGCGCAGCCGCTTCCAGCGGGACGGCCGGAACTGCAACGACCGGTGGGCCAGTACGAGATCGAGTGGCCTCTCATCCCGCCAGCCGGTTCCGGGCGCGGTCGGGGTGGCGCGCATCGGCAGATGGACCAACGACCGCGGGGACCGCGCCGCGAGCAGCCACAACGTGCCGATGCGTCGACCATCCGTCCGGTCCACATATATCTCGTACCGGTGACCGGTCTCGTACAGGGCCGCATTGTTCAGGGGTGCCACTGGGCGGATCACCCGGAATTCCTCGCCACCCAGCCGCACCCGCTGCACAGCGATCTTGACCCGCAGGCCGTCCCGTCCGATTGCGGCCCTCGACGCAGTCACCCTGCTGTGCCTGGAGTCAGACTGCCGCGTACGTGCCCCGCCCGGGACGGGTCACCAGCTTCTGCTGCTTCGCCACACGGTCGAGGGTGTTGCGCACGGACTCGATCTGCCCCGGCGTGGCCTCCCGGCCCAGGGCCGCGTTGATTTCACGGGCGCGCATCGGCGCGCCGGCGTTCCTGAGCACGGTGAGCGCAGCATCGATGAGCTTGCCCGCGCCCTCGTCGGCCGGCCGGTCGGCAGCGGCCCGCTTCGAAGCAGCCTTCTTCGCCTTCGGCCGCACAGTCGCAGCAGTCTTCTTGGTCGCCTTCGCCGCCACCTTCTTCGCCGCCGCCTTCTTGGCATTGCGCTTCTTGGCGGTGCTGGACGTCGCGGTGCCGGACTTGGCGCGCGAAGACGACGCGGCACGTGGCTGGGGCACGGCAGAGGCTGCACGCACCGGCTCTTCGGCCGCCTCCGGCGTGACAGTTGCGAGGGGCTCTGCGGCGTCCTGGCCGGCGCCGTCTGCCGGTTCGCTCGCGCCGTCTTCCTCGGGTGCCGCGTCCGGTACGGCAGGGGCGGGCGAAGACTGGCCGGCAGGAGCAGCGGCGCCGGTCAGAACGCGCAGGTGCTCCAGGGCCTCGCGGGTGGACCGCACCCGTTGGACCACCCCTTCGAGCTGCTCCCGCAACCGCCTTTCCCGCTCCTCAAGTTCCGGCAGCGTGCTGGTGAGACTTTCGATGGTCTGGAGGAGAACCGAGTCAGTCATGCGAACGGAGTCAGTCATGCGCTTCCTAACCTCACAGCGATGAGCGTGATCGCAAGTCACCGTACCGTCCCAACAGCCACAAAGCACGTGGTGAGGTGGTGCCCCTTTCGAGTGGGCGGTGCGGCGAGCGGTGTCGTCAACTGATCCGCAGCACATGCGTACGTAATCGATGACTGCGCACGGAGGCGATGCCTGTCCCCGGGGGCGATGCCTGCGCCGCGACCGAAGCGCACCCTCCGCCCGCCAGTCATGCCGGGCGGAGAACGTCTGGTCCGGGGGCGGCGCGGGCAAGCGATGGGTCCGCCCCGCTACTGTTCCTCCCAGGTGTATTCGTGCATCAGGGAATCAATATCGGGGGCCCGCAACAGGACTTCCAGGCCCAACTCCCGGGGGAGGATATGGCCCTCCGGCCACAGGGAAGTGTCACCGGAAACCTGGATTTCCCGCAATTCGTCACTGGTGGAGACCGCGAGGTTGTAGAAGGTATCGTCCTTCATCAGGGTCGCCGTGGAATAATCCGCACCGACCGTGACGATCAGGACTTCGTCGCCGAGGTCGTTCCAAGTGAAGGTCGGGGAGGCGAGTTCCTTGGCCTCTCGATAGACGCGTGGCAGGTCTTCCCGCTCGACGATGCGCGTCTCGTGCGTGGGCACCCAGGTCTCGTATTTTACGTGCATGTGGATCCACCTATGCCAAGACGTATTTGCCGCCCCTAGTATAGGTCCCGTGTAGTCCGTTCGGGCCGTATACGTGCAAGGCGTCAAGGTCCAGCCAGCGCCCGTACCCCGCCATGCTGTTGCGGCAGAAGTTGCATGGGTCGCGGTCGAGGTAGAGCCGTGCCGTCCCTCCGGTTTGCCCCCGGGCCATGGCCTGCGAGAACACGTCTCCTTCGGCATGGTCCTCGAACGACAGACGGGAAATTCCGTTTCCCGCACCGGGATAGGGAACAGGGCGCGGTATTCGGCCATTTTGGCCATACAGGGGATCGTGCCCATCCATGTCCAGCCGGCCCAGAGTACTCATCGGTTTCTGGGTGTCGTTGGCGATGGCCGGCATGTTCATATCGGCTCGCAGCTTCGCCAGGTCCGCCTGTGCGGCCGTGTTGCAGGGACTGAGGCCCAACGGGTCGACGGCGGTGTGCGGGTTCGCCACATACGTGGAAGGGTTCGGGGCGGGTTCGAGTCCGAGTGGATCGGTGGACAGATAACGCCCGGTCTCCGGATCGTAATGCCGGAAGTAGTTGTAGTGCAGGGCGGTTTCGGCATCGAAGTACTGACCGGGGAACCGTAAGGGCGTGTAGGCGGAGGCGTGGCGATTCCACGTGGTGGTGCCCCAGAGGGTGGTACGGGTGTGCCAGGCGATCTCGCCCGATTCCGATACGAGTTCCGTGGGAGCGCCCACCAGATCGGTGACGATGGCGAAGAAGCGCTCGTCGATCACGGATTGCGGAGCGGCCGCCAGCGAGGAGTGCCCGGTCGGACCGACAGCCGGGTCTTCGCCCGGAGCGGGGACCTTGCGTTCTGTCTGTGCCACAGGTACGAGACCGTTGTGGTCCCATGTGAGGGCGGTAGCGGTGGGCGTTTCGGAGGTGCGCGTGACCTGCTCGACGAGAACCGAACCGTCCCAGGTGAATTCGGTGCGCTCGACCGGCGTCGCGTTGTCCTGGGCCAGTCGCTCCTTGGCGATGCGCCGGCCCAGCGGATCGTAGACATAGCGCCACTGCGTACCGTCCGGGGTGGTGACGGACGCGAGACGGTCTTCCACGTCCCAGGAGTAGCGCCAGGTAGCGGGCTTGCGGGACAGCCGGGTGCGCTGGCGGAGGGTGACGCGGCCGAGGGCGTCGTGCTCGTAGCGCACCGATCCGGCACGGGCGAGGCGGGTGCCGTCGTAGGTCCGTTCGCCGCGCGCCGCGGAGCCTGGATGCCGGTCGGGCCATTCGGCGTGTGTCTGGTTGCCGGCTTCGTCGTAGGCGTAGGACTCCGACCAGTCGACCGCCCGAACGGTGACCACGCGGCCGGCCGCGTCATGTGTGAACCGCCGTGTGCTGTCGGCCAGTTGGTCGTGGCAGGTGTGGAGGGTGCCGTCGGCCTGGTAGGCGTAGGCGCGTCGTTGCAGTGGTGTGGTGTGGCGGGCCCCGGTCAGTGTCTGGCTGGTGAGCCGGCCGGCGGGATCCCAGTCGCTGGCCAGTGTGACGATGTCGTCCAGTTGCCGGAGGCTCTCCCGCCCGGACGGGTCGTGGGTGAAGGTGAGGGAGTGGCCGGCGGCGTCGAGGACGGTGCGGTTGCCTGCGGCGTCGTAGCGGTAGGTCGTGGTGGCGCCGATGGGAGTGGTGCGGCGGACCGGACGTCCCAGGAGGTCGTAGGCGGTCGACACCGTGCGGCCGTTGACGGTCTCCGAGGTGACGAGGCCCAGGGCATCGCGCTCGTACGTGACGGTGGCATCGGGCCCTGCGGCCAGGAGCAGGGCACCGGCCGCATCGTAGGTGTACGTGGTGCTGCGCCCGGCGGTGTCCTTACGGGTGATACGGCCACAGGCATCACGGTGGTAGGCGGTGGTGACACCCAAGGCGTTGGTGCGGGTCGCGAGAAGGCCGTTGTGGTCGTGGGTGTACGTCACGACACGGCCGTCGAAGTCGCTCTCGGAGACCAGACGTCCGGCCGCGTCGTATGTGTAGTCCCAGGTCAGGCCCTGAGGGTTGGTCACCTGGGTAAGTCGGAGACGAGCGTCGTGGGTGAAGGTGTACCGAGCGCCGTCGGGATCCGTGCGGACGGCCAAGAGGTCGAAGTGGGTGTAGGCGAAGCGGGTGAGGCGACCTGAGGCGTCGGTGTGGGTGAGGCAGTTGCCTTCGCCGTCGTAGGTCCACTCCTGGGTGGCGCCCGTGGGATCCGTGCAGGTGGCGAGGTGGCCGGTAGCGGTCCAGGTGTAGTGGGTGGTGGCCCCCAGCGGGTCGGTGACGGCGATGACGCGGCCGAAGCCGTCACGGCGGTACCGGCTGACCGCACCGAGAGGATCGGTGACGGCCTGCGGCAGGCCGGTCGGATCGCAGCTGACGTGGATGGTCCGGCCGAGGGCGTCGGTGACGGCGCTGAGCCCGCCGCGCTCGTCGTAGGCATAGCGAGTGGCGGCGCCGGCAGGGTCGATACGGGCGGTGCGGTTGCCACGGGCGTCATACTCCTGACGCCAGACGCTCCCGTCCGGCCCGGTCAGCGTGACGGGCAGACCGAGGTCGTTGTAGGACGCGGTGGTGTGCGTGCCATCGGGATGGGTGACCGAGACGAGGTGGCCGTAGTCGTCGTAGGCGTACCGTGTGGTGTTCCCGAGCGGGTCGATGACCGCCGTCGCACGGTCCGCGGCGTCGCGTTCGGTCCGGGTGGTGTTGCCGAGCGGGTCGGTGATCGCGATGACTTGGAGCCGCTCATTGACGACGTACCGGGTGACGGCGCCCTGGACATCGGTGAGCGTGGTGGTGCGGTGGCCGCGCTCCGCATCGGGCTCGCTGTAGGTGAACCGGTTGGCCAGGTGGCCGTCCGCCCCGGACTGGGTGAGGCAGCGGTGGTGGCGGTCGTAGGTGTACTCGTAGCGTGAGGCGTGGGAGTCGACCCAGGCGGTCATCCGGTGCTCGGTGTCGTACTCGAAATGTGTCACCGCACCGGCGGAGTTGGTGACGGTGGTGAGGTCGCCGGACTCGTCGTAGCCGTAGGACTTCACGAGCTGGTCCGCGCCGTCCTCGGCCGCGCCCACCAGGTGAAGTGCGGTGAGGCGCCCCTCCTCGTCGCAGGTCAGTTTCAGCTCGTAGCCGGCACTGTGCCGGATCGCGTACGGGATTCCGGTCTCATCGGCGTAGTCGAAGGTGATCCGGTTGCCGTTGCGGTCCGTGATCTCGTCGGGCAGGGCGATTCCGGGGGCATGCGAGGCGTCGCTGAAGTAGCGGGTGTGCCCCGTTTCCGGATCGTTGACCGCCCAGTCACCCTGGGGTGTGCGCATCAGCGGCCATCGCGGACCGTCCTTCGGCCACACCCGCTCACCGGTCTCCGGAAGCGGATACTGCAGCAGCATCCCGGTCTCGGTGACGAAGACGACGCCGGCGTCGTCCACCTCCAGCCGTTGGTCGACGCTGGAGGACCACGACGGGCCGAAGTGCCGGCCGATCCGGGTCGAGGACTCGTATTTCCGGGTGAAGTTCAGCGGGAGAACACCAGGCAGGGCGATATCGGTCTGGGACAGGAAGACCTTCCCCGAAGCCAGGTCGACCGGATCGGTGCCGTCGGTGCATTTGCCGGCGTCGCTCCGGGTTTTGTCCTGGGGATGGCCGGCTTCGGCTTCGCTCCGGGCGCCGCCTGAGCCGGCGCCCCTGCCGGCACGGCCGCCGCCTGTCGAATGCGGGGCGTGCGGCATGTCTTCCTTGCCGCCCTTGAGGATCTTCTCGAGTTCCGCGGCGTGCTTGGCGTCGTTCTCGGCATGGTTGGTGGCGACCTTCTTCAGCCGGTCACCCGCGCCGTGGTACAGGTCCTGCACGGCCTTGCTGGCGTCCTTGGCCAGAGTCTTGCCGAGCTTTTCGGCGCCGTCTTCGAGCGCCTTGACGATCCGGTTGCTCATTCGAAGCTCACCCCCGCGGCCTTGGCCTCGAAATCGGCGGCATGCGACGCGACCGTGCGTGCATGGCCGCGGAGCAATTCGGCGCGCGAGTGCAACTCCTCGGGATGAATGGAAAAGCTCTCCCCGGCGCCACCGCCACCGCCACCGCCCCCTTCCCCGGCGGAGACACCGAGTGCCGACTCCGCGGCCTGGAAGACCATCCCGCCCACCGCTTTGCCTACCACCTCCACCAAGGGGTCGATGGCAGCCTCGATGACCTGGCCGATGATGTACTGCTCGAGTTGCTGCTCCAGGAAATTCACGAGTTTCCTGGCCGCCGCCACGACCAGCGCCTCGGCTGCCTCCGCGGCCCCGAGGGTGACCGCTGCGGCCGCCTGGTCGGCGATGAAAGTGATCGCCAGCGCGATGAGTTCGCCGATCGCCGCCACCTTCATCGCCACGATGGTGTCCGCCGCGAGGTCCAATGCGGTCGCCACTGTGTGACAGGCGGTGACCAGCTCCGACATGTGGCTGTCGGACAATTGCCCCCACTTGGCCAGCAGCGCCTCGTACGACCTGCCCTGGTACACCTCGCCCAGCTGGTTGATCGTCGTGGTCGAGTCCTTGTGGGTGTCGTCCACCTTCTGCGCGAAGTCCCGTACATGAGACGCGAACTCGCGGACCTTGTCCTCATTGACGTTCGGCCAGTTCACCCCGATGAACTGCAGGAACGACACCACCGCATCAGGTAGCTCAATAGCCATACCGACCCCCCGCAGCAGTATCCGGACCAGCGCGCCGGAGGACTCTCAAGGTGACGCAAGAGAGCGGCAAAGGCTCGATCTGGTGAGCGTCAGGAACAGGTCTGGGCCGGGGGATGCGGGTGCTGGCGCCGGGACGTACGACGGGTGGACCGCCCGCGGTGATCGTGCGCCCGCCAACCGCCGCTGGGGGCCGGCGGTCAGCCCGGCGGTCACCCCCTCGTTCCATCCCATACAGCCGTCATTCAGCCGTCAGGCAGTCGTCATTCAGTCGTCATCCTCCGCCTCCTCCCGATCCATCCGACGGAACTCCTCGTACACAGCCGTCCCCGGCTTCGCCACGTATATGTCGAAGTCCGACCAGTCGGAGTCGTGGTACTCGCGAAAGAACAGGTTGGCGATGCTGTCGTTGATCTCGATGCCGACCACATGGAGGGCCGGTATCCGGAACGGCTTTTCACGAGGCCAAGGCTCATCGCCCTCGTCGTCCAGATGGATGTCGATGCCGAGCAGCGGAAGGTCGTCGGAGGCGAAGGTTTCGGCGTCGGCCAGATAGAGGTGGTCATAGGGCAGGTCATGGCCGGTGTAGGGAGCCGCCGCTAGCACCATGTCGGCGATCAGGCCCCGGTACTTTTCCTTACTGACTGGGGCGACGTACGAGATGGCACGGTCATAGTCGAAGAAGTCCTCCGAGCCTTCCTCATGGGCGACGGGCGTCTCCAGCGCCTGCACCAGCCGATCCCAGCCGGCCGGGTCGGTGAAGTCGGTCCGGAGGACGGGAGCGGCGTCCATGCGGGGCAGCTTCGGCCTTTGATCACGGTTCATGTCTCGGACCATAGCGGTGGGCACTGACAACACAGTTGGCGCGCGAGGAGGCCCGGCACGACGGCGGGAACGGCGCAGGAACCCGCCCGTGCGAGTGCGAAAGCTCTCCCCGAGACGAGACGAGTCGGGATGAGGCGAGTCGGGATGAGGCGAGACGAGACCAGACGAAGACCAGACGAGGCGAGGCGCGAGCGATGATCTTCGTGATACCTTCTGCGTCGCCGTGCACCACTGCACATTCAAGGAGGTGAGACCCATCAACACTGTCACAGGTCGGGACTCCCTCCGTTGCATGGCCTAGGGAGCGCCCGCACAGGCATCCCGAAAGGCTTGCATCGCTGATGCGCTTCACCTCCCAGACGTCCTCCGACGGCGTCACCGAACAGTTCTTCACCCTCGACGAGATCCCCGGCGTGCTCTGGACGCCGGAAGCCGCCCGCGGCACTCGTCCCCTGATTCTGCTGGGCCACGGGGGAAGGCAGCACAAGACCGCCCCCAACATCCTCTCCCGCGCACGCCGTTACGCCGCCAAGGGTTTCGCGGTCGTCGCCATCGACGCGCCCTACCACGGCGACCGCCCCCAGGACGAGGAGTTCGGCCGGTGCGCCGCCCGGATGCGGGCCGGTATGGCCGCCGGCGAGAATCCGGGTGCCCTGGTCGCCGGCATGCACAGCTATCTGGCCGGTCAGGCCGTCGCGGACTGGCGGGCGGTCCTGACCGCCGTCCAGCGCCTCGACCATGTCGGCGCCGGCCCGGTGGGCTACTGCGGCATGTCGATGGGCTGCGGACTCGGCATTCCCCTCATCGCCGCAGAACCCCGGATACGCGCCGCGGTCCTCGGCCTGCTCGGCGTCCACGGTCTGGCGCAGGACGCCGCGCGGGTCACCGTACCCGTGCAGTTCCTGGTGCAGTGGGACGACCACATGGTTCCGCGGGAGCAGAGCCTGGCGCTGTTCGACGCCCTGGCCTCGACGGAGAAGACACTGCACGCCAACCCCGGCAAGCACGGGGAGGTTCCGGCGTTCGAAGTGGACAGCTCGCTGCGGTTCTTCACCCGGCACCTGAGCTGACCTCCGCTCGTAGATCACCGTGGTCGACGCGCTGGCCGGAGCTCCTCCCGGCCGGCCGGCGCGTTCGGTCCTAAGGCCTGTTCGATGGGTCCGGGTCGGAAAGGAACTAGTAGGCGCCGCCCCGAAAGTACGCGCTCCCGCGCAGACGCGGCCGGTCGTCTCTACGATGTGCGGCGTCGGAGCGGTCATCCGGTGCTGAGTGCTCGGCGAGATCCCGCAACTTGCCCAGGCCGGCCAGGACTTCGGCGCGGTCGTCGGCCCGCTTCATCCACACGGGAAGCCGCGGGAACATCGCCATCGTCGGTGAAGCGACATGGTGCCGCAGCACGGCGCCGACATAGGCGGCCAGCTCATCGATGTGCTTCTCGTTGTACGCCCACAGGACGCGCCCGACGCAACGGGTCTGCAGCCACAGCGGTTGCCGGAAGAACGGATCCTCGGTGCCGCCCGGCGCCGCGCCCACAAGCGCGGCGCCCTGCACCTCGGCTTCCCATGCGTCGGTGGCCCCGCACCCCGCGCACACGAGACGTCGCGGCATGAACATCAGCTCACTGAAGAACCGGGGTGCCTCAAGGTCTGGCCTGAGCACGACGAGAGCGCGGCCCCCACACCGCGGGCACACCACAAGAACGCGGTCCGTGAACTGCACCAGCCACCGTCCCGTGTCGAGGTGACGTGCAGGACCGCTCGACTCGGACTTCATGGGAAGCACCATGGCACAGACGCAGCGCGGCCGTGAGTTCCGGGGCGTCCGCTGCACGCATGCGCCGCTGCACGCATGCGCCGCCAGACGTTATGCCTGGCGGCGGATTCTGCGCGCGCCCGGTCTCGTACTTCCCGCAATCCTTCCGACTCCCCATTTCCGTGCTGGTCGGCCGGTGTGCCTGCCTCAGTACCCGGAGCCCTGCGCGGCAGAAGCTCGCCCTGTAGTGGGAACGGGGACAAGGGGAACCGTGAGGACCTCCGGGACCTTGAGCACATGGGGGACCTCAACCACATGGGGGGCCTTGAGTACATGGTCCCCTCGCCTTGAGTATGCGCCCTGATACCCGGGTGGTGCGGGCGGGCCAGAATGGGGGCCATGACCGCACCCGATCCGCATGCCACCGACGACGCCCCCGTAGCGGCGACCGACCCGTTCGCGCCGTCCACGCGGGCGGTGCGGGTGTTCGCCGCCATCGGCCTCTTGGTGCTCGCCGTTGCCTTCGTGGTGTTCTGCATCGTCGTCCTCCATCAGGCATACAGCGGCGACGGGGCAAGCGGGCCCCTGCTGGAGGTGGCCGAGGCGTCGATGTGGCTGTCCGCGATCGTGGGACTGTTCGCGCTGTGCCTGCCCAGCGACGCGGTGAGCCACACAGCGCGACGAGGAGCCGTACGACTGCAGTACGCGCTCGCGTTCGCCGGTCCCTTGCTGGCCGCCGTCGACTTCGACTAGGGGCTGTCCGGCCGACCGTGCCGGCCAGCACAGCCGATAGGGTCGCCAACTCATCCAGCAGGCGGAGTTCGAAGGGATAGCTGAACGTGTGGCCCGACCCGTGGGCGGTGGTTGACGAATCCGACCGGGCGCAGTGGGACTACGCGCCGCTCGAGCGCGTCGGCCCGCTGCGCTTCGGTATGAGTTCGCAGGAGGCGACCGCCGCGATGGAGGCCTGCGGATACACCTCCAACGCTCCCTCGAAGGTCGGCGAGTTCGGCCCCTTCGAGCAGCTGTGCACACGATTCCGCGCCGCGAGCGCTCCGCCGTACCGCGTGGCCGTTGCGGCCTACTACGTCGGCACTATGGGGCTGACCTGCATCACCGTCGACGCTCTGGCCGGCCCCCAGGTCACCTTTGACGGGATCCGACTGATCGGGCGGCCGCCTTCGGAGCTCTCTGCTGAGCTCACTGCTTACCTGGAGAAGACCGACAGGGACATCGAGATCACCACTGAAGGAGACGTCGGCTCGCAGCAGTTGGGGATGAACCCGCGTGCGCAGCGAGCCGGCGACGTTCTGCTCACCCGGCTGGTCTTCGGCAGGCCCAACGACTGGGCCAACACCATGTACGACTGCATTCCGGCCGACGAATGGCGCGTGCACTGAGACCGCCCACGCTTTCCCCGACAGGAAAGCCCGTCGTTGCCGGTCACCGCTTGAGTCACAGGCGGATCGACGCGACGGTCACGGTGCGGGTGAAGCCGTAGGACCGGCCCTCTTGCCCTACCGCGTCGCCATGGCCCGGAACGGCTTCAGGCGGTCAACCGCCGTCGATCACTGTTCGGTCACTGTTTCGGTGGTCGATCCGGCTCGGCGCCGGCGTCAGCGCCCGCCTCGGCTATCGACTGTGCCTGGGGCTGTCGTCACACTGTGGGCCGTCACATTGTGGGCCGCCACATTGTGGGCCGTCACATTGTGGGGTGGCACGCGCGCTCAGCGGACGGCACGCGTGAGGTCCCATACCCGGATGCCCGCATCGCGTGCATGGGTGACGGCGACCGGGGCGCCTGACAGTTCGGTGACAGTCTGCAGGTGGCCGGGGAGCGGGTCACCGAGTTGTTCGCCGCGTGCCAGGTCCCATATCCGACTGGTGCCGTCGTTGCTGCCGGTCACCGCGATCGCGCGGCCGGCGATCCGGGCCGTTCCCATCGTGGCTATGCACTGGGTGTGACCGGTCAGCGGCGCTCCGAGCGGCTCACCGCTCTTGAGGTCCCACAGGTGGAGGACGTGGTCGTCGCCCCCGGCCGCCACCACCGTACGACCCTCGACCTCCACCGTCGCGAGGGCTCTGACGGCCGGCTTGATACCGGTCAGCGACTGCCCCAACTGCTCGCCGCTGAGCAGATCCCAGACCTGTACGAAATCGTCGTGGCCGCCGGTGACTGCGATGGGCCGACCGGCGATGAGGCCGGCTCCCATCCCGCCGTTGTAGCTGGCCTGGAGAGCCGCCACGCGCTCACCGCTCGTCACGTTCCAGGCCCTCAGCTCTCCTTCCTCGGAGCTGCTGACGGCGAGCAATCCCAGGTCGGTCGCCACCGTGGTGAGCGACGTGACACCGAGGCCGTGACCGGTCAGCGTCTTGCCGATCTTCCGGCCGGTGCGCAGGTCCCAGACCCGTACCGCGCCACCCATCGTTTCCAGCTCGGGCCCGGAGAGATCGAACCGCCCGCCACCGGTGACGACCACGGGCCGTCCGTCGAGGTGCGCCACGGTCAGCTGTGAGGCGATCTCGTACGCGTCCACCTCACACCGGGGCCTGATCGCGTCCTCGTCGCCCTCCTCGGCCTCCGCTTCGACATCCTCCTCGTCGTCTTCCTCGTCCCACTCGCCGACTTCGTAGTACCACTCGTCCTCGGGACCGGCAGCGTCGAGGTCCAAGCGACGGCTGACACAAGCCCCGCCGAGCAGGTCGCAGACCCACAACGTGGCGTCGCTGTCCACGCTGATCGTGACCGGAACGCCGTCCACCTCCATGACGGGCGTGGTGTCGTGCCCGGCATGGGTGTGGCCGGCGAAGCGGGTCATCATGCGGTCGTCAGTCATACGCGGACCTTAACGCTCCCTACTGACAGCGAGCCCAACCGTCCCTACTGCCAAGGGCGTTGGGGGAGGGCGTCCCAAAGGCCAGAGCCGGCCAGAGCCGGGAAGAGCCGGGAAGAGCCATGGGACGCGGGGGAGACCGGCCCTTCCCGGCAGACACATTGTCAGCCGGTGACCACTGTGGTCTTCAGGGCCGAACGGCCCCTCTTCCGCACCGCAACCGGCCCTCGGCGGTGGGACGGTCGGCCCCCGTTGCGGTTCCCTCCGGATGGCCGGTCGGCGCCGGTGTCCGCAGGCGTCGGCGCGCTGATCACGTACGCTGCCGATCAGACGTACGGGATCTTTGGAGCAGCACGGTCATGTCGGAATCGCAGCAGTACGCACCGGTCGCCAGCGGTCCGAACGGGCCTCAGCTCCATGAGCCGGACCGGATCCGCAGCCTGCTCGACGCGGTGATGAGCCTGGGGCGGGGGCTCGAACTCCCGCAGGTGCTCAGGGGCATCGTGGAGGCGGCGGTGACGCTGACCGACGCGGAGTACGGGGCGCTCGGCGTGGTCGGGGACGGGCAGCTGTCGCAGTTCCTTCCCGTCGGGATGTCCGACGAGCTCATCGGGCAGATCGGCCGGACGCCGTGCGGGCGCGGCATCCTCGGAGAGTTGATCCGCAATCCGGTGCCGCTGCGGCTCACCGACCTGACCAGGCATCCGCACAGCTATGGGTTTCCGGCCAACCATCCGCCGATGCGGACCTTCCTCGGGGTGCCGGTACGGGTCCGTGACGAGGTGTTCGGCAACCTCTATCTCACCGAGAAGCGGGGCGGCGGCTCGTTCGACGCGGACGACGAGGCCGTGTTGACCACACTGTCCACCGCCGCGGGAGTGGCGATCGACAACGCCCGCATGTACCACGAAAGCCGCCACCGCGAACGGTGGCTGGAGGCGCTGGGCGAGATCACCCGCAGCCTGCTGTCCGGGACCGACGCCGACGAGGTGCTGCGGCTGATCGCGGAGCGCGCGCGGGAGGTCGCCGGCGCGGACAGTGCGGCCGTCCTGCTGCCGGCTTCCTCGTCCGCGGACCAGCTGACGGTGGCGGTGGCGTGCGGTACGGGCGCGAGCCGGATCCTGGGGCTGCGCGTGCCGGCCGACGGTTCCTTGCCCGGGATGGCCGTCCGCAGCGGCCGGCCGGTGGTCAGCACCGACCTACGGGCCGACCCACGGGCGTACCCGCTCGGAGCGGGAACCTCCGGGAACGGGACCGGGACCGGGAACGGGAGCGGGACCGGGACCGGGATTGGGACCGGTATCGGCACCGGGAATCCGTGCCAGAGGGAGGCGCCCATGGGGAGGGAGTCGTCCGTGGGCGAGGAGATCAACGGCGGCGCGCTGCACCGACAGCCCGCGGAGGTGGACGGGCCGACGGTCGCCGTTCCGCTCCAGGTGGACACCGGCTGCGGTGCACTGCGCCTGAGTCGCCTGGCGGGGCGGCCCGCGTTCGACGACGCCGAGGTCACGCTGATATCGGGCTTTGCCGACCAGGCGGTGATCGCGCTGGAACTCGCCCGCCGGCGCGCCGAGTCGGAGGAACTCACGGTCCTCCACGACCGTGACCGGATCGCCCGCGACCTGCACGATCTCGCCATTCAGCGGCTGTTCGCCACTGGCATCACCCTGCAGAGTGCGACCCGGCTGATCGATCGTCCGGAGGCCGCCGAACGGGTCGGCCGCGCGGTCAACGACCTGGACACCACCATCAAGATCATCCGCTCCACCATCTTCGGACTGCGTACCACCGGGGACGCCAAGGAGGGCCGTGGTCTGCGCCGGGACATGACCGAGACCGTTCAGCGAGCGGCCGGCCCCCTCGGCTTCGCCCCGGCGCTGCGGATCGACGGACCGGTGGACGCAGCGGTCCCCGACGACCTGACCGGCCACCTCGTGGCAGTGACCGCCGAAGCTCTCAGCAACGCCGCGCGCCACGCCCAGGCGCACCACCTTGACGTGACGCTGTCCGTGACCGCGGACACGGTGACACTCACGGTGACGGACGACGGCGTGGGTGTCGGTCACGCACCGCACACCGGGGGCCTGGCCAACATGCGGGCACGGGCCGAGATGCACGGCGGCCGACTGGCCGTCGAGCGGCCGGAGAGCGGCGGCACCCGGATCGTATGGCGGGTGCCGCTGCCCGACGGACGCTTGCCCGACGGACGCTTGCCCGACTGACGCCATCCCTCAATTATCGGTCCTGGTCGGTCGGTTCGTTCGTCTCGGACATCATCTGCCGGAGCTCGTCGCGGTCCCTCGGGCCCTGATCGGCGACCATGAGGGCGAAGCGGCCAACGGCCTGTGTCAGGTCGCCCGCGGCGTTGGCCACCTCCGGTGCGGCGACCAGACTGAGCGAGGCCAGTGCCGCGCTTACGGCCGTTGGCCCCTCAGTCGTTCGACGACCATCGCCGCCTGGACCCGGCGGCCCACCCCCAGTTTGGACAGGATCGCGGACACCCGGTTCTTGACCGTCTTCTCCGAGAGGTAGAGCCGGTCGGCAATCTGACGGTTGGTCAATCCTTCCCCGATCAGATCCAATACCTCCCGCTCGCGCGGGGAGAGCCGGTCGAGTTCGGACGTTTGCGCATCCCCATCCCCATCCCCATCCCCATCCCCATCCGCATCCGCCTCGGCTGCCTGGCCCCGGCCCGGGGTACGCAGTCGCTCCATCACCCGCCTGGCGGTCCGCGGATCCAGCATCGACTGCCCGGCCGCGACCGTACGCACCGCGTGCACCAGCGCAGGGCCGTCGATCTGCTTGAGCACATAGCCGGCCGCCCCGGCCATGATGGCATCGAAGAGTGCCTCGTCGTCATCGAAGGACGTCAGCATCAGGCAGGCAAGCTCCGGGGCGCGGGCCCGTAACTCCCGGCAGACCCCGATTCCTTCGTGGTCGCTCTCGGGCCCGTCGGTGCCGCCCAGCCGGACGTCGAGGACAGCCACCTGCGGCCGGACCGCCGGTACCCGGGCAAGGGCCTGCCGGGCGTCCCCCGCCTCCCCGACGACCACGATGTCCTCCTCCGCCTCCAGAAGGTCCCGCACCCCACGGCGGACCACCTCGTGGTCGTCGAGGATGAAGACGCGCAGCGGTGTGTCCGGGGCGGCGACGGGCGCGTCGGGGGCAGGGGCAACGGGCTGCTGGTTCATGCACTCTCGCTCTGTGGTTCTCGCGGATCGGCGGGGCACAACGGTCCCGACCACGAGGTTCGTCGAGCCTGGTGACCGGCGCAAGGGCCGAACGGCCCTGGGGGAGCGGGGCCCTTCGGGCACGGCACCGCGTTGCGATACTGGCGCCCCCGTTCAGGAGGTCGATCCATGCAGCAGTTGCCCCTCTGCCAGTCCACGTCTTCCACGTCTTCCACGCTTTCCGCTCCATCCGTGCTGTCCGTGCCGTCCGGACGGCACGCCGTGGGGACCGTCGGCAGCGAGTACCACGCCCTGCTGGCCCGGCACGACGCCATGCGGCTGCGGCAGCGCATCCTCGGCCAGGGCCGAGGACCCGTGCCGGACTTAACGGCTGCCTCCCACGACTCCCACGACTCCCACGACTCCTACGACTCCCACGACGGCGCTGCGGACCAGCGGCTGATCACCCAGTACCTCGACCTGGTCACACCGTTCGGCGACCTGATCGCCCGCCTCTACGACGAGATGTTCGCCCGCTGGCCGTACCTGCGGTCGCTGTTCCCCGCATCCATGGATTTCCAACGTGCGCATCTGGCCCGTGCCTTCTGGTACCTGATCGAGAATCTGCACCGTCCCGCCGAGGTGGCCGCGTACTTCCGGCAGCTCGGCCATGACCACCGCAAGCTCGGGGTACGTCCGGCGCACTACGAGGCGTTCGAGGCGGCACTGTGCGCGGCGCTACGGCGCACCGCCGGGCCCCGTTGGGTCGAGGCGGTGGAGGAGGCGTGGGTGCGGATGTTGCGGTTCGCCGTCGCGTCGATGGTGGAGGGCGCCGACGCCGCACTCGCCGAACCCCCGTGTTGGCAGGGCACGGTGACCGCCCACGAGCGGCGGCGCCCGGACCTCGCGGTGCTACGGGTCCGGCTGCACGAGCCGTATCCGTACCGGGCCGGACAGTTCGCGGCGGTCGAGTCCCCGCTGTTGCCCCAGGCGTGGCGACACTACTCCCTCGCGTCGACGCCGGGAACCGACGGCGAGGTGGCCTTCCACATCCGGCGGACCGGCCCCGGCGGAGTCAGCGAGGCCCTGGTCAACGGCACCCGGGTCGGCGACATCCTGCGGCTGGGCCCGCCGCACGGCACGATGACGCTCCAGGACGAGGACCGCTCGCGCGATCTGCTGATGGTGGCGGGCGGCACGGGTTGGGCGCCGATCAAGGCACTGCTGGAGGACTGGTCGGGCCGCCGCCGCGGAACCGACGGTCTTCCGCCGCGCCCGGCCGGCCGGGTCCACCTCTTCGTCGGCGCCCGCAGTCGCGCCGACCTGTATGACGCCACGGCGCTGGACCGGCTCGCGGCTCGGCATGATCGGCTACGGGTGGTGCGGGTGCTGGACGAGGCCGTGGTCCCGGGGAGCGACGACCCGGCGGCCGGGTACGGTCCGCTGGCCGAGGCGGTGGCGCGACACGGGCGGTGGTCGCATCACCTCGCCTTCGTCAGTGGCCCGGCGGCGATGGTCGGCGCCACCGTCGCACGCCTGACCGCGGCCGGTCTGCCGGCCGACCAGATCCGCCACGACCCGGCGCCGGACGGCCCACTGACCCCGGCGGCCGACCGCTGCGACGACCGTTAGCAGCCAAGGCGTACCGGGTGGAGGGGCGGTGAACGGGCCGAACGGCCCCTGGCAGGCAGCCGCCAGGGAGTTTCTACTGGCCGACAGCTCAGTGCGTCAGCCTTAGCAGTGTCCACCAGCTCATCAGTCTCCATCAGCCTCAGCAGCGTCAAAGGGAGAGGGAACACGCCGTGAACGACATCCTGGCCCGGCACACCGCGGGGGCTGCCACCGACTCTGTGGGGACCGCTACCAAGGCATCGGATTCTGCCGGGCCGGCCACGGACTCCGCGGGAACCGCTTCCGGCTCCGCCGGGACCGCTACCGATTCCGTGGTGACCGCAACCCACTCCCTGGTGACCGCTACCCACTCCGTGGGCGCCGCCGCCGACTCCGCGTTGGTGGCCTGGGCCGACCGGGAGGCATCCCGCTGCAGCACGGAACTGGACCGTGCCGAGGCCCTCCGCCTGTTGGGCAGCGTGTCGTTGGGCCGGATCGTCTTCACCCAGGACGCGCTGCCGGCCATCCGCCCCGTCAACCACCTCCTCCACCACGGCGAGGTGATCATCCGAACTCACGAGGGTGCGGCGCTGACCAACCTGACCGAGCATGCGGAGGGCGAGGGGGTGGTCGTCGCCTACGAGGCCGACGCCATCGACCCGGCCACGCACTGCGGCTGGAGTGTGGTGGTGACTGGCTACTGCCACCTTGTGACCGATCCCGACGATCTGGCGCACTACCAGGCGTTGCTGCACCCCTGGACCGACCACCGGATGTCCCACGCGCTGCGGATCCGCCCGGACTTGGTCACGGGGTTGCGACTGTCCCCGAGGGCTTGCCCAGACGATGCCATGACGGCTGGCGAGCCCGCCGTACTACCGACCGGACACGACGCCCACCCCTTGGGACGTACGAGTGCCCCAACGCGCTGAAGCCGTCACGCGCTCGATCTCCGCGTCACCCCGGCCAGGCGGATGGCCGGGTCGCGAGGCTGCTTTTGGTCGACTCGCCTGCCCGGACATTGCCCAGACATTGCCCAGGCATCGCCCGGGCAGGCGATTGCGTCCGGACCGGTCAGCCGATGTGGTTGACGGGCCAGCTGGTCAGGGACTCCTGCTCGCCGCAGTCCTTGGTGTCCTTGTCACCGCGGCATATGAAGACCGAGCCCGTAGTGGTGAGGCTGTAGTTGTCCAGGCTCAAGTCCACCGACTTGGTGCCCTTGCCACACAGGGTTGCCCGCTTGACGGGCGGCCCGGGTACCAGGTCATGCGTCCACTGGGTCCACACCGAATAGCAGCCCTCACCGGTGTTCTTGAAGTCGCCCTTGACGACGAGCTTGGAGAACATGGAGCCGGCCTTGGACTCCAACGACCGGGTGCCGGACGCCGTGGCCGTGCCATGCGTGGCCTTCCACGGTACGGCCGCAGCCGCCGACTCGACACCGACTGCCGTCGCGGAGGTCTGCCCGAGGGCAAGGAGGGCAGCGGTGGACGCCAGAACGGCGGCTCCCGACGTTAAAATGCGGTTGGATTTCACTGCATTTTCCTTTCCAGAGTTGTGCAGAGTTGTTCAGAGCGGTGATCAGTGGACCGGATTGTTCAGCCGCACATGGCCCTTTGCCCGATCCGGTTTCCTGCTCCATCCGGCAGCGCTTCCCGCCCGTGCCCGTGGTGCTGGGTGGTTGACGTTGCAGGATGAACTCGCGGCGCGGCGTGGTAAGTCCGGCCGGATCGCCCGACAGTCAGTGGACGCCCGGCCTTGGTGGCGTGGGGGGCCGAGCAGGTTCAGCCGGTGACCGCGCCCTCACTGCGCGAAGGTGCCGTCACCCTCGTACCAGAAGTGGCCGTCCTGCCTGCAAGCAGCCGTGGGAAGGGAGAAGCCGATCCCCGCCAACCCTCGCCGATCCCTCTGTCGATGCCTATCGAGACCGAATTCGGCCACTCGCTCTTCGACTGAAGTGAAGGGCGTCAATTCCCTGGTACGGGAGGCCAGCTACCCGGCTTTCCGTCAGGGCTGGCCGAATCGATCACCGTCGAAGCAGCAACGGTGGCCGCCCGTGCCCCTGGCTGAGCTACCCATCGTGAATTCCCCCTGCCGTGACGTTCCACGCCGCCGCCCCGTCGAACAAGTGTCGAACGAGTGCAGTCGTTTCTAGCACGGGAAGCGCTTGCTAAAGAAAGGCGTTATTTGGGTGGTTGAAGGTTCGCCGACGGGCTTGCTGCCATGGACGGTGAGGCACCCGGTCCATCCGAGCCACTCGGGTTGGACCTACCGCCGCACGGTATGGGGCGGGTCGAATGTGCGCCTCACAAGATTCATGCCTCACCAGACTTGTACCTCACCAACGGGACTTTGCGGCAGTGTCACGGAAGATTGAGGCGCGATCAGCGGCGGGCGCTGGCGATAAGGCGCTTCAGCGCCGTGCTAACTGGTTGTCCCAACCACGCGCGCCGAGCCGCAGAGGGCGATCGGCCAGGTCGGGGTGCTGTTCGCGCAGCAGCTCCCGGACCAACTCCGCGGTGATCTTGATCTCGGTATGGGTCATGCCCAGCAACGGTAGCGGGAGGGGAGAGGACCGCCGTTTGTGACGCCTGACGCCCGACGCTTCTGCAGGCGAGGCAACGATGGGTCCGGCCTTCAGCCTCGCCGGCGAGACGGCAGCCAAGGTCTACGGCCGGCCGGCCGACGCGGGGTTCGCCGATGTATCGCGTCGCTCGTACCGGAGTTGGGTTGACGGGGACCTGAATTCGGTGATTGGCGGGCACGACCCGGAACCACTTCCAGGAGACCTGTGCCGGAGGATACCCGCGAAGTACCCGCAGGGGGTGGGACGTTCAGGCCGCCAGTACGACGAGCTCGCGCGGTCTCCCTCAGCTCGTCCGCCGCAGTACGCAGTCTCCGCACAGCCCACCGCCCGGCACGCGGTAATACAGACAGCAGCTACGTCGTGAGAAGGCAGGGACGGTGGGCTCCAGGGTTCCGCAGTCGCGCAGCGGTGCGGTGTCGAGGAGGGAAGCGGTCAGTGCCACGGCTCGTTCCGCGGCTTCCCCATGGCCGGTGCTGCGGCACCAGCCGTGCAGCACACGGAGGGTGCCGGCCAGTGCGGAGGCGGCGTTGCCCCACAGCACCCGGGGAGAGATCGGGGAGGCGGCGCTGATGGCGTGGTGCAGCGGCACCAGGTGATCGCGCAGGACCGCTGCCCGTAGCCGGCCTGTGAGGTCTTCCTCGGAAGTCGACGGCAGGGGCGAGGGGGAGGGGGAGGGGGAGGGGGAGGGAAGCCAGAGTTCGTCGGGTGTGCTGCGGTCCGGATGCCACCACAGGGCGTCGCCGCTGAGGTCGGGGACGCGTCCGGCCAGTACGGCCGGTCCAAGGGCGATCGACCACAGGCGCCCTGCGAGTCCCTGGTAGACGAGGGAGGCGGCGACTCGCCGCTCTGCTGTGCCGAGCCGCGTGGCCACTGTCTCCAGGCGGTGGCGCAGTGCCGGTGAGATGCGTCCACCGACGCCCTCACCGACGCCCTCACCGACGCCCTCACAGGCGCCGGCACAGACGCCTTCGCAGCGGCTCTCGCCGTACACCTCCGCCAAGGGGAGGAAGCCCTGGTCGCGAGGTGCTCCGGCGTCGGTCCGCACGGCGAAGAACGGCCCTACGGCGGCGGTGCGGACGAGCGCAGCGGTCATTGGAACCGCGCGATCGTGCTCCTCTGGCATGCAGCACCTATCCTCTTCGCTTCGGGAGGGTTGCCCGGCCGGATCGTAACGACCGGGCCGGCCGGCTCGCGTGCGGAGCCAGGTGGCGCACCGCTCATGGCAGGGCTCCAGGCCGGCAACGGACCGTTGCCCCACGTTGGACATACCCACACTCCCTGCCCGGCCAGTGGTCAGTCGTGCGGTCGTTGCTGCCCGTCCGCCAGGTGGAGGGTGGCGATCGCGCCGCCGTCGGGGGCGTTGCTGAAGTGCAGGGTGGCGCCGAGGACCTGGGTCTGGCCGGCGGCGATGGTCAGGCCCAGGCCGTGGCCGCTCTTCCGGCCCCCACCGGAGCGGGTCTTGAACCGCTGGGGGCCGTGGTGGAGGAGGCCGGCCGGGTAGCCGTCGCCGTGGTCCCGCACGGTGACGACCGGGCCGTCGACGGTCAGTACCACCGGCGGACGCCCGTGTTTGTGGGCATTGGTGATCAGGTTGCCCAGAACGCGTTCGAGTCGGCGCCGGTCGGTCTCCACCCGGGCGTCCCGTACGACGTCGACGTCGGCTTCCAGCCCCGTGGCCTGCACCGCGCGCTCGGCGAGCGGCCCAAGCTGGTGGAGGGCGAGGTCGGCCTGCTCGACCCGGGCGTCCAGTCGGGAGATCTCCAACAGGTCCTCGGTCAGCCGGCGCATGGTCTGGATGCGTTCTTGGACCATTTCCGTCGGACGGCCGGGCGGCAGCAGTTCGGCCGCGGCGTGCAGTCCGGTGAGCGGGGTGCGCAGTTCGTGGGAGACATCGGCGGTGAACCGTTGTTCGCTGTGGAGCTTGGTTTGGAGGGTGGCAGCCATGGTGTCGAGCGCGGAGGCCACCGCTGCTGCCTCGTCCTGTGCCAGGTCGGGCCGCAGGGCGCGGGGGTCGCGCACGCGGGCGTCGAGGTCGCCGGTGCTGATCCGGCGGGCGACGCGTGCCGTGTGGTGCAGCCGACGGGTGATACGGGAGACCGCGAGGAGGCCGATGAGCAGGGTGACGCCGATCGCGGCGGCGGAGGAGCCGATGATGGCCCGGTCCAGTCCGTGGAGGGCGGCGGCCCGGTCGGTGTAGTCCAGGCGTACGGCCAGCACCCGCCCGCCGTCGGCGGGGGCGACGGCCCACATCGTCGGCCGACCCCGGTGGTCCGCGAGCTGAGTGGCGCGCTCCTTGTGGTGCACTGCCATTTCACGGAGGTGGTAGGGCAGGTCCCGGGGGTCCACCGAGGCGTTACGGCCCAGCGGTTCGCCGGCGACGTAGGTGGCCACCGCGCTGTCGAGTGCGTCCAGGGCGGCGCCGCGCGCCTGATCCTCGGTCTGCTTGCCGACCAGGGTGTGCACCAGGATGCCGAGCAGCGCGGCGAGGGTGCAGCACATGACGGTGATGAAGACGGCGAACTTCCAGTACAGGGACGCCGTCCAGGAGGGCAGCCGCAGTGCGGCCCGCTGCCGGGCGCCGCTCATGACGTGTGGCCCGGAGAAGGGGTGCGCTCCGGTGCCGGGGAGGAGACCTTCTGGTCGAACTCCATGGTTCGGATCTCCATGGTCTGCCGCCGCTCGTCCCACGCGTGTACGGTGCGCATCTCGTAGCCCGGCGAGCCGGTGGGTTCCCGCATGATCACGTCACCGTCGGACACCTCCACGGACAGGGGGGTGCCGGCGGTGTCCAGGATTCGGTTCACCACCCCACCGCGGAGCATGTACGCCCAGACGGCCAGTGTGTGCTCGGCCCCCTCGATGCCGACGATCAGCTCGTCCTTCCCGTCATGCGTCAGGTCCTGGTACTCGGGGGCCCGGACGGGACAGTGCCGCGGCTCGTCGCCGCACTGGTTGATCTTCCGCTCGGTGGCTTTGTCGAAGGCCGGCGCATGGTGCCGGGCGTCCTCGGCGATCTGCGCCTTGACCACCGCCAGCGCGTCCAGTGTGCGGATATTGCCGGAGGGAACCCGGGGCAGCCCGGGGAGGGGTGAGGGTCCGTCCTGGCCGGTCTTGTCCGGGGGCGGCTGCGGAGCGGGCGCCCGGTCGGGCCAGAGGCGGGCGGGCGCCGACGCCACAGGGGTGGCTCCGGCGCTGCGGGGTTCCCCGGTCGTGCCTGTGCACCCCGCCGCCACCAGCATGACCGCGCCCACCACGCCCGCCGTCGAAGGGGCGAACGCGACGGTCCGTGCCCGGCGGGGGAGCGGCAGGGAACGGCGGAGGGGCACAGGACTTCCAGACAGTGCGGGACGGCAGCGTATGGGGGCCATGATGTTCGCTGACCCGCATGACGGCAATCCCACGATTGTGTAACGGTGGTCCATAGATGGGCCCACAGTGACCAGTTTTCCGCTGGGGGCGGTGGTGCACGCCCCACACGCTCTCGCTCTTCGCCGTCGGCCGTGCCGCCGCCGAGGCCCCCCGGCCCCGGCCGCCCAGGCCGACGCCCCCGGTTCCCCCGCCTGGCTGGCCGAGCGGGACGCAGCCCGCTATCCCCTACCCCTTCGTATCGAACGCCTGGACCACGGCAAGGCTGTCCTCGTAGACATGGTGCCGGGTGACGAGGCCGTCCTCGATCGTGAGGTGCAGAGCGAACCGGGCGCGATAGGCACGTCCGGTGGAACGGGCGGTCTGACGGATCTCACCGAGCACGACCGCGTCATCGCCGTCGACGAGGATGCGCTCGATCTCGGTCGCCGCCTGCCCAGGCACATGGTGCTCGCCGAGCTCGCGATAGTGGGCGGCGGCATCGGCGCGGGTGGAACGGTGGCGGATCCACGGGGTGGCGGTACGACCGTGCTCGGCCTCCGGCCAGTCGAGCTTCCAGTCACTCTGCTCGGCATACATCTCCGCGATCTGCTCGGGGTCGCCCTTGCCGATCCGGCGCAAGAGCTCTTCCACCACTGCTCGGGTGGTCGTGGGTGTGGCTGTCGACACGACATCTCTCCGATCCGACTTCCGCGTCTGATGACCAACGCGGCGAGATCACCATTTTCGACAGCTCCGAGAGGGCGGCACCATTACCTCCCAAGTAACGCAGGGAGCAAGGGGGTTCGCCCTGCTGCTGCGGCGACGGCACATCGTGCAAAGTCGTGCAGCGTCGTGCCGCCTCGTGAAGCAGACGACGGCGTCGAAGCGGCCGTCCGGCGATGGCATCGCCGACAGCCGTAGCGCGTGTGACGACAGCGACCCGGTCGCCGCATGTCGGGCAGTCGCCGCATGCCGCGCGGCAGTCGCTCCGTCGCCCCCCGTTGTTGGGACATCGCTTTCTGACGAAGGCCTTCCGTTTCAAGACTTGGTGTGTGCAGCGAGTGAAGGGTGAGGGTTTTGATCCACCACGTCCGACGTGAGCGGGCAATGTGGCACATGGCGGGAGTCATTCAAGGGGCTCCCGTTGCAGTGCGCCTTGCATTGCGACCTAATCACTAGAGAAAAAGGACGCTCATCATCATGAGCAACACCTCCCGCATTGAGACCCGTGAGATTGCTGACGACGAGCTCGACAGCGTCGCGGGTGGTCTGTCCGTCAGTGGCTCCCTGGACGGCCTGACCGCCACGTTCGCCCCGGGTCCCAACGGCGTGCCCGTCCTGACCGGCGGCTCCATCAAGTCCCTCAGCGTCACCGTGTCGGACATCCCTCTGGGCCCGATCCACAGCTGAGACGCACGTTCGGCGCGGTGCTGAGCCACCGAGCGCCGGAACCGTCCCGGGCCGTTGCCGAGTAACTCGGGACCCTGGGTGAGGTCGGCCTTCAAGACCCGGCGGTGGTCTTGAAGGCCGACTGACCTGTTTCTGCCGCGGAATGGTGGAGTGTCGGTGCACCACATCCTCAAGTGCGCCCCGTTTTGCGCGAGTTAGTGCGGTCGGCCGGGTGCCGCACGTTCAGGAGGTATCGGCTCCGGTTCGCGTCGGGATGACTCCCGCCCGTTTGTCACCGCCGTGCCGCCCGCCGCGCCCTCAGGCAGCCCCGTGCCCCTCAAGGGCGGCCAGGACGAAGGGGTGTCCCGCAGGATCCGCATAACGCCGGATGTCGAACGGCCCGCCGTTGTCCCGGGTCTCCAGAGGGCGCGCACCGAGGTCGATCGCCTCACGCTCCGCCTCGTCCATGGTGTCCTCGGGGACCACGAAGTGCAGGTGTGCCTGCTGTGAGGTGTCCGGCCGGGGCCAGCTCGGCGGCGCGGCGCCGTGGTCCCGCCGGACGGCAATGCGGACGCCCGCGGACTCGACGATTTCTATGTAGTCCGGGTGGCTGCCGACGCGTGACGTGCCGCCGAGAAAACGGGCGTAGAACTCGGCCAGTTCCTCAGGTTCGGCAGCATCCAGCACCAGGACGCTGCTTTTGGCGACGGCCATCTGGATCCCTCCTTCCGGGGCAGGCCTGTGCCCGCCGGTACACGTCGGATACCCGGGGACCGCCCCGTCACGCAGCCACGGGCGACGGCGGCGCGTACGTCCCTTCGAATGAGCCAGGCAAGCAGGGCGTGACCGGGATCGGTGACGGTGGGCCCGGTCGGCGAGACGTTCCAGGTTCGGTTGAGGTCTTCGGCCTCGACGCGGGTGACGGGGAGGTGTTGGGCCTTTGGCTGCGGCGAGGGCAGGCACTTGCCGAGTTCCCAAGTGACGTACTCAGAAGACCAGTTGGCGGGGTATATGTGTTGTCTGGGTGCGGGTCACTCGCGCCGGTTGGTGCCGTTGGTGCCTTTGGCGGTGAGGCGGGCCTCGAAGCCGTCGAGGAGGGACTGGAGGCCGAACGCGAAGGTGTCGTCGGGCGCGGCGGCGTACTCCGTGGCCGCGGTGGTGGTGAGACGTTCGCGCAGGCGCGGGAATTGCCTGGCCGTCTCGGCGGCGCGGGCCATGGCGTCGGCCATCAGTTGCTCGGCGTCAGCACCGTCCTTGCTCAGCCGGTGTTTCAGCGAGAGCTCTATGGCAGGGCCGAGCGCGCTGCCGATCACGAAGACGAGCACGGCGCCGGCCGCCCGGTCCGCATCGTCGGTGGCGAAGCCCGCCTTTTCGTAGATGGCCAGGCCGAGGTCGTCGTGCCGGGCCTTTCCGGGGCCGTGCAGAAGGTGACTGCTGAATGCCTGGACGAGCCAGGGGTGCCGGGTCAGCATCGCGTGCATGCCGGTGGCGTGGGCGGTGGCGGCCGAGCGCCAGTCGGTGGTGTCGATGTCGGGTGGTTCGACCTCGCCCCAGACCGCGTCGCTGGCACGTCGGACCAGCTCGTCCTTGGTCTTGATGTGCCAGTAGACCGCCGTGGCGGCCGAGCCGAGGCGCTTCGCCAGGCTCCGCATGTTGAGGCCGTCCAGCCCCTCGTCGTCGAGCAACTCGATGGCCTCACGGACGATCCGGTCTGCGGTCAGTGTGTCTCGCGGCATGGGCAGCATCCTACTTGAACTTAGTTCACGGGGACTTGCACTTTGTTCAAGTGGTGCCTACGCTCCTACTCGTACTTAGTTCAAGTGTCCCAAGGGGGAGCCATGTTGCAGGACAAGCTGTCGGAGTTCGTCACCACGCAGGCCACGGAGTTCGGTGTTCCTGGCGTTGCCGTCGGGGTACTCATGGACGGCCAGGAGATCTACGCCTCGCACGGCGTGACGAGCCTCGCCAACCCGGTGCCGGTCGACGAGAAGACGCTGTTCCACCTGGCGTCGGTGTCCAAGACCTTCACGGCGACCGCGCTGATGCGCCTGGTCGCCGAGGGCAAGGTGGACCTGGACGCGCCGGTGCGGCGCTACGTGCCCGAGTTGAAGTTGGCCGACGAACAGGCCGCGGCGCAGATCACCGTGTGGAATCTGCTCAACCACACCTCGGGCCTGGACTGGAACCTGATCGACGACGGCGAGGGCGACCGCTCCCTGTCCGGGCTCGTGGCCAAGCTGCCGGGGCTGGCGCTGATCGCACCGCCCGGGGCCCGCGCCTCGTACAGCCAGGCCGGATACAACCTGGCCGGGCGGGTCGTCGAGAAGGTCACGGGCCTGCCTTTCGAGCAGGCCATGGCCTCGCTCGTGCTGGAACCGGTGGGGCTGTCCGACACCGTGTACGGACTGCCGGAGGTGATGGTCCGCAAGTTCGCCGTGGGCTACAACCGGGGCGACAACGGGGAACTGCGCGCCGCCCGGCCCTGGGGAGCGTTCAGGGAGGGTGCGCGCGGCGACAACCCCGGCGGCGGCCTCGCCTCCTCGGTGAGCGATCTGCTCCGCTGGGCGCGCTTCCAACTCGGCGACGGCGAGGGTGTGTTGCCCGCCGCGGAGCTGCACCGCATGCGGGAGCAGACGGTCGCGCTGCGCGCCAGTACACTCGGCGAGGGCTTCGGTATCTGCTGGTTCCTGCACGACCTGGACGGCCTCCACGGCATCGGCCACGGCGGCTCGGGCAACGGCCAGTTCGCCGAGCTGCTCATCGTGCCGGAGCGCAACTTCGCGGTGGTCTCCCTGGCCAACGTCGGTCCGAACGGCTACCCCTTCAACCAGTCCGTCGTGCGGTGGGCGCTCGAGCACTACCTCGGCGTCGTCGAGAAGACGGCGGAGCCGCTCCCGTACGACGAAGAAAAGGCCCAACAGGTCGTCGGCCGCTACGAGATCGACGCCATGAACGTCCACATCGCCACCGACGGCACCCAACTCACCCTGGCGGTCGGGATCAAGCCGGAGATCCGGGAGGCATCGGACGCGGAGATGCCCCCGGACTACCCGGCCGCGGCCATCGGCTTCCTTCCTGGCGACGGCGATGAGTACATCGTCACGGAAGGCGGCCTCTCAGGCCAGCGCGGCTACTTCTCCCGCAACGCCAACGGCACCATCACAGGCATCGACCTCGCCGGCCGCCTCTTCAGCCGCGTCACGTCAGCATCCTGATCCCACGCAACCGGGGGCGGCCCCAGACCGAGCGGAATGCCCATCGCAGCCGTCGACTTCGCGTACGGGCGAGTAGATTGTCGACGGACGGGAAGCCAGGTGGCTGGGTGGCCGGGTGGCCGGTTGGCCAGGCGGCCTGGCGGCCCGGCGGGCGGCGCCTCAGACATGATTCAGCCCTCCGTCCGTCCTTGTGGGTCCTGGTAGTCCCCATCTCCGAGGAGAGCGCCCGATGACGTTCCGGGAGCACATGGCGCAGATGACGGCGCGTGCCTTGACGGAGTTCCGCGAGGAATCGGCCGACGGGATCTATGCCGTCACCTTCCGGATCGACAGCGTCGACCAGGACCCACGCTTCCCCTATCTGGCGATCGGCTACAACACCGATGCCGAGGTGGCGCGGCTGCTGGCGGCGCCGAACCCACCGGATGCCTGGGAGGCACGCTGGAACTACGCCTACTTCCCCCCATCGGGGCTGGAGGGCATCCGTATCGCCGGTCACCATCGCGAACACGACCCGGCCGGCGCCGAGTTGCACCGGCGCGAGGCGATGGCGCAGGGCCTGTGGTACGAGGACGGGCCCGAACTCCCCGACGCGGAACGAGACGCGCGGGACGAATGCCTGGCCACAGAGTTCCACGACCTCTGCGTGGACCTGGCACGCCAACTGCACACCGGCGGCCGGATCGCCGCACGGTTGGGACGGCCGGTGCCGGTGATCCTCTACGACATGTTCGAGCCCGACGAGATGTTCGCCCTGACCAGAGCCGCCAACCCGGCGGAACTGGTCGCGGAGTTCCTGACGCAGGACCCGGAGGGTCAGGTGCCGTGGTAGGGGCGGTGACGGGCGCGGCCGCGCTGACGGGCGGGGCCGCGCTGACGGGCGGGCAGCCGCGGGGTCTCATCGGACACCTGCAGCCAGAGGGCGGCCCGGAGGATCGGGGTGCGGTCCTCCGGCCCCACCCAACCGGGAGGTGGGTCCAAGTGGGTCAGTGCGCACCCGTCACCCCATGGGGCGCCCTCCACATGGGGGTAGTCGTCAGGATGCGCTAGGCCTGGCTGCTGAATCCCGACCTGGATGGAGTATCACCGCGTGATCTTCAGACGGCATGGTCGTTACCGCGGCGAGCCCGATACAAGATCGGGACGAGCACAGGAGGGAAACACGGTCGTGAGAAAGATTGGCCGGATGGTTTCGGCGGCTCTTGGCGCGGGCGCGCTGGTGCTGTCGGTGGTCGGCACGGCGAGCGCTCAGGGCGGGAGGGGAGCGTACGACCCGTTCGGGCTGGGACATCGGCAGTGCGGTGCCCCGTCGTTCAGTCTGCTCTTCCCCGCCCGCAACGACTGTCGCACGTTCCTTTTCATCGACAACGAAAGGTTCACCGACGCCCACAGGCACTTCTTCCGCTTCGACCAGCGCTTCAGGGACAGCACCGTCAGCGGCGACGTGCTGAACGACCTGGGTGGTCGAGGAAGAGGAGGAAGAGGGGGCCGTTAGGCACTACCCGAACTGGTCCGTGACTGGGCCGTGTGAAGCATCGTCCCCGATCGTGTGGGGATGAGCGTTGGGCATATCACCGCATGGTGATCGGCGGAATTCCCTCCCGTCAACGGATTCCCATCCACTGGCGGACGGGACCGGCATCACCGATCCCGGAATGACATGGCCAGCGCCATCGCTCGCGGCGGGGTGCAGCCCGAAGGCTCGGATGACGGCTGGGGCTCCGAAAGTGGCGCCCGCAGATCGGGGCATCACCCGATTTCGTGCGGGTGTACGCAGGCCGGAGTCCCGTCGTGAGCTTACCGGTAGCCCTCAGCGCGGTGAAAACGATGCCTCATGGTTGGGTCGGTCGTAGTTCACGAATTGGTTTGCCGGGCAGCCGTTTTGGCGGGCAGATCCCGTGCCCCGGGCGTTCGTCGCCCGTCAGGAACGGGTGGTCTGTCTGGTTTGGAGCCTAGCGCTCAGCTGCCCAACGCCCGTCGTTCTCTGTACGGCAGGCAACGCTCCGCCCCTGCGGTTCCAGGCCGAACAAGGCCAGCCAGCCGCAGGGGCGGAGCCATGCCGGGCCACGCCCACCCCCCCTGAGGCCACCCCAACCTCCTCCCCAGGCCACCCCAAAGAGGCAGAAGGGGAGGAACAGGTTGTTGACCCTCACGTAGGACGCCGCCGACGACGGCGGCTTCCCCGCCGGTCCCCACCGGTCCACAAGTCCATGGGATTTGGATGACGGACGGGCGTGCCAGCGCATGGCAGGCACGAGGGTGGCGCGCGCTGCAGAGTGACGTCAGGGAGATGGCTGGGGACCGTGACCGTCGGCTGTGGTCCCAGCTCGTCTGCGAGCCCGATAAGCCGCGGCCTTGACGCGGTTGCCGCACTCGTCCATCCCGCACCACGTGCGTCGGGTGCCGCGCGAGCGGTCCAGGTAGATGCGAGTGCAGCCGGTACGGCCACACTCCTTGAGGCAGGCGTGGGGATCGCCGAGCACGGCGATACCGCTTCTGGCCAGATGAGAGAGGACTGCGAGGAGGTCTCCCGACATGTGCAGTCCTGCGTCACCGAGCCGAACGGAGGGGACGGGCCCGGCGGCCATGTCGTTGACGATGTCGAGGCTGTCCGGATCGAAGGGCCGGTCCAGCACGCGATCGAGCGCGAGTTGGTAGAGCGCCTCTCGCAGCGCCAGGGCCGACTCGAAGGTTGCGGTGTCGGCGGTCACACGGTCGGGGAGCTCGTCACATGCGGCCACCCACCGCTCCAGGTCCGCGGGCCCGGCAAGGAGGTCGATGGGCCGGTCCCGACGAGATCCCACGGTGCCGGCCAGGTCGAGGGCTGGGTTGCCGCTCACGAACGCGAAATTCACGTCACCATCTTGACCGGTGACGCGGCCTTCGGCAAGATCCGTCACCTGCTGAAGTGGTGACGTAAGGCGAACGGGAGCACGCATGGTGGAGATGTGCGACATCGAGGTCGTGGTCTTCGATGTCCTCGGGACTCTGGTCGACGAACCCAGCGGTCTCCGTGCCGCGATTCGCGAGGCGGTGTCCACGCCCGACGATGCGCCCGACGATGAGTCGATCGACGGGCTGGTCACCGTGTGGCAGGAGCACATTGAGCTCGAGCAGCGACGCATCGGTCAGGGGCATCGCGCCTACGTCAACAGCGGGATCATCGATGGAGAGGCTGCGGGGCGGGTGGCCGCCCACGCCGGACTCACCGATCCAACGACCATCGCCCGGCTGGCCACGGCGGGCCAACGCTTGCCCTCGTGGGGCGACTCCGCCGCCAGTCTTGAGCGACTCGCGCAGCGGCTTCCCGTGCTGGGGCTCTCCAACGCCAGCCGCACCGCTCTCCTGCGACTCAACGCCCATGCCGGCCTGCGCTGGCACCAAGCCCTGTCCGCGGAAGCCGCCCTTGCCTACAAGCCGGCGCCGGAGGTCTACCAGCTCGCCATCGACACCGCCGGATGTCCACCAGAACGCATCCTGATGGTGGCCGCCCACGCCTGGGACCTCCGCGGGGCCCAGTCGAGGGGCATGCGAACCGCGTACGTCCCACGACCGGTCGGGGACCCGCCGACGAACTCCGACGTCTTCGACTGGCGGTTCAACGGACTGGACGAACTGGTCACCATGCTGACGGCCAGGTAACCGCGAAGCCCCTCCAAGACAGGCACTGGGAGAACAGGCGCTGGGAGAACAGGCACCGGGAGAACAGGAACTGACCCGTCACGGCTTCCCCCCGGGGTTCGCCAGTGGTCACGGCAAGCTCGTTTCAGAGGTGAGCGAGTCGTGGCCCACTCGGCGCGGTGTGTTGGGGGTTTTGCTCCCCAGACAACTCAGCGCCTGCATGGCCTCGCGCTCGATGCGTGAAAGAGCGTCGAGGAGGTTACCTGCCTGGACGAGGCACTGCGTAGTGCCTGTTTCACCGGCTCTCGCGATCAGTGCGGCGACTTCCGTCCACAGGGTGGCTGCCTCGGCGTACAGCCCGTGGCCGGTGCGCAGGTGGCTGCTGTCGAGCAGCTGGGTGCATTCGGCGAGGAAGTCGCGGTAGAGGTGACGGAACAGGGCGCCGCCGGTGCCGGCCTTCTCCATCAAGAGGGCGGCCTGCGGCAGGTCTCGCTGCGGGTTGTCGGTGCGCTGGAGCCATGTGCGTACCAGCTTGCCGGCCTTCTCGATGCCTCGGTGGCCGAGGTTGGCGATGGGCGGGTTGAGGAAGGCGTCGGCGCAGGCGGTGATGGCGGGAACGATCCGGCTCTGCGGCGAGGGCAGGTTCCTCGGAGCGGTGAGGGTGAAGGAGCGGTGCTTGGCGGTCATCGGGCCGCGCGCGGCCCTGGCCCGGGCGAGGCTGGTCAGGCTGGTGGATACCGCTCCGCCTTGTTGGTCGGTGTCCACCAGGTAGGCGTCGTGGTCGTCGTAGCCGTACATGGCGACGACATGACCGCCGAAGTGCACCTTGGAGGCGAAGTAGTCCAGGTGGTAGCTGTCGAGCTGCAGTCCGACGGGGTGGCCGGCGTCGATGGGGGCCACCACGTTTTCCCAAGCTCTGCGGGGTGAGGTGGTCTCCTGCACCAGGAGCTCCAGCCCCAGTCTGGCGGCCAGGCTTCTGGTGAGGTCGAACGGCTTGACCCGTCCCCCGAGGAAGGGGAAGTCCAGGTTCTTGCTGTCCCAGTAGAGGAAGGACAGGCCGGAGCCGAGCCCGAAGAGCATGGGCTCGGACAGATCGAGCCCTTGGTGCCGCAGCAGCACCCCCAGAGCTGTCGTCTCGCAGTGCTGCGTACCGCGGGCATCGATGTCGTTCACCATGGTCATACCGTGCGCTCCTGGACGGGGATGATCAGCCGGGTCATCAGCTCTGCTTGCGGTGCCTCTGCCGGCCCGACGAGATAGGCCTCACGTACGGGCTCTTGCGGGCGCAGCCCGCGTTCGTGGATGGCGGCGAAGAGAGCGTGATAGGCCAACGGCAGCTGGGCGTAAGGCCCGATGTGCACGGTCTCGGCAATGGGCCCGCCGGGCAGCGCCTCACACTCCAGGCCGGGCGTCCCTTCCCCTTGCGGCGTCTGCACCCCGACGGCGATCTCCATCCGCTCCGCCAGGTCCAGCGGGTACAGCGCCCACAGCGGCGGCTCCCAGGCGATTCCCGCCGCGCCGAGCACGGGCAGCAGCCGGCCCACGCACTCCTCGACCTGCTCCCCGATCTCCGCAGGTGTGCAGACCGCTCGCGCCACTGCCAGTCGTCGCTCCGGCTCCCTGCCCATCGTCACCTCATAGCCGGGCAGGCCGCCCTCCGCCAGTCGCTCCAGCATCTCCAGCCGTGCCTGGTCCCTGCTGATCCGTTCGGCCAGCCGGTCCCGCTCAGCGCGCAGGATCTGTGCCCTGGTGCCGGGCTCGGCAACGAGCGCCTGGGCGATCACCGCCAGGGGAAGGTCCATCTCGCGCAGCAGGGCGATGGTCAGGGCATCACGTGCCTGTCCGGGTGCGTAATAGCGGTAGCCGGAACTGGCGTCCACGCGGACCGGAGCCAACAGGCCCAACTCGTCGTAGTGCCGTAGCCGCTTGACGCTGAGCCGGCACAGGCGGGCGAAGCGCCCGATGGTGAGAAGTTCGTCTGCCACGCCATCATGGTGGACCCTCCCACGGTGGGAGAGTCCAACCAACCCTGAACCCGTTGGCTCCTCTTGGCCCCCAGGCTGCCTTGCTCCTCAGGCCGCCCGGCTCCTCTTCGCCGTCGCCATTGTTTGGGGCGTCCGGCTCGCGCAGTGGCGGGCGTGGGCACCGCTGCCCGGGAGACGCATCAATGGGAGGACAGTTCCTTCACCATGAGGTGCTCTCTGCGTCCGTCCGGCAGCACCTCACCCCTCGGTCCGACGTCCTGGAACCCGTGGCGCTGGTACAGCGCGATGGCGTGCTCGTTGCCCGGCATGACCGCGAGTTCCAAGCTTGCGGCGCGGGTCTGCCGGGCCCACTGTTCCACCGCCCGTAGGAGATGGTCTCCCACACCGCGGCCTCGCGCGTCCGTGCTGACCCACATCGAGATCAGCTTGACTACGCCACTGCTCGGACCCGGGACACCACTGATCATCCCGACCGGCTTCCCCTCGAGTACGGCGGCAAGATGATGGGAACCGGGAATGCTGAGGCGACCCCGCCACCGCTCCTCCCGGTCCCCTTCGCCCTGCCAGTCCTCGAGCCGGGACCCGAAGGCATACGGCGCTTCCGTGAGCGCGGCGATCCGCAACGCTCGCCAAACGGTCCAGTCATCTGCTGTCAGCACCTGCAACTCGATCATGCGAGGAGACTGTCGCCCGGATACGGTCGATGGCAACTCCATTCCCTGCAGGCTCGGCACGAAGGCGAAGAAGAACCGGGGACTACTCGTCCGTGAGACCGGCCAATGCTCAGGCGACGACAGTCGCATCCTCGTCCCTGGATGTCGTGAGGATCCGGGAGGTCGGAAGGCTGTCTGGCGGGTCCTGGCGTTGGCGGAACGTACGTCGGTAGGTGTCCGGCGGCACGCCGAGCGTCCGGTTGAAGTGGCGGCGCAGTGAGGCGGCGGTGCCCATGCCGGTGGCCGTGGCGATGGCGTCGATGCTGTCGTCGGTGCTTTCCAGGAGTTCTTGGGCGCGGTGGATGCGTTGGGTGTGCAGCCACCGCAGTGGTGTCGTGCCGGTGACGGCGTGGAAGTGACGGGTCAGATTGCGTGGGCTCATGTTCGCCTGGCGCGCGAGGTCCTGGACCGTCAATGACTGGTCGAGGCGTGCCATGACCCAGGGGAACAGTACGGCGAGCGAGTGGGGACGGGGGTCGGGGAGCGGGGTGGTGACGAACTGCGCCTGGCCGCCGGGGCGATGGGGTGGCACGACCAGGTTGCGGGCCACTGCGTTGGCGATCGCCGCGCCGTGGTCGAGCCGGACGAGATGCAGGCACAGATCCATGGCGGCGGCCTTGCCCGCGGAGGTGAGCACGCTGCCGTCGTCGACGTAGAGCACATCCGGATCGACGCGCACCGCGGGGTATCGGGTGGCCAGCGCCCTGGCGTGCGCCCAGTGTGTGGTGGCGCGCCGCCCGTCCAGCAGGCCCGCGGCGGCCAGGACGAACGCCCCGGTGCACAGGGAGACGACCCGGGCACCGGCCTGGTGGGCCGCACGGACCGCGTCGATCAGTTCGCCGGGCGGTGGCGCGTCGATGTCGGCGTAGGCGGGGATGATCACGGTCCGGGCGTCCGGCAGCCGGTCCAGTCCTCGGTCGGGTTCGAGTCGGAAGTGACCACCGACGCGGGCGCCGGCCGGCCCACAGACGGTGAACTCGTACCAGGGGTCGGCTATTTCGGACCAGTCGAGGCCGAACACCTCGTAGGGCGCGGCGAGTTCGAAGTGGCGTACCCCGTCCGTGACGGCGAGCGCGACCGTGTTCCTGGCCGGAGCAGCGGTAGTCACTTCGGGAGTGACCGTAGCGGTGTCCGGAGCGGCGGTAGTCACGTCGGGAGTGGCGGTAGTCATGTCCGGAACTGTACGAGGGATGGCATTCCTGCCGCTCGTCGTCCCGCGCCGCCACCGGCACGCTGTCCGCGAGAGATCACTCGGTGATGACAGGAGGACGTATGGGATCCCCTCTCCAGGTGGCGGTCTTCGGGGCCTATGGACACACGGGACGCTTCGTGGTGGCGGAGCTCCTCGCACGCGGGTTGCGGCCGGTCCTGAGCGGCCGGGACACCGAACGACTGCACGAACTTGCTCGTGCCCACCCCGGCCTCGACGTACGGCCCGCGTCCACCGAGGACCCGGCATCCCTCGACCGCGCGCTGGCCGGCACGGCGGCCGTGATCAACTGTGCCGGCCCCTTCGCCACCACGGCCGCCCCCGTGATCGAGGCGGCACTGGCCGCCCGGATTCCTTACGCGGACATCGCGGGCGAAGTGGAGGCCGTCGCCGACACCTTCGCGCGCTTCGCGGAGCCGGCGCGCGCCGCCGGCCTTCCCGTCATCCCCGCGATGGCGTTCTTCGGGGCCCTCGGCGACCTGCTGACCACCGCGGTACTGGGTGACTGGCCGTCGGCCGACGAGGTGTCCCTCGCGTACGCACTGAGCAGTTGGCACCCCACCGCCGGGACCCGCGCGTCGAGCCAGGTCTCCCGACAGCGCCGCGACGGCCGCCGCCTCGTCCGAACCCACGCCGGCCTTGAACTGCGGACCGACCAGGCACCGACCGCCCGATGGGTCTTTCCCCCGCCCCTCGGCGAGCAGACCGTGGTCGCCGAGTTCACCACGGCCGACAGCGTCACCCTCTCCCGCCACATCCCGATCCCGCACCTCCACACCTACATGACGGCCGCGGCGGTCAAGGACGTGTTGGCCCCCGCGGCCAAGCCCCCGATCCCCGTCGACGGCCGAGGGCGCTCCGACCAGACCTTCCTGGTCGAGGTGGTCGCACGCACCGGCGATACCGAACGACGTGCCACCGCCCGCGGACAGGACATCTACGCCGTCAGCGCGCCCCTGGTGGTCGAGGCGATCTGCCGCCTTCTCGACGGGCGCACCAAAACAGTCGGGGCGGCAGCCCCCGGCGAGATGTTCGACGCCCCTGACTTCCTCCGCGCGCTGTCTGACCACTTCGTGGTCGAGTTCGTTCCGTCCACGGATCTGTAGTGGCTAGTGGTGAAGCGCTCGGACACGCACGGGCACGACCGCAGCCTGCACCTTCTTCCCGGAAGTTACGTGCCCGTTCGCAAAGGACGGGATGCTGTTGCGCAACAACCCTCGCCCAGGACAGCAACACCGAGGCCAGCTCGCGTAATTGAGTCTGCATCCAGTCAACAGCGAGCCAATTCAACTCTGAAGGGTATCGACAGCATGACGCGTTTATCGGACGAGAAGGACGCGACGACCGGCGGATACTCCCGCCGTAAGCTCCTCAAGATCGGCATCGGTGTCGCCGTGGGGGCAGGGGTAGTCGGTCCAGGTACCGGGGTCGCGGTGGCCGGCGGGCCGGACGATCCGTCCAGCCCGACCTTCGCGACCAAGGTGAAGAACCTGAGCGGCCCGGTCGAGACCGGCCCGTTCGCCTCGCCGTGGACCGACCTCGGCATCCCCGCGCTGTGTCCGGACGGCACCATGCTGTTCGTCGGTGGCGACACCTTCAACGGCGACCATGTCCCGCAGCCGGGCGAGGGCGCCGACGACTGGCGCGCCCCGGTCGGCCTGCGCTCCAGCAGCGCGGATCTGAACAACCTGCGTATCGACGGCAGCGTCGGCGGCGATCACGCGATCAGCCTGGTCGACGAGCCGCACAACCCGGTCGGCGACAAGGCCACGACGGCAATTCCGTCCGATGTGTTCGTCGTCGACGGCGTGATGTACATGCATCTCCTGCGCGGCGTCATCTACGACACCCACCACACGGACTTCTGGCGCTCCACCGACAACGGCGAGACCTGGGAGTACCTGTGCCAGTGGCCGGCTGACCTGCACGGCGGCCAGTTCCAGCAGAAGACCTACGCGGTGGCCGAGGGCGACTACTGCTATGTCCTGTCCACGGTCTTCAACCGCGAGGTTGAGTCGGGCATGCTGCTGCACCGCGTTCGCAAGGACAGCCTCGGCAATCCGGACGCCTACGAGCCGTGGGGCTACGCGGACGGTGACTGGCGGTGGGGTGCGCCCCCGACGACGGTTTTCGGCACCCGCAAGTGGGGCGAGATCTGCTTTCGCGCCATGGCCGGCAAGTACGTCCTGACCTGGCTGAACATGAACCCGCTGTCGATCAGGGCGATGGTCTTCCCGCTCCCGACCTCGGACCTGACCAGGACGCTGGAGCAGACGATGATCCTGCCTGGCATCCCGGGACAGGAGGCGGCCAACCTCGTCGCCAGTCCCTACGGTGGATTCGTGATCCCCGGCTCGACGTTCGGCAACTTCCACATCGTCGTCAGTCAGTGGTACGACCCGCAGAACTACCGGTTCATGCAGTACAAGGTCAACATGCTGTCTTGAGGCACCGCATCCTGTCGGGCGTTGTCCTTGGGCGGCGCCCGACCCCTCCTCACCGGCCTTGAGAGGGTCAGGTGGCTGCTGGAGGCCCAGCACCTCTTGACGTCATTAGGTAGACTGGTCTACCTAATACCTGAGAGGGAACACGATGAGTGGCACCAGCAAGGGCACCGGCACGGGCACCGAGGAAGCCCAACCCAGGAGACGGCGGGGGACTGCCCGCGAGCGCCTGCTCAGCGCCGCATCGCGCCGCTTCTACGCGGACGGCGTGGCGGCGACCGGGATCGACACGATCACCGCCGAGGCGGGCGTGGCGAAGATGAGCCTCTACAACAACTTCTCCTCCAAGGCCGACCTGGTGAGGGCCTACCTCGATGCACGGCATGAGGAGTGGATGGACCTGTACCGGCGGCGACTGGAAGCGGCCCGGGACGCGCGCGGTGGCGTGCTGGCCGTCTTCGACGCGTACGCCGATCACGCGGCTTTCGCGTACGAGCACGGCTTTCGTGGGTGCGGTCTGCTCAATGCCGCTGCCGAGCTGCCTGCCGGGGACGAGGGGCGGGCCGTCGTGCGCCGGCACAAGGAGGAAGTTGAATCCCTGCTCACCGGGCATGTTGAGGAGTTGCTGCCCGGGCGGCCCGAGGAGGCGCGTGCGGTGGCCGAGCACCTGGCGTTCCTGTTGGAAGGCGCGATGGCGCGCGCCGGACTGGAGGGCGCGGGTACACGTCTGGAGCATGCGCGGGCGATGGCGGCGGACCTGTTGGACCGGCTGTGAGGCGGCCCACCGGACATGCGGCCGGCTCGGCGGGCGTGGGCTCGCTGTGCGTGCTCGTCGCGTCGCTGCTGTGGGGCACTACAGGCACCGCGGCGACCTTCGCCCCGGGAGTGGGCCCGCTCGCGATCGGGGCCGTCGCCATGGGCCTGGGGGGATTGCTCCAGGCCCTCATAGCCGCTCCCCGGATCCGCCGGGAAGTGCCTGCGCTACGGGCCCAGCGCGGCGTGGTGCTGCTCGGCGCGGTGGCAGTGGGGGCCTACCCTCTCGCGTTCTACACCTCCATGAGCCTGGCCGGAGTCGCCGCCGGAACGGTGGTGTCGATCGGCTCGGCCCCACTCGCCTCGGCCGTGATCGAGCGTGCCGTGGACGGACACCGCCTGACGCGCCGCTGGGCGGCCGGTGCCGCCCTGGGCCTGTCCGGGACGGTGCTGCTGTGCATGGCCGAAGCGGCCAAGGCACACTCCGGCGCTGGCGGCCATTCCGTGGGATCGACCCTGCTCGGCGTGGGACTGGGCCTGGTGGCTGGTTGCACCTACGCCCTGTACTCCTGGGCGGCTCACCGCTTGATCAGCCGCGGTGCCACCTCCGGCGCGGCGATGGGAACCGTCTTCGGGCTGGGCGGTCTGCTGCTTCTGCCCGTACTCCTGGCCACCGGCGCCCCGCTCCTCGCCTCCTGGTCCAACGCGGCAGTCGGCGCGTACATGGCCCTGGTGCCCATGTTCATCGGCTATCTGCTGTTCGGCTGGGGTCTGGCGCGCGTCCCGGCGAGTACCGCGACCACACTGTCGCTGCTGGAACCCGCCGTCGCGGCGGTACTGGCCGTCCTGATCGTCGGTGAACGTCTGCCTCTGCTGGGGTGGGCCGGCATCGCCCTGGTCGTCGGCTGCCTCGCCGTGCTCACCACACCGACCCGCATGCCTCCTGAGTCCCGAGCGACCACCCCGAGCCCGGACGCCGGCATCCAGTGCAACCCAACGCCTCAGCCGGTCGCTGACGAGCCGCAGCGGTTCGAACTCGGCGGCAAGTCTGGGCCCGGCCGTGCTGTCGTCAATGCGGCCTGGAGATCAGGTGGTTGACGGCCTGGATCACTGCGTCCGCGCGCTCCTCGTGCAGCCAGCCGTGCCCTGCGTCGTCGAGAATCCGCTGCTCGCCGCGAGGGGACTCGGCGGCCAACTCGGCGTGCAGGGCGCGCTTGGCCTCGTTGATTTCGCGCAGCAGCTCCGCGGGCCATAGGTGGGCCTGGGTGGCGTCGTGTCCCATGGCCGTGAGCACGATCAGCGGCACGTCGGGGGTGGCCGGGGCGTGCCGGAACTCGGCGGCGACCTTGTCGTAGAGGTTCTGGTTCTCCCGGGAGGCGGTCCGCCAGGTGGCGAGGTGACGGGCGGCCAAAGGCTCGCGCACCGGCTCCGGCCAGGCGGTGAAGTGCTGGAGCAGCTGGGCGCGGGACTGCTCAAGCTGTTCCGGTGTGGGCTCGGCCGACTCCTGGCTCTGCATCTGGTCCAGCATCTCGTCGAGCTTCTCCCGTACTTGCCGGGGTGCGCGGGTCGCCAAGTCCTCGTGGAAGGGATCGAGCAGGAGGAGGCCGGCCACTTCGTCGGGGAAACGCCTGGCGTAGTGGCGCGCGTAGGCCCCGCCCAGGGAGTGGCCGATCAGCAGGTAGGGGCCGGGAAGGTGGGCGGCGTGGAGCAGTTCGTGCAGTTCGTCGGTGACTTCGGCCGCGGTGCGCGGCAGTTTGGCGGGGTAGCTCCAGCCGTTGCCGCCGCGGTCGTAGAGGACGCTCGTGGTCAGCTCCGCGACGCGGTGGTGGATGTTGAGGTAGTCCAGGCTCATCAATCCCACCCCCGCCAGGAATATCGCCGTGGGGCCGCCGGTGCCGGAGCGGTGCAGCATCAGATGGCGACCGCCGCCGATGTCGTGCAGACGTCCGAGGGGAGGTGGCGTGCGGGTCATGGGCTGCTCCTCTGCGATGCAAAGCAATGCGATGCGAATGTGAGTGGGCGTGTGGGTGTGGAGTTGCGGTGGCACTCTATTCGCAACTTTGAGAACGGTATCACTCGTGAGATCGTGGGCGCATGGACACAGTCGACTTGCTCCTGCATCCGGTGCGGCTGCGCATCGTGCACGCCATGTCCGGCGGCCGGACGCTGACCACCTCGCAGTTGTGCGCGCTGCTGCCCGACGTGTCGAAGGCCACCGTGTACCGGCATGTGGGTGTGCTGGCCGATGGTGGCCTGCTGGAGGTCGAAGGCGAACAACGGGTGCGCGGCGCCGTCGAGCGCCGCTACCGGCTTCCGCGTGAGCGGGCAGTGATCGACGCTGACACCGCTGCTTCGGTTCCGCCCGAGGAGCACCGGCAGGTATTCGCCGTGGCGATGGCGACCCTGCTGGCCGAGTTCAACGCCTACCTCGACCGGCCCGGCGCCGCCCCGGCCACCGACTTGGTGGGCTACCGCCAGCACGCCATGTGGCTCAGCCGGGAAGAACTCACCGCGCTGATCAGCGAGATGCGCGACGTTCTGATGCGTCGGATCGCCAACGAGCCCTCGCCCGAGCGCACCCGCTACCTGATCAGCCCCATCTTGTTCCCCGCCGAGCAATCACCCGCAGCCAGCGACCAGACTTAGCGGCTTCTTCTTCGGTCGCGAGGGCCACGAGGGCCACGGGGCCACGAGGGTCGCGAGGGCCTCGTCCGGCGCGGCGTCCGGCGGTCGGCTTCCGGAATCCGGCGGCCGGGGACGACGCCGACATGCCCGACCACTACTCCAGTCGGGTATGACCGCATCCTATTGGCGGCGTTTCGGCCGCTGAAAAATGGCTGTCCGGCCCCTGCCGCGGCAAGGATGGCGGCTGACTGGCGAGCCAACCGCGAGCATCGGGAGACCCCCACCAGTGAGCATCCGCAATGAACCCTACGGTGCCGCGGCAGCCGAGGACTCGTACGAGAACGAAGTCCCCCTCAAGGGCAGGCAGCCCGGCAATGTCGTGGTCAGGTGGCTGACGACCACCGACCACAAGACCATCGGCACCCTGTACCTGGCGACGTCGTTCGCGTTCTTCCTCATCGGCGGTTTGATGGCGCTGGTGATGCGTGCCGAGCTGGCCCGGCCGGGCCTGCAGATCGTGTCGAACGAGCAGTTCAACCAGGCGTTCACGATGCACGGCACGATCATGCTGCTGATGTTCGCGACGCCGCTGTTCGCCGGCTTCACCAACTGGATCATGCCGCTGCAGATCGGTGCCCCCGATGTGGCCTTCCCGCGGCTGAACATGTTCGCCTACTGGCTGTACCTGTTCGGCTCGATGATCGCGGTCGGCAGCTTCCTCACCCCGCAGGGCGCGGCCGACTTCGGCTGGTTCGCGTACGCGCCACTGTCGGACGCGACCCACAGCCCGGGAATCGGCGGCGACATGTGGATCATGGGTCTGGCCTTCTCCGGCTTCGGCACCATCCTCGGCGCGGTCAACTTCATCACCACGATCATCTGCATGCGCGCCCCGGGCCTGACCATGTTCCGCCTGCCGATCTTCACCTGGAACGTACTGCTGACCGGTGTCCTGGTCCTGCTCGCCTTCCCGGTCCTGGCAGCAGCGCTGTTGGCGCTTGAGGCGGACCGCAAATTCGGCGCCCATGTCTACGACCCGGCCAACGGGGGCCCGCTGCTGTGGCAGCACCTCTTCTGGTTCTTCGGACATCCCGAGGTGTACATCATCGCGCTGCCGTTCTTCGGCATCGTCACCGAGGTCATCCCGGTATTCGCCCGCAAGCCGATCTTCGGCTACATCGGTCTGGTCGCCGCGACGATCTCGATCGCCGGCCTGTCGGTCACAGTGTGGGCACACCACATGTTCGTCACCGGCGCCGTCCTTCTGCCGTTCTTCTCCTTCGTGACGTTCCTGATCGCCGTTCCGACCGGTGTGAAGTTCTTCAACTGGATCGGCACGATGTGGAAGGGCTCGCTGTCCTTCGAGACGCCGATGCTCTGGGCGATCGGCTTTCTCGTCACGTTCCTCTTCGGTGGTCTGACCGGTGTCATCCTGGCCTCGCCGCCGATGGACTTCCATGTGTCCGACTCCTACTTCGTGGTGGCGCACTTCCACTACGTGGTCTTCGGAACGGTCGTCTTCGCGATGTTCTCCGGCTTCCACTTCTGGTGGCCGAAGTTCACCGGCAAGATGCTCGACGAGCGCCTGGGCAAGATCACGTTCTGGACGCTGTTCGTGGGCTTCCACGGCACCTTCCTCGTCCAGCACTGGCTCGGTGCCGAAGGGATGCCGCGCCGTTACGCGGACTACCTCGCGGCCGACGGCTTCACCACCCTGAACACCGTCTCGACGATCAGCTCGTTCCTGCTGGGCCTGTCGATGCTGCCGTTCCTCTACAACGTCTGGAAGACCGCCAAGTACGGCAGGCCGGTCGGCGTCGACGACCCATGGGGCTACGGCAGGTCGTTGGAATGGGCCACCTCCTGCCCGCCGCCGCGGCACAACTTCCTCACCCTGCCGCGCGTCCGCAGCGAATCCCCGGCATTCGACCTGCACCACCCCGAGATCGCCGAACAAGACCACGCGGCGCACCTCGGCAAGCGTGACGTGGTGGAAGCGCCCAGACATGAAGGTGGCCGGTCGTGACCTCACCGAGCCGTCACCGAGACGCACCGCTGGACCGGCAGAGCGCCGCACTCGCCAACGAGGTCGAGGGCTACCTGCTCGTACAAGCGGAGCGAGAGCAGGCACGGCGCGAGGCCGAAGCTCTCTGCGCGCGTCTGACCTGGCTCACCACGGGGCAGGCCCAAGACCTCGCCCGCCACTACACCGACCAGCGCCTCGGCCTCACACGCCAGGCACTCCAAGTCACCGCTGACCGGGCCAAGCGCCTGCGCGGCGAATACGAGGCCCGCTACGCCACATTGCGTCGCACCTTGCTCAGACGGCATGCCGCTTGCGCTTGCCTGCTGTTCGTCTGCGCCATCGCGACCGGTGCGGGGGCCGGCCTGCTGGTCCGCTGACCTGACCTGACCTGACCTTGCCTGGGCGGGAGGTGAAGCGTGTTGCAGCGCGCTACCAGCGCCTCACGGCAGGCTCTCCGATCCGGCTGTGGGGTGTTGCAGGAGCCATTGAGCCATTCGGGTGCGCTGCCTGGCGTGCGCCGCTGACTCGTTGTGTCGTTGATGCGGGCGCGCTTCGAGATCCGGGCCGTTGGTGGCCTCGGGTGCTCAGCTGCGGAGAGACGGACGGAGATATGCGCATGCCCCTCATACGTGGTGTGACAGCGGGCCGCCGACGTCGTGCCGCGCTCCTGGCCGCATGGGTGATCGGTTCGAGCGACACCCCGCCCTTCTCCGCCTCCGGGCCCAAGCCGACCGGCGGGGTGGCGACCGGCGGCGGTGGGATGGCCGGCACCGTCTCCTGAGCCGTCCTTCGCTTCCTCCGCTTCCTCCGCTTCCTTCGCTTCCTTCGACTCTGAGATCCTCCGTAGTCGCTGTCGCTGTCGCTGTCGCTGTCGCCGTGGCCGTCGAAACGAAGCAGTGACAGAGCGGTCAGGAATCAAGAAGCGCCGGTCGTCGCACCACACCTAGCGTGATGGCCATGGCAATCATCGAATCCGTCACTCTCGAGGTGGCCGACCCCACGGCCGCCCGCCGCTTCTACACCGCCGCCTTCGGACTGGACTCGCAGATACGTCTGCGGGCATCTACGGCACCCACGACCGGCTTCCGCGGGTTCACGCTGGCGCTCACGGTGTCCGGGCCGGCCACCGTCGACGGCTTCCTGGACGCCGCCGTCGACGCGGGCGGCATGTTGCTGAAGCCGTCCGCGAAGTCACTGTGGGGCTATGGCGGTGTCGTACAGGCACCGGACGGGACGATCTGGAAGGTCGCGACGTCGGCGAAGAAGGACACCGGCCCGGCCACCCGGGAGATCGACGAGATCGTGCTCCTGATGGGAGTCGAGGACGTCAAGGCGAGCAAGCAGTTCTACGTCGGCCGAGGCCTGGCCGTGGCGAAGAGCTTCGGCGGCAAGTACGTCGAATTCGTTGCTGATGAGTCCAGTCCCGTAAAGCTGGCCCTGTACAAGCGGCGCGGCCTGGCCAAGGACGTCGGCGTGCCCGCCGACGGCGCAGGATCGCACCGGATCGTGCTCGGGGGCACCGCCGGACCGTTCACCGACCCGGACGGGTTCGCCTGGGAAGCCACATCACTCACCTCGACGTCGGCCTGAGGCCTGAGGCCTGAGGCCTCAGGCCTGACGCCCGGCGCCTGGCTCTTGACTCTTGGCTCCTGACACCCGACCCGCCCCCATCCGACCGGACCGGATCCGTCCCGTCCCGACCCCATCCACTCATCCCTTGCAAGAGAGGAAGGCCGCCATGAAGGGCACGCCATCATCCGCCGGTTCAACATCCGTCACGTCACCATCCGCCAAGACCTCCGGCACGCTCGCGGAGCCGCACGACGGGTTCACGGCCGAAGAACGAAGCGCGATGAAGGAACGAGCCAAGGAACTGAAGGCCGCGCGCCGCGCCCCGCGCGGGGCAAAGGCAGACACGGAAAGTGAGGTGCTGGCGAAGATCGCCGAGATGCCGGAAGCGGATCGGGTCCTCGCCGAGCGGATCCACGACATCGTCAAAAGCGCTGCTCCCCACCTCACGCCGAAGCTCTGGTACGGGATGCCCGCGTACGCGATGAACGGCAAGGTCGTCTGTCACTTCCAGAGCGCGCAGAAGTTCAAGTCGAGGTACGCCACGCTTGGTTTCAGCGACCAGGCGGTACTCGATGACGGAGCCATGTGGGCAACTGCCTACGCCTTGAAAGAGCTGACGGCTGCCGCAGAGGACCGCATCAGGGCGCTCGTCATGAGGGCGGTGGGCTGAAGCTGAGTGGTCGGCTCCGGGAATTCCTAGGGGGTTGACCGGAGCCTCATGTGGAGGAGGCGGCTTCGAGGAGTGTTTCGGCGGCGGCGGTGCGGGCGTAGAGGACGGAGCGGCCGGCGCGGTGGGCGCTGACCAGGCCCGCGTTTCGTAGCGCGGTGAGGTATTGGGACACCCCGGGCGCGGACAGGCCGGTGCGACGGGCCAGTTCGGTGGTGGAGGCCGGGGTCTCCAGTTCGGTCAGCAGCAGGGTTCGCGAGCGGCCGAGTACGGCGGTGAGGGTATCGGCCCCCGTGGTGGTCCGCGCCTTCCACAGTGAGCCGACGCCGCGCGCCGGATAGACGAGCTGCGGCGGATCCGGCAGCGTCACCCGGGTGCGCAGCCCCGGTCCGGTGAAGGCCGAGGGAATCAGCAGCAGCCCTGTACCCGCCGTCTTGCGGGTCAGCGGCTGCTTTCGGCGGGCCATCCGCAGCGCGTTGTCGTCCCAGCTCACGGAGGTGTGCAGGTCGTTGAAGAGGTGGCCCGCGCCGTGCTCGGCGGCCATGCGGGCCCGGTAGAAGATGTCCGCGTCCAGCACTGCCCGGATCCGTGCCCAGTAGGGGGCGAGTGCCAGCTCCCAGTACGTTTCGATCTCTTCTGCGACCTTGGTCAGGCGGGTCTGCGGGTCGGCGTGCAGGGTCCGCAGCCGGGGGCCGAGATTCCCCTGGTGGCGGGCCAGGTGGTCGAGGTCCTGGCGTACCCGGTCGGCGGGCGAGGCCCGGATCGCGTCCCGCTCTGCCGCCGGCGTCGGGGCCGATCCGGCAGGGGCTGGGTTGAGGAAGTCGGGAACGTAGCCGGTGGGCGGGATCAGCTCGGAGAGCCAGCCCCGGTCCAGCCCGGCGGCCACCACGCGCGGCCGCACCTGCTCGACCCAGGACCGGTGGACCGGATGCGCGGTGCTCGACGTCAGCAGCCGGAAGCTGGGGGCAACCTCCCACATCGGCGAGACGGCGAACCGCACCTGCGCCAGATCGTGCGCCGAGAACGCCAGCTGTGCCAGGACAACCACTCCTCAATGGATTCAGGTATGTCTTAATCAATGGCGATCAGCCTATCGGGCGGCGATCATCCCGCCATGACCTCACAGACGATCACCGCGGCGGAATCGGGCACTTGGACACTTGGCGACCGCACGGTCAACCGGGTCGGTTTCGGCGCGATGCGCCTCACCCAGCACGGCGAGGCGTTCGCGCCCGACGCCGTCCCGAGCGACCGCGACCAGGCGGTCCGTGTCCTGCGCCACGCGGTCGAACTCGGCGTGAACCACATCGACACCGCCGCGTTCTACTTCTCACCGTTGCGCTCCGCCAACGAACTGATCAACCGGGCACTAGCCCCCTACTCGGACGACCTCGTCATCACCACCAAGGTCGGACCGGGACGAGACCCCTCGGGCCAGTGGCTGCCGCATGCCACCGCCAAGCAACTGCGCGGCCAGGTCGAGGAGAATCTGCGCCAGCTCGGCCGCGACCACCTCGACGTGGTGAACCTGCGCATCGTCGGCACCGACTCGATCGCCGAACGCTTCGGCGCACTCGCCGAACTGCGCAACGCCGGACTCATCCGTCACCTGGGCCTGTCCAACATCCAGCCCCACCACCTCGCCGAGGCCCAAGCCATCGCGCCCGTGGCCTGCGTGCAGAACCAGTACGGCATCGGCGCCCGGCCCGAGCAGGAGGCGTTCCTGCGCAGGTGCGGCGAGCAGGGCATCGCGTTCGTGCCCTTTTACGCGATCGCCGGTGCGGGGCGTGAGGCAGGGGCCAACGGCACGGACAGCGATGAGGTGCTCGCTGTCGCACGGGCCCGGGGGGTGAGCCCGGCACAAGTCCGGCTGGCATGGACGCTGCACCGCGGGCCGCATGTACTGGCCATCCCCGGGACCGGCAATCCAGATCACCTCACCCAGAACGTGGCCGCCGGCGCACTGCGCCTCACCAAGGACGAACTCACCGTCCTGGACTCCCTCCAGCCCGGAACAGCATGAACAAGACACCCCGATGACGCTGTGATCCGATCCTGCCGATCGGCTCGTCTGCCTTGCCTGATCCGGCCGCCCGCCCGGTAGCCCTGACCGCGGCTGCCCGTGCCCTTGACCTGTACGCCCGTGGCTGGGACGGGCGCCGCTTGGTGCGGACGAGCACGCGATCAGCACGGGTACGGTCGGCTGGGACACCTGCGGTGGCGTCAAAACGACCTATGCCTGACCCGTGGTGGTTCGCGTGGTCGTCGTGGACGTCTTGCTTCGAGAGACCGGTGGCCTGCCGCTCCGCTCGGGGGTAGGCGCGGCAGGTTGTCAAAAGCGGCACGGCAGTACGAGCCTCCATGGATTCGGCCACTCGACACATGCCTTTTCGCCAAACCGTAGGCGGGGCACGCTCCGACGTGCTCCACCAGCGCCCACGCTCGCGCAGCAGCCAGCGTCGGTTTGTGTGCGATCTTCCGTCGTCACCGCCTTCGCGGCCCGGCGCCCGCTGTGTAGGGCATCGTCGGTACGTGTCACTCTGTAGCGCAGGTTTTGTCGGAGGGGGATGAGGGTTGGATCGCCAAGAGTTCGCCAATTCAGCAGGTGCGTCGGCCGGTCTCGACGAGGCCGCGCATGCCGCGAAGACCGCCATTGCCCGCAGGCTTCGGTACATCCGCCAGCAGCACCCTGAAGGCCCCTTCACCCTGGCGCGGTTGGCGGAACGCGCCGGCGTCTCCAAGCGGACGCTGGCGTCGGCCGAGTCCGTGGACGGGACGAACCTGACCGTCGAGACCCTGGTCAAGGTGGCGCACAGTCTTGGGATTTCCCGAGTGGGCTACTTCTTGGACGATCAGGTCTTCGATCAGGTCAACTCGGAACTGGAGTGGCTGAAGAAGATGCGCAGCCAACGGGTGGAGAGCGTGGCGTTGCGGCAGTCGGCGGCTGCCGCGCCGCCGGCGGCCTCCTCGCTGAACGAGCTGAGCCACCTCATCACGCATCTGGTCAGCACTGCCGAGGCAGCCCGCGCAACCCTTGAGGACCTGCCCGGGCAAGACCTCCATGACGACACTCAGCCGTGATAGTGATGCGCTGGCGACGCAAGGGCGGTGATTTACAGGCGGTATGGCTGCGTGAGCAGTGCGAGCGACGGGTCGATGCGTTGGCGCTGCCCAGTCGCACGAAGCTGTCGATCGATGCGTTGTGCGATCACCTCAGCCAGCTCTCCGGGCGCCCCATCCAGCTCATGCCCTGCCCGCTGCCTCTGGGCAGCCCGGACGGCCTGTGGGTCTCCGCGGCAGGCGCGGAGTACGTCATCTACGAGCAGCGGCTCGCCCCGGTCCACCAGCAGCAGGTCGTCCTCCATGAACTGGGGCACCTCATCTGCGACCACGAAGCCACCCCCGTGCTCACCCCCGAGGCATCCCGGCTCCTCCTCCCCTCGCTGGACCCCGACCTGATCCGGCGGACGCTCGGACGGGAGCACTCACAGTCATCGGCCGAAGTGGAGGCCGAGTACATCGGCACCCTGATCGGCCGCCGCATCGGCACCTGGACAACGGAGCAGGTCCGGCCGGTCCCCCCTGAAATGCAAGAACTCGCAGCCCGGCTCAGTGCGTTGGACAACCCCGCCTTCCGAGGGAGCAATGAATAGCGTTCTCTACCCCCTGTGCGCCGCGATAGCTTGCCTGGCGCTGCTCTACAAGCTTCGAGTGTTGCGCACGGACCGCTCCGTCACCCAGGTCGCCCTCGTCGGCAACTTCTTCTTCCTGTTCATCACCTATACCGTCTCCACCCCCGTTGTCTGGGCAGCCACCAGCAGGGCCGTGGGCGTCGTCAACTTCTCCGGTCTGCTCACACAGAGCTGCGTCATCCTGCTGACCGCCTGCCAGCAGGTCGTCCTGCTGCACCTGAGTCACGAGGCCCCCACCGCCTGGCGCAAGGCACGGCCGCGCCTGATCGCGCTCGCACTGGTCCTGGCCGGCATGGTGGGACTGTTCGTCGCGGCCACCAGTCGGGGCGAGAAGCCCGACGACTTCGCCATCGACAGCGCCCAGTACTACCCGGCCTACCTCGCCATCTATCTGCTGGCCTACGCGGCGAACCAAGTGGACGTCGGCGTGCTGGGCTGGCGCTACGCGAAGATCGCCCCGCATCCCTGGATGCGCCGCGGACTGTATCTCATCGCCGCGACCCTGCCTTTCGCGCTCCTCTACACCGGCTGCCGTACGGCGGACATCGTTGCCGCACAGTTCGGCGTGAGTGGGCACGCCTGGGAGCCGGTCGCCCAGATCGCCGTGACGATCGCCACCCTCACCAAGACACTGGGCTGGGTGCTCCCCGACTGGGGCCGCCACCTCAGTGATGTCTGGCAGCGCATCGACGACCGCCGGGCCTTCGCCGAATTGGCGCCCCTGCACCGGGCCGTCACCGGACAGGTACCGGAACCGGTTCTGCACCTGGAGCCGGACACGGATCTGCGCACCCGGCTCTACCGCCGACTGGTCGAAATCCGCGACGCCCAGTGGGCCCTTCGTACCTGGACTCCCGCGGCCGTCGCGGAGGCCGCGGAACAACGCGGCCGCGCAGCCGGCCTGGCCGGTACCGACCTGGCGGCCACCATCGAGGCCGCACAGCTCAAGGCCGCCCTCCAGTCCCGGGTCGCGCAACGGCCGCCGGTCCCGCACACCCTCTCGCCGCGGGTGGCGGAACCCGAAGACCTGGCCGCGGAGCTGTCCTTCCAACGCAAAATGGCCCGGGCGTTCACCGCGTCCCCGATCGTCGCCGGCGTGGCCGCAGAGTCGGTGACCAGCCCGTCCGCCCAGGAGAACATGTGACACAACAGGCACCGACGCCGGCGCTCAGTCAGCCGTTCGACCAGGACTTCTTCCACGATCCGTATCCCGTCTACGCACGGCTGCGGACAGCCGGCCCCGTGCACCGGATCGCGCTCCCCGACGGCTCCTCCGCCTGGCTCGTCACCCGTGACCGCGAGGTGCGGGCGGCCCTCACCGATCCACGGCTGTCGGTGAACAAGGCCCACTCCACCACCGGCTACCAGGGCTTCTCCCTGCCCGACGCCCTGGACCGCAATCTCCTCAACATCGACCCGGACGACCACCTGCGCCTGCGCCGCCTGGTCTCCAAGGGCTTCACCGCACGTCACGTCGAACGGCTGCGGGACCGGGTGACCGCCGCCGCGGAAGACCTCGCCGACCACCTCGCCGCGTTGGGGGAGGCCGATCTGGTCAGCGAGTTGGCCAACCCACTGCCCCTCGTCGTCATCGGCGACCTGCTCGACGTGCCCAACGACGACCGCCGCCCGTTCTCCGCCTGGGTCAGCGCCATGTTCGCCCCCCAACACCCCGGCCACACCGCCGAATCCATCGCCCGCATCCACCACTTCCTGCTCGACCTCATCGCCACCCGACGCGCACATCCCGGCGACGATCTGCTCTCCGCCCTGATCGAAGCCCGCGACGACGGCGACCGGCTCAGCGAGGACGAGCTGGTGTCGTTGGCCTTCCTCATCCTCATGGCCGGCAGCGAGAACGCCCAACACCTCATCAGCAGTGGCCTGTTGGCCCTGCTGCGCCACCCCGACCAGCTGGAACTGCTGCGTGCCCGGCCGGACCTGATGCCCGGGGCGGTCGAGGAGATCCTCCGCTTCGCCCACCCCAACCAGATGGCCATCCGCCGTTTCCCCATCGAGCCGATCGAGATCGGCGGCGTGCCCATTCCTCGCGGCGACACCGTGCTGCTCTGTCTCGCCTCCGCCAACCGCGACCCGGACCGCTATCCGGCACCGGACCGCTTCGACATCCGCCGCGCGGACGTGGCGCACCTCGCCCTCGGGCACGGGCTCCACTACTGTCTGGGAGCCGCGCTGGCGCGGCTGGAGATCGGCACCGCCCTGGCCACCCTCCTGCGACGCTTCCCCGACCTGCATCTCGCCGTGCCCGCGGAGACCTTGCAGTGGCGGGCCTCGTTCAGGTCACATGCGCTCAGGCAACTGCCCGTCCGGACCGGACGAAACGACAGCGTCCCCGCGCGGCGCTGAGCGGGCTCCCGGTGGCGGGCGCCCTCCCTCCGCTGTGCAGCCCGGAGCTGCCCAGCGGCAGGCGGTCGCCCGCCACGCATCGCGTGCCGCAACGGGCCCGCATCCCCAAGGCCGCGCTGCGCGACGGGCCGAGGGAACATGTCGTCAGAAGCCCGGCGACTCGTCGTACACGGAGCGGAACCCCGCACAGGCCACCACGGTCGAGGACAGGCCGAGGTTCTCGTACGACAGGTACTGCATGGAGCGGCGAATGATCCGTTCGGCTTCCCTGCGGGCCTGGCCCAGCCGGCTGCGCCAGACCAACTCCTCAGCGATCCCGTACGCCCAGGCGCCGAACCACGCGGTCTGTTGTGGGCAGTGCAGCGCCAGCGCACTGTTGAAGGTGTCGTAGGCCCGCAGAAGCTGGGAGGACAGGGCGGCGTCCGGGTGCTGGGCGTGCGGACGTTCGTGTAACGGAGGGACATGCTGACCGTCGAGGAAGCGAGCGATGCGCGAGTACAGCAACTCGACTCCCTGAGCCACCTGTTCGACGCTGCTGCCACTGGGTGCCGACTCCTCCCAGAGGTCTTCGAGGGGATCCGGGGCCCCGGTCGAAGGCCGCACGAGGAGGGGAAGATCCGCGCAACCGTAGGCGGGCGGCAGGGAGAACTCTTCGTCCGCCGGGTGCCCGCAGGTCTCCGCCTCATCGTCCGCGAGCTCTTCCATCGCCGCGGCGTGGTGGATGGCGTGCTCGAAACGCAGCTGGGACCAGGTGTCGCGCGGGGCGCTCGACCCGGTGAGCTGTCGCCAGACGGGGGTGATGTCCCAGGAGTAGCCGGTCACCCGCTCCACATGGCCTGAGGCGCGGGTGGCGAACACTGCGAAACGGCCGGTGAAGTCGTCCTGCACCTGGGTGTAGAGGACCTCTCCGACCTGCCAGGCCCCTCCCAGGCGGAACGGAACGGGCTCCAAGCCGGCTGCCGTTCTGCCGCTGGCAGGGGGAAGGATCAGGTGGAGCGTCTCGCCGACCAGCCGGTGTGCCGGGGCCACGAGGAATGGGAGCCGCTGGCGTGAGCTCCTGGAGAGCGAACTGTTCCGATCAGTGCCCATGCCGGCCCCTTGGCGCGGGGCGGCACGGTGTCTCACCGGTGGATGGCGTAGCGGCACGAGCGATGACGATCAATGGTCAACCCCCTCTGGCCCACTTACGAAGGCCTCTGCGGCGAGACGATAGGCACACACGCACCGCGGTGCAACTTGCTGCCGGACAGGTGCAATTAAATGCAACGTCATGGCGGGGGATCGCCCCGCTCGGAGAGGGGGACGGGGACTGCCACGCCGGGCAAGCTCTGGTCGCTGAGCGGTGCCCCGCTGGCGCATGGAGTGAAGGCGATCAGCCGGCGGGCCGCCACCCGGCCAGCTCGCAGCCGCCTGGTTCGCGGAAGTGAAACCGCCGCCCTTTGGGGAAAGAGGCACCGGAATTGACCTGGCGTCAGGCCTCGCGGTCGATTGTCAGTGGGGCCTGTCATAGTCGACGGCATGACGACTCCGCTCGTGTGGGTGGCCGCCTCGCGTGGCTATGAACTGGCGCTGGAGGGCACGACTTTGAGGTGCCGCAGGACCGATGGACGGGAGCTGAAATCGATACCGAAGGGCGTGCTGGCCGACCCGGTCGGTGAGCAGTTCGCCGCGCTACGGGACCGGCTGGTGCGGCATGAGGAGGAGTGCCGGAACACCGTGGAGTCGTGGCTGCTGAGCGGGGTGCCGGTGCCCGCGGGACTGCTTGCCCGGATATGGCCGGACCCGGGCTGGCGGGCCTGCCTGGAGCACCTGGTGGTGCACGCCGGCGGGCGCACGGGGCTGTTGGTGGACGTGGCCGAGGACGGGCGCGTTTCCGTACGGGACGAGAACGGTGCCCTGCACGGGCCGCCGGCCGGGACGCCCGTCACGCTGCTGCATCCTGTCCTGCTCGGCGATCTGGAGCCGTGGCGCCGGCTCCTCCAGGCGCAGGGCGTCGCACCGGCATCGGCGCAGCTGGACCGGCGGGTGTACCGGCGGCCGGAGGGAACGGATCCGCAGGCGACCGGTATCGATGCGTATGAGGGCGAGCCCTTCACTGCGCATGGGGGCGCCCGGGTGAACGCTCTTCGGAACGGCTTCGTGGTGCGGGGCGGGTTCGCCGCTGCCGAGATCGCCGAGCGGTCTGTCCGGATGGAGGCGCGCTGCTGGGTGGGGGAGGCCGGCTCCGGGGCGCTTGAGGAGGCCGGGCGGCTCCTCTGGGTCGATGCGGCCGAACGTCCGGTGGCCGTCGGCAAGTTGGGGCCGGTTGCCTGGTCCGAGGGGTTGCGGATGGCGGAACTGATCTACGGGGGAGCGAAGAACGATGACGCGTGAGGCCCAGGTGAGGAACGGCGGGGGCGTTACGGCGGCCGCGGACGATCCGGCAGCGGTGCCGGTGCGGGAGGCGGGGCTGGCGGAGGGGCTGGTGATGGGGCTGGCGCCCGTAGGGACGCCGGGCGGGGAGCCGCTCACCGCCCGGCGCTACGACCATCCCCATCTCGGCACCCGGCCGGTGGTCCGGCTGACGGGGGAGGCGATGGCGCCCGTCGAGGACCGGCTGTTGGCCGACCTCGGTTTCTCCGCCCCGGAGGCCGGGGACCCGGTGGCATCGGGACAGCGCCCGGAGCCGCGCTACCCGGCGTGGGCACTGGTCCACGACTCCGCGAACGCCGAGGTCGCGCTGGCCGCGGGAGTGGAGATGGCGCGGGCCGGGCGGCTGGCCGTCCGCAGGCCGGGGCCCGCGGTGCAGAGGTTCCAGGAGATCGCCGCGACGCTTCCCGATGACCATCTGCCCGTGTACTGGGAGGAGGTGGGCCGGACCTTCCTCGCCGCCGGGCGGGACAAACAGGCCGCGCTGATGTTCGGCCGGGCGCGGGCGGCGGACCGGCGTGCCACGGGGCCCGTTGCCGACCCGGCCCGGCGGCGTGCGGTGTTCGTGGAGTTCGCGCTGGCCGGTGCGCTGTCGGCCAAGGACATCAAGGCGTACGTCGCCGAGCTGGGCGGGCGGCCCGACCCCGTCGAGGCGTACCGCGAGCTGTGGGAGCTGGCGGTACGGCGGACGACGGGCGGGCTCGCGCCCTGGCCCGAGATGCTCAAGCAGATCGCCAAACTGGCCAAGGCCGCGGGGCGCGATGTGGTCACCGAGCAGCGGCTGCTCCTGGAGCGACTGGTGGACGCGCCGGCATTGTGGCGGGTGGCGGACGGGTTCTGGACGGCGCAGCACAAGGCGCTGCTGCCCGTGGTCGCCGGTTCCCTCGTGTTGAAGCGGCGGTTGCTGTGGCGGCTGACGGCGGTGCCGCGGTCGGGGACGGATGCCTGGTGGTGCGGTCTGCTGGAGGAGACCGGCGCGCTGGACGAGCTGGCCGGTGATGCGGGGGAGTGGCTGTCCGCGATGCTCGGCCGCTACGGCGACGGCCGTGCTGCCGCCCCCGAAGAGCTGCTGCGGCTGATTCCGGCGCTGGCGGACCGTATCAGGGAAGCGGGCACGCCGGTACGCTTCGACGCCGGCAAGCCGGACGAGTACCACAGCATCGACGCCGTCGCCCTGGGCCGCTGCCTGGACGCGGGCGTCCCCGTGGCGGATCCCGGCCCGAAGACCTCGCTGACCAACTGGCAAGGGCCCACCCGTGTCGATCTGCGGGCCCTCCTCGACGACCCCCGCTTTGGACCGGTGCTGGCCCGTTCCGCCCCCACCGATGGACGGGAATTCCGCTCCCAGTGGGGCACGAAGGCCCTACGACCCCTTCTGTGCCAGACCGTCGGCGCACGGCTCGAACAAGCCCGGACGGGCGGCCTGGAGGACGCGAAGACGGCCCTGCGCTGGCTGGGCGAAAACGTCCGAGCCGACATGTTGCGGGAGATGCCGGACCTGGCCGCCCGGATGGCGGACCTGGACCTGGTGACGCCGCTGACCCGTACGCTGCGCGCGGGGATCCTGGACGAGCTGGGTTGGGCGGCCCTGGACGAGGCCGCGGCCGAGCTCAAGGGCGACAGCTGGTGCCGGCCGAGCTGGCCCGTCCTGGTGGTGCACGACCGCAGCAAGGCCATCGCGATAGGGCCCGGCGGCCGCCTCGCCGAACACCGGCTGCGAGTGCCCCGCGGAGCCAACAGGTTCCACTACGACATCAAGGTCTTCTTCTCCGACGGGCAGTTCCTGGTCTGCCACTTCGTCAACGGCCGCCAGACGCATTACTGGTCGGACGCACCGGACGAGCTCTTCTCCGTACGGCCCAGGATGTGGGAGTCGCTCTACTACGAGCGGGAGCAGCTCGGCTACACCTTCATGGCGCCGAGCGGGCGAAGGTTCATGGGCCACCAGGTCCTCGGCCCCCGCGAGAAGCGGGTCGGTCCGAACGGCCACATGTTCCACGACGGCCGGGACTTCTGGTGGCACGCAACCGACGGGCTGGAGTCGCAGGTGCACCACGTCGACCTGGAAACCGGTGAACTGAGCGGCGCTGATCTCCCCGAATTCTTCAATCCCTCGCTGCTCGGCAAGGACGAGCGTTGGCGCTTCGATTCCTCGTGGCTGGCACCGCTGCCGTACGGCGTCACGGAGTCGCCGCTCGGCAGCGACGGCACGCATGTGGGGCTGCGGGTCGCCGAGGACCGGGCCACCGGACGGGTCCGCTATCACCGCATCGACGGCGTCCAGGGCGCGTTCGACGGAGCCGGCATCACCGCGGTGTGGGGGCTGCTCGACATCCCGGGTGCCGGGAAGCCGCTGGTGCTCAGCGGGGGCGTCCGACGGTACGACCCGGTGGTGGCCCGCGACGCCGATACGGGCGAGCGGTACTGGGCGGCGGAACGGACGAACCACGGCTACACGCGGCACGATCCGTCCCCGGTGGCCGCCGGAACGCGACTCATGCCGCCGGCCGCCTTCTGGCATTTCCTCCAGCCCCGCGATCCCGCCGGGTCGGCGGCGCTGCGGGAGATCTCCGAGGCCACGGTGCGACGTCTGGTGAAGGCCGCAGCCACCTCCGAAGGGGCCCTGCGGACCGCCGTCACGAAGCTGTTGCCCGAGGTCGGTCATCCGCTGCTCGTCCAGGGCGTCATCGGATGCGTCCAGGAGGCCGCCGCGACGGCCCGTTCCGGTATCGCGTTCCTGCGTCGCCTGAAGCGGGTCACCTACCCGCGCTTCAAGGTACGGGAGCGGGATCTGGGCGGGGCGCTGGAGGGCCTGCTCAGCAGATACACCACCGGGAACGAGGGCGGGGTGGCGCAGATCGAACTCGCGTCGGCGTTCCTCGCCGGCACGATCGGCGGCGAGAGTACGGCGGAGCAATGGCGGGAGCACCCGAGCGCGGTCGACTGGACCGAGCTTCCCGGCCGGATCGGTGGTCTCGCGGTGCGTGCGGTCAGCGCCGTCACCAGCCCCGCGCACAGCCGGGCGCTCCTGCACCTGCTCAGGTTCTGGGCCGCCTCGTCCCTTGCCCAACCCGGCCTGCAGCGTGGTCTGTTGAAGGGCGAGGAGCAGGACGCGGTGTCCGGGGAGGACGGCAGGCTGCTGCCGCTGCACAGCGCCATCCGCAACGGCTCCTGGGCCCGTTCGCTCGCCGTTGCCGACGAGGAGATCTGCGTGTTCCTGCAACGGGGGACCGTGCCGCACCCCGACGGTGTCGTCGCCATCCATCCGGTGCCCGACGGCTGGGCCACGCCCGAGCGGCTCCAGCGGCTGGTGGACGAAGCGGAGCGCGGCGGCCCGGTCCCCTACGCGCCCGAAGCGGCCGACCGACTCGCCGACGCCACCGGTCTCGACCGCGGCGCTGCGGCCCTCCTGCTGGCCGGTCTGCCGCATATCGAGGGCGAAGGCCGCGACTTCCTCCCCACGGCGGTCCGCAAGGCCCTGGACCTGACGGTGACAGAGGCCCAGACCGGTCGCGACCGTCTCCTGCGAATACGCGAGGTGGCCAGGTTGGAGCTCTACGACGCCGCCATGCCCGACGACCCCGCCGACCTGTGGGACCAGTCCACGATGACCGACCGACTGGCGCAGGCGTGGAAAGAGGTGGGCGTCTAGAACTGCCTCTTCAATGCCGCGACACGCATCATTGAGGGGGAGATGTGGGGGTGTGCCCGCTCCGGGGGCATCGTCGACAGTTCTCGATACCCTCTCGGCGGAACGCATCGAGTAGAGGGGGGACTCATGCGGTGGCATTGGGACGACGACTACGAGTACACCGCGCTACGGCAGGCGGCAACGAAACTGTGCCTCACGCTGCGCAACAACCGACTGACCATGAAACCCTGTTCCGCCGCTGACCGGGCGGCACTGTGGCAAATCGACGATGGGAAGTCCCAACGCTGGAAGATCCGGTAGATCTCCCGGAAGAGAAGAGAAGAGAAGAGGGGAGCGGGAGTTGGCATGGTGTGTTGACTTCCGCTCATAGCTCGTGATTCTCCGCTTCAGGAGAGTGTCCCTACCCGGTCACTCTCCTTTTCCGTACGGTCGACCCGCTCCGCGCGGGCGAGGCTCGTTTTGCTGTCCCCCTCCTCGGTGGGCGTGACGGGTTGCTGCCTGGGGCGCCATGTCCCGGGTCGTTCCGCCGTTGGATTCTCCCGGGAGCCGCGGCGCATTTCCTGCAAACCCCTGTCGATACCGGTGCGCAGCCAGGCACCCAGATAACGCTCCACCCACCTGTTGACGGCGTACGAGAGCACCAGCATGAGGGTGATGATCGACATGAGCAGCAGGGGAGCAGGCAGATGGCTCCGCAGTAGGGCGATGAGCGTGAAGCCGATGTACATGTGCAGCAGGTACAGCGGATACGTCAACGAGCCGGCCCGGCTCAGCCAGCGCCACCGCACTCCGTCGAACAATCCCAGTGCGATGGCCGCCATGAGGAGGAAAGCCAGCAGAACTCCGATGCGTGCCGGCCAATCGTGTGCCGTTGCGGCCTTGTCCCCGAGGTTCATCACCACGCGGCCCTTTACGTAATGCTGGGCCAGCAGGAATTCGACCGCGACGATCGCCCACAGCAACATGGTGGGCCGGAATCGGTGCATCAGGTAAAAAGCGATCCCCGCGATGAAATAGGGGGAGTACGGCGCGATGGCCCATACCGAGAGAAAGCTGGTATCGGCCTTGTAAGCGACCACGCCGGCGACCGTCCACAGACCGCAGAACAGTACGCACCTGCGGTAGGTGACGCCCTTGTGGACGACGAGAGCGAAGAGCAAGTAGAACTTCAGCTCGACGAACAGTGACCAGTAGACGTCGTCGAGATCGGACACCCCCACACCTTGTTGCAGCATGGTGAGGTTGGTCAGCACCGTCTCCAGGCTGTCCGCACTGCGCACGCGGGGCCACAGCGTCAGGACGGACGCCGTCAGCAGAACGGCGACCCAGTACGCGGGATAGAGGCGCGAGACCCGGGACTTCACGAAATCGCCGAGTGTGCGTCCCCACGCGCTCATGCAGATGACGAATCCACTGATCAGGAAGAAGACTTCAACGCCCAGCCAGCCGAATTGAGAGATGCGGTAGAGCTCCGGTGAGAATGCCTGGGGGTCGTTGCCCCATCCGTCGCGAAGCGTGAGGTAGTGGTAGCCGAGGACCATCAGTGCTGCCATGAACCGTAGCCCGTCGAGCACATAAAGTCTGGGGCGCCCGAGTGCCGATGCCGAAGCTGCCGGACCGTCAGGCGCGACCAAGCGCATACCGCGATTCCTCATTCTTCCTGGGGCGTCGTCGTCCTCGCTCCCCGTGGGCGAGTGAGGAAGCTGTCTCGTCGATCGTCGCAAACATCGGTGATGCTGGGCGGCAAGCGTGGCGCACAGCGACACGTGAGCTGGTGCGGGAAAAAGGGGCGGCCTAGCGTCCACGGTGCCCTTTCAGCCGGGAAAGGGCCTGCTGTCGTGCCGGCGGGAAAATGTGTACGCGTACTCGATTCGCAACCGGCTCACCGACCGGCACACCAGCTCACCGGCTCACCGACCGGCACACCGACACACCGGCTCACCGGCGGCGCAGGTATCTCTTCGAGCGGCATCTCGTGCGGAAGCAGTGTCCGTGGTGGGGCTGACAGGCGTAGGGGGTTTTCCGCCCGGTGGAATTCCCGCGCGATGTGAGATAGCTGAGGCGGGTACGGCGGAGGGCTTCCGCCGGGCCGGCGGTGAAGAGCCACACGGTGGTGGTGAGTGTGATGAGGGCTGCGGCGGCGCTCACACGGCGAAGCGCTCGGTGCATCAGGGCCTACCTCGGTGGGGCTTTGGGGGGATTGCGTCGGGCCGTCCTCTGGGGACTCGTCCGGCGTACGGGCGCTCAGGAAGCGCCGGCAGCTGGTGTTGCTGATGGCGCGGGCACGTGCATGGGCTCCACCAGGTGGGGGTACTTTCCGGCTTCCGCGCAGGAAGACGGGAGGCACCGGTCTTTGGTTCAGTCGGTGTGGCACCACGTTGCTTCCTCACGACACGCCGCCGACCGCCCGTAGGCGGTCCCGCGGGGCGACCGCGGCGAAGGCGCCGCGCTGGGCAGTGGCTGCAGGCCGTCGTCCGCGTGTGATGTCACATTCCCGGCGGCTGTGCCGTCCTGTTGCCGAGCCGCCGTCCAGCGCGCGGCGAAGGCACTGACCAGAGCAGAGCGATGCAGAGGAGAGACCGTATGTCGGCAGCCGGGGGAACGAGCAACACCGCGACGCTCAACCGCTTCCACTCCGCCGTGAACAGCGGCGACCTGGGAGCAATCTCGAAGGCCATCGACGAGTGCGTCGCACCGGACCTGGTCTTCCATGCGCCGGTACCGATGGGCGCGACGGGAGCGGAGGCCCTGAAGCGGGTGTGGGAGGCGCTCCTGCGCGCGTTCCCCGACATCCATGTCGCCGTCGAGGAGACGATCACGGAGGGCGACAAGGTCGTTTCCAGGAACACGGTGACCGGGACCCATCGGGGTGAGTATCAGGGCCTGCCACCCACCGGGAAGACCGTCACCTACAACGAGATCTTCATCTTCCGCTTCGTCAACGGGCGGATCGCCGAGATCCGGGGCATCGTCGACGTCCTCGCGCAGCTACGGCAGCTCGGCGCCCTCCCGTCCTGACGAGGGCGCCGGGTGCCGGCGGCGGTGGGGCGAACCGGCAGGCGATGGCGAAACTGCGCGGCCGACTCGGCACGGCAGCACCGGCACCCCAGCCGCCTCGCTGTCGTGCCGTAGCCGCCTCGCCGCTGTGCCCCAGCCGCCTGGCTGCCGTCCGTAGTCGCCTCGCCGCCGTGCCGCTGCCGGCCTGTCGCCGTGTCACAGTCAGCCGGTGACGGGGGCTCTTACGCGGCGTGGTGCGGTTGGTCGGGGCAGAAGCGGAAGGTGCGGAAGAAGCGGATGAAGTGGCGGACGACCGCTTTGGGTTGTTCTTCGGGGCTGCGGCGCGATCGAGACGGATGCGCCGAAGTCCACCCTCACCCACCACTGGCGGGTCCTGCGCGAGAGCGGCGTCATCCGCCTGCGCCACGAAGGCCGCAGAAACTACCTCACCCTGCGCTCCGACGATCTCGAAGCGCGCTTCCCCGGGCTGCTCGGCATCGTCTTTCAAGACCCGAACGGGCCGTCCTGAAAGCGTTGTTCGGAAGATCTCCTGTCACCGCGCAGGTCGAGCATGGTCCCCGTCCCTTCACGGCGCCGCGGCCTCGACTCCGTCGAAGGCCTCGCGGTTACGGACGATCTCGATCTGGTGGTCCTGCACCCAGCGCACCACGTGCGTGACGGTGTCACTCAGCGATCGCCCCAGCGGAGTCAGCGCGTATTCGACGCGGGGCGGTACTTCGGCGTAAGCCGTCCGCGTGATCAGTCCGTCGCGGGTCAGTGAGCGGAGGGTCTGGCTCAGCATCCGTTGGGACACCCCGGCGATTCGCTCGTGCAGGGTCGTGAAGCGCAGCGGTCCCTCGGCGAGCGTGGTGACGACCAGAACGGTCCACTTGTCTCCGACCCGGGCGAGCACATCGCGCACGAGCTCGATGGTCGCCGCGCACTCCGGGCCGACCCCGGCGGCCGCCAGCTGGGACCGCAGTGCGGAATCCATGTGACTGTTCCCTTCGAGTGCGTAACTGGCAGGAAAGTGCGCGACTGACCTGAAAGTGCGTGACTGACCTGAAAGTGCATGACTTACATGAAAGTGCGTAGCTGACATGGAAGTGCGTCAGCGCGAGGCCTTGATCGCAGCGGCCGCACCCCATTACATACGAACAGTAACCAATGGGTGCCCGCCCGATCCGCCGCAACGCCACGTGAGGGACACATGACCGCCGACGCCGTCGCAAATTCCGCACTGGACACAGCAGTTGAGGGGCAGGGCAGCGGTGCGGCCCCAGGGGTGCGGCACGAGACCTTCACCATCGGATTTCCGCTGGCCGCGCCTCCGAGCGCAGTGTTCGAGGCCTTCGCCGACACCCCGGTCCGGCGCCGGTGGTTCAAACTGCCGGGCCGCCACGTGTCGTACCACCACGACTTCACGGTAAACGGCGGCGAGACGGCGTCCAGTGTCTTCACGGTTCCCGACGCACGGCCGGAACGGCTGGCGTACGCGTCGCGCTACCTCGACATCACGCCGGGGGCGAGGATCGTCTACGCGTACACCTCCAGCGTGGACGACGTGCCGCGCTGGGCCTCGCTGGTGACCGTCGAACTGCACCCGGAGGCCGAGGGCACCCACCTGCGATGGACCGAGCAAGCAGCCTTCCTCATCCCTTCCGCGGAGCCCGAGCACGACTTCCCCCATCTGCGGGGCGCCACCCGCCTGCGGTTGAACGGCCTCGCGGCGGCGCTGGCGGCCGCAGGGCAGTAGCGAGTGGCTGGTTGACTCATGACGCTCGATGAGGTGCTGAGGCGGCGGCCAGTGAGAGCACCGCACTGAGTGCGGCAGCGCCGTCGAGGAGGGCCTGGGAGCGAGCCGCGATGCTCGCGTCCCTGGCGGCCAGCGCGGAGGCGACATCCGACGACCGGCGGGTGCACCGGAGCTCCGGCATGAGGGCCCGAAGAGGTGCGATGCGGTAACCGGCGCTACGTAGTTGGTGAACGATCCGCGCATCGCGCACTTGAGTGGGGCCGTATCGCCGAGTTCCTCGCACGGGGTCGCGGTCGGGAACGACAAGGCCCTCGGCATCCCAATGCCGCAACGTCGAAGGTCGCACGTCCAAGGCGACGGCGAGTTCGGAGATGCTCATCGTGTCCGAGGCGCGTATGTCGTCGATGGGCTCACTGGTGATGGACTGGGCGGCCTCCTTGGCCAGCCTCAGTTCCGTGCGCTCGGCGTGGAGCCGGGCGTGCGCCGCGTCGAGAAGGGCAAGTGCCACTTGGGAGGCGGGGTACCGGTGGACGGCCCGCACGATCTTCTTGGCCTCGGTCGGACCCGCGCCCGCTGCCAGGGCCCGGTAGGCCAGCGCGGACTGCAGATGGATCTCTCCGTAGATCCGGTAGCCCGTGGCGGTGCGCGTCGCCGGCGGCAGCACACCGTCGCGCTCAAGATTGCGAACCTGCTGAACGGAGTACCCGGTCCGCCGCGCGACATCGCCGGTGCGCATGTCCCCCGATTTGAGACTTGGCATCGCTCAGCCCCTCCATCGCAGCCTCTAAGTCTCCACAAGCACTTCAATGCAACGCTAGAGCACATGACCATGGAAGAGATCATCAGCTTCGTGGACGGCCTCGACGGCGTCCTGACCCTCAGGCCTGCGCCCGGCGACGGCTCGCCGGAAATCGGCTGGGGCGACACGTTCTTCTACTACGCGCCCGATGGCGTCACCCCGACAACGACCCAACCGTTCGCGACGGTGGTGACCAAGAACTACCCCGGCGACGAGACCTCACGTCTGGACCGCCCCGACACCTTCCGCGTGAACATCTCCGCCGGGAAACAGGCCTTCATCCGCTGGACCGGGCATACGCCCCGCGAACCAGCCTCCACCGGGGTCGACCCGGGCACCGCCGACACCGTGATCGCGCACCCCGTCTACGGCACCGCCGGCTGGCTGGCAGTGGTGAACCCGGGCCCGCGTACGGAAGCGGCCACCCGCGAGCTGCTGTCCACCGCGTACCACCTCGCACGCTCACGCCATGAACGGCGCGCTGAATCCACGGACCGTACGGGGTAGGCCCTCTCCTCCGCCCGGTCGGCGTCGTCGTCAGCGTGCCGCGGCTGGGGGTGTCTGTTCGATGAGGGTGGCGGTGGCCCGGTCGAGGAACTCGCAGAATCGGCGGTGTTCGTCGGGGGCGAAGCGGTCGGTCAGGGCGCGTTCCAGCACGATGACTTCCTGGTAGGCCCGGTCGAGCAGGTCTCGCCCGGTGTCGGTGAGGGTGGCGAGCATGACCTTCGCGTGGGCCGCGGAGGCTTGGCGGCTGATGAGTTCCTTGGACTGCATGCCGTTCAGGACGGTTGCCATGCTCTGCTGGGAGACGCCGCAGGCGCGGGCGAGTTGAGCGCCGGACCGGCCATCCGCGCGGGACAGGGCCAGGAGCACCGTGTACTGGGTCATGGTCAGCCCGTAGGTGCGCAGCACCGCCTCGTGGTGGGCCATCAACGCCTGCTCCGCACGGCGGATGCGGGTGCACAGGTACTCCTCGACAGGCACCTCAGACATGTCTCAACTCCCTTTGTTGACTCAACTACCTGATACTCGCTACCTTCGGCGGTATCAGGTTACTGATTCCACACAGGGGGTTGAAACGTGATGAAGGCCGTTGTTCTGGGTGCCGACGACCACTTCCGTCTGACCGAGGTCCCCGACCCGGTTCCCGGGCCGGGCGAGGTCGCCGTCCAGGTCGCCTACGCGGGCGTCCAGTGGGGCGATGTGCTGGTGCGCGACGGGCACTTCCCCCTCCCGCGACCGCTCGTGCCCGGTTTCGAGGTCGCGGGCCGGATCGTCGCGGTCGGTGACGGAGTGGATCAGGGTCGCGTCGGCGAACAGGTCGTCGCCCTCGTGGGCGGAGGCGGTTACGCCCAGGTCGTCCTCGCCCCGGCCGCCCTGGCGATCAGCGCAGCGAACGTCGACGCCCGTACCGCGGCCGGATTCGGTTGGAGCACCCCCACCGCCTACGCCCTCATCCATACCGTCGCCGGAATCGGCCCCGGTGACAGCGTGCTGATCCACGCGGGCTCCGGCGGGGTCGGCACCATGGCGGCACAGTTCGCCGCCGCGGCGGGAGCACGGCGCATCGTCGGCGTGGTCGGCGACGCGGAACGGGCCGGCTACGCACGGCAGTTCGGCTATCACCAGGTACTGACGCGGGCTGAGTTCCCCCGGGCGCTCGGCGAGGAGACCTTCGACGCCGTCCTCGACCCCGTCGGAGGCGCCACCCGCACCGCAAGCCTGGCACTCCTGGCGCCGCACGGCCGGCTCGTGGTCTACGGCAACATCGCCACCTTCGACCCGGTCGACCTCTCGACCAACGACCTGCTCATGAACGGGCAGTCCGTGCTGACGTACAACAGCAACCTCCTGAGCCGAACCCACCCGGCCCGGCTGGCTGCCGGTGCCGCCGAAGCGCTGGCGCTGGTGGCCAACGGCTCGGTGCGGATCGACATCACCGCCGAACACGAGCTCGCCGACGTGGAGACCGCCCTCGCGAACCTGGCCAGCGGCACCACTCACGGAAAGAGCATCATCCGGGTCCGGTGAGCGGTGAGCACGGCGGTCGGTGCTTGCGGCAGGTGAGCGGTGGGCATGGTGGCCGACGCACGGGGCGGGTGCTGGACACCGCCCATGACAGGAATGCAGTCGGTCACAGTGTGGTCCCGTTGATCTGTGGTCGCTGGTCGGCGCGGTCGGCGAGCGTGCGCAGTGCGTCGGCGTAGGTGGCCCAGACGTCGTGGGCGAGGAAGTGGCCGACTCCGGGCAGGGTGAGCAGGCGGGCGCCCGGGATGGCTGCGGCGATGTGGTGGGCGGCCGTTGGGCGGAGAAGCGGGTCGCCTTCGCCGTGCAGGACCAGGGTCGGCGCGGTGATCCGGGCGAGTGGTCCGCCGTGCCACTTCGCGCCGATCTGGCGGCTCTGCGCCTTCCGGTCGCGGAGGCTGGCGACTTGGTGCGCGGCTTCCTTGTCGACGAACTCGCGCACATCGTGCTCGTCGAGGTGCTGGTCGGGCGCGGCCAGGATGCGGGCCATGGCCACCGCCAGGTCCAGGTTGCCTTGCGGAGTCTCGGGGTGGTGGAGCCGGGCGAATCGGGGCAGGCAGGCCAGGCGCAGATAGCGCAGGACGTTCAGGCCCTTCGCGTCGCTGGGTACGGCCGAGGAGGTGGCCATGCTGAGCACGCGCTGCGGGTGGCGGATCGCGGTGCGCTGCGCGATGAGCCCACCCAACGAGTGGCCGAAGAGGTGGGCGCCCTCCCAGTCGAGGGCGTCGAGGACGGCGACCGCGTCGTCGGTGAGGTCCTCGGCGCTGTAGGCCGGAGCGTTGCGGTGCAGCAGCGCCTTGATCGGCGGGCCGACGCGCCGGTCGGGCAGGTGGGTGGACTCGCCGGCGTCGCGCTGGTCGTAGGCCACGACGTGGAAGCCGCGGCGGACCAGTTCGGTCACCAGGCCGTCCGGCCACCAGAACCGTGAGGTTCCCAGCCCCATGACCAGCAGCAACGGGTCGCCGCCCGCGCCGCCGAGGTCCTCGAAGGCGATCTGGATCCCGCCGTTGTGCGCGAAACGCGTCATCGTGCCCCTCCCATTCGCAAACGTCGTTCGCGAACACCGTATGCGATAGGTAGGCTGGTGGCAACGCGGGAGGTGGCAGTGGCAGGACAGCAGGAGCCGGTGATCTGGATGCGGCCGGAGCAGGCGCCGGTCGGGCGCCCGGCCGAGCGCAGCCGGGCGGAGATCACCTCTGCCGCGGTGGAGCTGGCCGATCGTGAGGGCCTGGAGGCCGTCTCCATGCGCCGGGTCGCCTCGGCCCTGGGTACCGGTGCCGCCTCGCTCTACCGCTACGTGGCCACCCGCGACGACCTGCTGGACCTGATGACCGACAGCACCGCGAGCGAGTACCACTTTCCCGCCCCCAGCGGTGACTGGCAGGCCGATCTGCTCGACATCGCCCGCCAGGCCCGGCAGATCATGCGCCGTCACCCGTGGCTGCCCACCATGGTCATGGGCCGGCCCGTGCTCGGCCCCCACGGGGTCGACCTCCTGGAGCATGTGCTCGACGTGCTCGCCGACCACCCGGCCGACCCCGCGCGCAAACTGGAGGCATTCGCCCTCATCAGCGGCCTGACCGCGCTGTTCGTCCAGAACGAGACGGCTGCCGGGGACACCGGCGCGATCCGCCGATCCGCCTACCTCCGGCACGTCGCCGGCGCGGGAAGCCACCCCCGCATCGCCGCCCTGCTCGCCGCTTCCCCGCCCGACGGCAATCCCCACGACCGGTTCGACGTCGTCCTCGTCCGCGCCCTGGCCGGAGTGCTGGGCTGACGTCGCTGCGACTGGGCACACCTCTGCTGGGCACGCAGTACACACCTGCTGGGCACTCACCTGACGGCGCGGCTTCGGCTGCTACGCCGACCGGCCCCTCCCTCTCGGCCGCCAACTCGGCTGTGCGCTGGCCGACTTCCGCCCCTCACGCGGTGGCGAGCATCCGCGGGGCGTGCGGTGGCGAGCATCCGCCAGGCGCCCTCGCGCACGGTCGGAACGCCAGGCCGCAACCCCTAGTACGCATGCCGCTCCGACCGCTTCGTCCATGCCTCGTAGGCCGTGGAGCCCAGTTCGGGGTAGATCTGCTCGACCTTGATCCGACGCTGATCGAGCGGTTTGGTGAAGTCCTCGTACTGGAACGAGTCGTCGAAGCCGATCTTTCGGGTTTCGTCCAGATCGCAGCTGAAGTAGACCTCGTCGATCCGCGACCAGTAGATGGCGCTCATGCACATCGGGCAGGGGGCGCCGCTGATGTAGATCGAGCAGCCTCGAAGCATACGGGCGCGTTCCGGGACGGGGTCCGGGGAGCCCTCGGGGCGCGGGACGTACTCCAGCGTGCTCTCGTTCTGATGGTCCGGGGAGATTGACGGCGCCTCAGGGTTGAGCAGTTGCACGGCCTTCCGGATGGTCTCCACCTCGGCATGGGCGGTGGGATCGCCGGTCAGCAGTACGCGGTTCTGCCCGCGGGCGACGATCTCGCCATCGCGTGCGAGCACCGCCCCGAAGGGGCCGCCCCAGCCCATTTCGACGGACTCGGTGGCGAGTCGTACCGCCTCGGCCATGAGCTCTTTCTGTTCCATAGCGGAGTCTCCCATCGGCATCGGCCGCTTGTCCGGGACCAAACCAACTGCCCCATTTGCCGCTTAAATGGCTTTTGAACTAGGCTACTGCAGGTGAGTGCCCGTGCAAGCCGTGACTCCACGGCCGATATTGCCACCGTGGTGACCTCGCAGAAGGTCCGCGAGGGGCGGGCCGACGAGTACCGGCGCTGGCAGGACAGAACCAACCAGGCGGCCCGCGAATTCGAGGGTTTCGTGGGCGCCGAGGTGTACCCGCCCGGTGCCGGCGCCGCAAACGAATGGGTCACCGTGTTCCGCTTCTCCGGAGTGGGGCACCTGACGGCCTGGCTGGATTCGGACCGGCGGGCGGAGCTGCTCAAGGAAGCGCGCGGGCTCTTCGAAGGGCCTCCGTCCCAGGAGGTGTTGCGCGGCGGCAGCCCGGCGCAGGTGACGCCGAAGGTCGTCACGGCCGTCATCTCCCATGACGTGAAACCAGGATGCGAACAGGGCTTCCTCAAATGGCAGGAGAAGACGCTCAAGGCCCAGGAGAAGGCGCCGGGGTTCATGGGCTCCGAACTGTTCAAGCCGGTCGAGGGCGTTCAGGAACACTGGGTGGTCGTCTTCCGGTTCGACTCCCGCGAACACCTCGACGACTGGCTCGAATCGGACGTGCGCAGCGCGCTCCTGGAGGAGGGAAACAAGTACTTCACCGCCTATGACGTGCGCAAGGTCAGCTCGGCGTTCAGCGGCTGGTTCAGGTTCGGCCACGGCGCCGGTGAGGGTGCGCCGCCCAACTGGAAACAGGCAATGACCGTGCTTCTGGCGCTCTATCCGACGGTGATGGTGCTCACGCTGACCCTCGGAGACGCGCTGAACCGCGTCAAAGTCCCGCTCTACCTGGCCATGTTCGTCTCGAACATCCTCAGCGTCAGTGCGCTGACATGGCTTCTGATGCCACTGGTGAACCGAGCCCTCGCGTTCTGGCTGGAGCCCGGCCGGACCCTCGGCCGCAGCTCACAGATGGCGGGCATCGCCGCCGTGGCGGTCTGCTATCTCGTGTCCCTCGCGGTCTTCGCCGTGATCACCCTGGCCTGATTCCCCACTGACGTTTCGGACGGTCCGCGTGCATCAAGGAGGCGACCATGGGCCGATGGACACAGGTGTCCGCACCCGACCTCGACGGAACCCTGATCCGCCGGGGTGACAGCGGTTACGAGGACGCCCGGGCCGACGTGGTCTGGAACGGTGTGACACCGGCGCGGTTCCCCGGTGTCATCGTGCGGGCCGCCTCGGAGAGGGACGTCGTACGGGCCGTCGACTACGCCCGGGAGCAAGGGCTGCGCCTCTCCGTCCGCTCCGGCGGGCACAACTGGTCCGGGGCCCCGCTCCGCGACGACGGGCTGTTGCTCGACCTCTCCCGACTGCGTGAGTGCACCCTGGCCCCGGCCGCCGGCCCCGACCCTCCGACGGCCACCGTCGGGCCCGCCGTCACCGGCCAGGAACTGGTCGCCGCCCTCACCCCGCACCAACTGGCCTTCCCCGTCGGCCACTGCCCCACCGTCCCGGTGGGCGGATTCCTGCTCAGCGGCGGCCTCGGCTGGAACTCCCGGGCCTGGGGCGCCTCCTGCGCCGACGTCCAGGAGGTACGTGTGGTCACCGCCGACGGACGGACCGTCGACTGCACGGAGGCCTCCCACCCCGACCTCTTCTGGGCCGCGCGCGGCGCCGGACCGGGCTTCTGCGGCGTCGTCACCGGCTTCCGGCTCGCCCTGCACCCCCACCCCGTCTCGATCATGACGACCAGCTGCACCTTCCCCCTGGCCGACACCGCCCGGGTCACGGAGTGGGCCGAGCCGATCGCGCGCGGGCTGCCGCCGTACGTGGAGACCGCCTTCGTGCTCATGGCGTCCGGCCCGGCGACGGAATCGGTGCCCCCGGGGCCCCGCATCTCGGTGGTCGCCACCGCCTTCGCCTCCTCGCCCGAGACGGCCCGGCAGGCCCTCGAACCGTTCACCGAGTGCCCCTTCGGTGAGCTCGAAGTCGCCGGTGAGCCGCCCACGCCGACCTCGTACGCGGCCCTGCACGAGGGCGCGAGTGCGGTCTGGCCACCGGACCACCGTTACGGGGCGGACAACCTGTGGGCCCCGGAGAGCTACCAGACCCAGCTGACCCGGCTGGTGGATCCGTTGGCCACCGCGCCCTCGGGCAAGTCGCTGGTGCTCGCGCCCGTGCAACCGGTCTCCGAGGACCCCGCGCTGCTGAGCAATATGGCCTTCGCCCCGCTCGGCGCCTCCTACCTGGTCTGTTACGCGATCTGGGACGACCCGGCCGACGACCCGGCGAACGGTGGCTGGCTGCGGGAGGCGATGGCCGCGGTGGACCCGCGCGGAGGCGGCCGGCACTACATCGCCGAGGCGGACCTGGAAGCCGGCGGCCCGCGCGCGCAGTCCTCGTACGCACCGGCCGCCTGGGACCGCCTCGCTGAGATCAAAGCCCGCTGGGACCCGGACGACCTCTTCCACTCCTACCTCGGCCCCTGAGCGGCCCGCCGGGCTGGCCCGTGTGCGGTGGCAGGTGCTGCCGCGGGTAACCCCTTGGGGCGTTTGGATGGGTGTAGGGGGGATTCCGTGTTCCGTCACGCTTCGCGTATCGCTGTCGCCGTAGCCGGGGCTGCGGCTCTGGCCGCCACCGCCGTGCTGCCCGCCGCCGCGGCCGACCACCACCGCGGCCACCACGTCCCGGGCGCGCACCACCACGTCCGCTCCGCCGTGGTGCTGGGGCCGATCCAGTACGACAGCCCCGGCCGCGACGACCGCTCCAACTGGAGCCTGAACGCCGAGTGGGTCACCGTCCGCAACACCGGCCGCTGGCCGGTCACCCTCAAGGGCTGGACGCTCTCCGACAAGACCGGGCACAGCTACCGTTTCGGCAATGTCCGTCTGGCCGGCCACAGCCAGGTCCGCGTCCACACCGGCATCGGCCGTGACACCCGCACCGACCTCTACCAGGACCGCCGCGACTACGTCTGGGACAACTACTCCGACACCGCCACCCTGCGCGACGACCACCGCCGCATCGTCGACTTCACCTCCTGGGGTCGTCACGGCCACTGGGGCCACCACCACTGACCCGCCCCACAGCCGGTGAGATTCCACGTCACTCATCGGCGCCACCCACGATGCGCCGCAGGTGTCCGGTCCTGCGGCGCATCGCCATGTCCGGCCGGAACCGGCGTGTTTCCTTCCACGGTGGAGGGGTACACGGGAGATCAGTCCCCGGCTGGCCTCCCCCGTCCAGCCGGGGACTTCGCGCAGGAACAGGCGTTGCCTCCGGCACGGTTTCCGGGGCGCGGAAGGCCGGGTGCCCGGCCGTGGCTACCGTTGCCTCATCACCCAACAAAAGTGAATCCGGAGACCCTTGTGCCCGTGCCCCTCGGCGAGGACCTGGTGGCGCTGCTGCGCCGCCCCAGCACCTGCTACCTCGCGACGACGATGCCCGACGGCTCGCCCCAGCTCACCCAGGCATGGGTCGACACCGACGGCGAGCACATCCTGATCAACAGCGTGGAGTCGCATCAAAAGACGCGCAACATCGCGCGCGACCCGCGGGTCGCCGTCGCAGTCGCCGACCCCTCGGATCCGACCTCTTACGTCCAGATCCGCGGCCGGGTGGTGCGGGTGACCACCGAGGGTGCGGTCGACCACATCGAGGCGCTCGCGCAGAAGTATCTCGGCGGGCCGTACCCGTGGTTCGGCGGTCGCGACCAAGTCCGGGTGATCCTCGTGATCCAGCCGGAACGGATCAGCAGCCCCCGCGGCTAGGCGCGCGGGCAAGGAGACTTCGAGGGGGACAGGGGCCGCTTCCCGGTCCGAGCGGGACCCCTGCTGTGACGGGGCGCACGACCTGGTCCGCGACCGATGGGTTACCGTTTCCGGACTTGTCGGACCGTCGCAGAGCCACGCGGAGAGAACGTTTGACTCCTCACCACTCAGCCCCTGCGCCTTCCGAACCTGCTCGGAGTGGCGTCGTGCCCCTTGTCCGTGGCCTGCGCGCGCCCCGTGCCGTCGTACGGGCGGTGGCCCTGGCGAGCGTGGCGGCGGGCACGGCGGCACTGCTGGGCGGCTGTGCGCAGGCCGGTGCGCCCAAGAGCGCGGGGCATGCCGCTCCCGTTACCGGTCCGGCGGAACTGTGGCCCGGCAGTAAGCCCGCGCCGGCGGCTTCGCCCGCCACGGGAGGGGAGGAGGCACCGCAGCCGCTGACCGCACTGCCGCGGGTGCCGTCCGGGGACATCCGGAAGGTGTCCGCGGGATCCGTCCTCCTGGCGCAGATCGACGCCGACAAGCGCCGCGACCAGCCCGTCTTCGAAAAGGGCGAGGAGCGCAAGATCCGCGCCTGTGCCGGCAAGCCGGGCTCGCGCTCCTGCCCCGTGCGGGCCCCCGAGTACCACGATCTGACCGGCGACGGAAAGGACGAGCTGATCGTCGGCGTGCAGAGCGGAAGCAACCTCCTGATCATCTACGCCTACACGCTCAAGAACGGGGTGGTGACCTCGATCCTGGGTTCCACCAGTTCCCCGCAGTCGGTGGAGGTCGCCGACCACAAGCTGGTCATCCACGAGCCCGGGGACGCGCCGGGTTACGAAAGCCGCACGGTCTACGTATGGGATGCGCGGCACCAGGTCATGACGATCCAGGATGTCGGCTACGGTCGGCGAGCCCCGGCCTCCGCAGCCCCTTCGGGCAGGTGAGCCGTGCGCACTCTCCGGCCGCGTACGCCGCGGTGGCTGCATGCCTGGACGGCGACGCTCTACTGGAAGGCCGCGGTCTTCATCACCGTCATGTGCTGCCTGCTCGCCACGGTGCTCGGCACCTTGGTGCACGTCCTGGTGGACCGGCAGACCCAGGACCGTGCGCGCCACACGGCGCTGGCGGAACTGGACCGCGGCAAGTCCGCGTACGTCGCCGGGGACCCCCTCGACCGCAACGTCTCGGTGAACCCACCGGACCTGCCCGCTCCACTGCGCGAGATGACCGTGCGGCGGCACGAGCGCGGAACCCAACTCGCCACGCACCAGGGCCGCCCCGTGATGTGGGCCGCCACCCCCGTCACCGGGGGGAAGGTGCTCGCGCTACGGCTCGACTACAGCGAACAGGCAGCCTCCCTCCGCGGCCTGGACGGAGCCATCATCGGTTCCTCCGCCGCCGCGATCGCCCTCACCCTGGGGGCCGGACTGATCTCCGTCTCCCGCATCACCCGCCGACTGCACCGCACCGCCCGCGTTGCCCGACGGATCAGTACCGGCGACCTCGACGCCCGCGTGAACGACCCGCGCTCCCGGCGCCCCCACCGGGCCCAGGACGAGGCCGCCGCCGTGGCGACCGCGCTCGACGCGATGGCCGCCAGCCTCCAGACCCGACTGCACAGCGAACAGCGCTTCACCGCCGACGTCTCCCACGAGCTGCGCACCCCGCTCGCCGGGCTCCACTCCGCGGCCGAGCTGCTGCCGCCCGGCCGCCCGACAGACATGGTGCGCGACCGCGTCCGGGCCCTGCGCGGGCTGACCGAGGACCTGCTGGAGATCTCCCGGCTCGACGCCCAGGTCGAGAGCGCCGACCTCGACCTCCACCAACTGGGCCCGCTGGCCGAACGCGCGGTACGGGCCACCGGAACGACGACCGAGGTCCGCGTCATAGCGGACGACCAGGTCGAGACCGACCGGCGCAGGCTCGAACGCGTCCTGGGAAACCTCGTCGCCAACGCCCACAAGCACGGCGGTTCGCCCGTCGTGGTCACCGTCGACGCGCCGGTCATCACCGTGCGGGACCACGGCGACGGCTACCCCGCCTACCTCCTCGACCAGGGGCCGCAGCGTTTTCGGAGCCAGTCGGGCGGATCTGACGCCGGCAGGCGGACCGGCCACGGCCTGGGCCTGACCATCGCCGCCGGCCAGGCCCACGTCCTCGGCGCCACCCTCCGCTTCTCCAACGCCCCCGACGGCGGGGCCGTCGCCGAACTCCGCCTCCCGCCGTCTCCGGAGTCGTCTCCGGGAAGCGTTCTGTAGCCAACCACACTGGCAACAGGGTCAGCCGAGGTTGGTGAGGGGAAGCAGGCCACGTTCGACGAAGACCTTCTTGGCGACGAGTGTCGCGTTGATCGACCGGGGCATGCCGCAGTAGACGGCCGAGTGCAGCAGCGCCTCGGAGATCTCGGTCGGCGTCAGGCCGACGTTGAGCGCCGCGTTGATGTGCACGTGCAGCTCGATTTCACAACCGCCGAGCGCGGTGAGTACGCCCAGGGTGACCAACTGACGCTCGCGTGGGGCGAGTTCGGGGCGGGAGTACATGTCGCCGAACGCCCATGCCACCACCTGGTGGCCCAACTCGGGCGAGGTGTCTGCGAGCGAGTCGACGATGCGCTGTCCCGCTTCGCCGTCAACCTCCTCCAGCACCTTCATGCCGTACGCGTAGCGCTCTTCGCGGTTCATGGATGCTCCTCAGGGTCTGGTGTGCGTTCCGGTTCCGTCCGGTGCGCTGTGTCCAGCCTGGCCTGAGCGGCACCCAAATCTGCTTCGTGGGCATAACTTCATATACTTCCCATGCCTGGGAGGTATGGATGGAGCTAAGGCTACTCGGCTACGCCGTCGCGATCGCAGAAGAGGGCAGCATCAGCGCTGCGGCCCGGCGGCTGCATCTGACGCAGCCCACACTCAGCCGCCAACTGGCCGACTTGGAGCGGCAGTTGGGAACAAAGCTCTTCGTCAGGGAAGGGCGCGGTTTGACGCCGACGCAGGCCGGTCAGGTTCTGGTCCGGCGTGCGGCCACCGTGCTCGCCGAGGCGGAGGCCGCTCTCAAGGACGTGCGCCTCGCCGCGCAAGGCATGACCGGACGACTGGTCGTGACCTTCGCCGGTTCGGGCATCAACGGACCGCTCGGTGCCGCGCTGGGTCGCCTGCGGCGCGAACTACCGCGGATCCAGCTCCAGTTGGAGGAAAGCTTCAACGACGCGGAGATGTCGACCGGTGTTCTGGAGGGGCGCTACGACCTCGCGGTCCAGCGCCTTCCACTGCGCGATGCCCGGCTGGCCACCCAGGTGTGGTGGCGGGAACCGCTGACGCTGTTCCTGCCCGCCGGCCATCCGCTGGCCTACCCCCCTGAACCCGCCCCGCTCACGGCACTGGGCCAGATCCCCCTGGTCATCTGGCCGCGTGACGTCTCACCGCGGTCCTACGACGAGATCATCGCCCTCTGCCACGGCGCCGGCATCGTGCCGCAGATCGGGGCGGAAGGCCGAAGCGTGCAGACCCTACTGGCCCTGGTCGCCGCCAAGTTCGGCGCAGCGGTGCTCGCCGATTCGCACCGTGCGCTGCGCCGCATCGGAGTGACCCCCCGGCCACTCGCCGACACCTCGACCGCCTTGCACCTGGTGTGGCGGGCCGACGACACCAACCCCCTCATCGAACGGGTCCGCACCGTCCTCACCGAGGCAATCGCCGGATGAGACCGGCCTCGGCATGGGGCGCTGCCTGTGCCGCACCTCGGTCACGCTGATGCGCGGTGGCGCATTCCGCGCCGGCCCCCTTCCGCCCCGACCGCGTGGAGTGGGCCGGCGGCGGTGCGTGGACGCATTGCCAAACGAGTGTGGACTCAGCGCTAACGACAGCCTACTGGTGGCCCGGCATCGTAGGACGCGTCACCCGGCCGCCGGGCACGTACGGCCCGGTGGCCGACCGAACGGACGACCTTCGTCCCACGCCTCAGGCGTGATCACTCACCGAAGGAATACCTCATGCGTATTCGACCCATAGCCGCCGGACTTGCCGCCGCTGCCGCACTCTCGCTCGGCGCCGCGCTCCCGGCCGCCGCCGATTCCCACGCGACCGTCGCGTCCAAGGCCGCGAACCGGCACGTCAAGGTCTACGTGGACGCCAAGTACAAGGGTGCGACCACCAGCTTCCACTCCAACCGTCCGCACCTGGGGGACGAGGGCTGGGGCGACAAGATCAGCTCCGCCAAGAACCTCGGCAACCGCACGGTCACCTTCTACAAGCACGGCAACTACAAGGGCGCCCACTTCTCCCTGGCGCCGGGCGACCGTGAGGCGCACTTCGGCAACCGTGGTCTGAGCGACGCCGTGAGCTCCATCAAGTTCCGCTGAACAGCACGTTCCGTCAACGGTGAACTGCTGACGGGCGGGGTGCGGCCCACGGGCTGCACTCCGCCCCACCCGGCACCGCACTCCGCCCCACGCACACCGCGCCACGCACGACGAGAGGCAACCATGTCGCGCTCCCGCGCCCGGGCCGTCACCGCGCTCACGCTGCTTCTGGCCACCACCGCCTGCACCGCTGGGCACCAGGAATCACCCACCGGGCACCCCACCGCACCGCCGTCCGCAACCCGGCAGGCCGGGCAGCTGACGCTCCCGCTGGACGCCTATGCCTCGTCCACGGCAGAGACCTACGCGGTGGAAGACGCCCAGGACATCCTCATGCGCCGGTGCATGAACGACCGGGGCCTGGAGTGGAAGCCACTGCCCCGGGTGAGCGCCCAGGACATCGAGCCGCCGAACGCAGGCCGTTACGGAGCCGTCGAGGCAGATGCCGCTGACTTCGGCTACCACCCGCGCCCCGAACCGGCCTCGGTGGTACGGCGCAACCGAGCCTGGGACGAGCGCGAGGCTCTCCCCGCCGAGGTACAACACGCGGCCTACGGGACCTCCGGCAAGGGCGGGTGCCTCAAGGCCGCCCAGCGCCAACTCGCCGGCGACACCGCACCACCCGACTACCACGCCTTCAACCAGCTGACCGGCACCGCGCTGGAAGCCGCCCGGCGCGCTCCCGAGGTACGCAGCGCCGTGCGCTCCTGGCGTACCTGCATGGCGAAGGCAGGCTTCGACTACGAGGATCCGCTGGCGGTCGCCGGCAGCAGGCGTTGGGAAACGGCCGACCCCACGTCGACCGAACGCGACACCGCCCGCACCGACGTGGCCTGCCAACGGTCGACAAAGGTCATGACGGCATGGGCAGCGGCCGAAATCCGCATCCAACGCCGCCTGATCAAGGAGAACGCCGACCGTCTGGACGAGGCGAAGGCCCGGAAAGACCGCTGGCTGGCAGCCGCCCGCCGCGTACTGAACCGCGCAGACGGCTGAGTCAGACCAACCGGCTCCCCCTCACCGCCATCCCGCTGCACGTACCCACACCGAAAGGGCACACCATGCGCATCGGTTACCTGGCCGCTACCGGCACCGCTGTCGCCGCACTCTCGCTCGGCGCCGCGCTGCCGGCCGCCGCCGACGGCGTCCAGGCGAACGCCCGCGTCCCCAAGGCGAGCGGCGCGAAGGTCATGGTCTACAGGCACGCCAATTTCCAAGGCAGGCGCGAGGTCTTCACCCGCGCCGTGCCGAATCTGGCAGCCCGCGGATGGGACCACGTGGGCGCCGTCGTGAATCAGGGCAGGCGCACGGTCGTCCTCTACACCGGCAAGAACTACCACGGCGCCGCCCTTTCCGTGGCGTCGGGAAAGTACGTGTCAAACGCGGGTGATCGTGGCCTGCCCCACGGCTCCCTCCGCTTCCGCTGACAGCGCGCCGCTGACTGGGCGGGGCCCTCTGCCGGGGAAGGCACCCGGCCGAGGGCCGACTGCTCCTCATCCGCTCGAACCCGTACGACGAGATAGGTGAGGCGTACGAGGGCTTCAAGCCCCTGCCGCTGGAGCAGCACCCGGCGGTGCCCGGCTTCCTGGCCATGGTCGAAGTGTCTGGGGGCGGCCGGATCCAGCGAGCTGACCTGGCTACCGCTGGAGGTGTCCGACGCCGGTGTGCGTACGTTCGGTGCGGACTTCTGGGCGGACTTCCGCGCCAACCCCCCGTTCGAGATGCTGCGCTGCCGCGCCTGACGACCGACCGGGCGCCCCGGCGGCCGGCCGACCGGTCGTTCCGCTTCCCACAGCGGTACTGGACCACGGACGGTGGCCGGCGATCGGCTCAGGGCGCCGGCCTGGGATCGATCCACAACGCCTCGGAGACCGCGCACAGTTCGCCCTCCGCCGTGGTGAGTGCCACACCCACCATGTGCTTGCGGCCGGACTCCGACCGCAGCCATGCGTACGCCATGTACCGCTCACCTGCCACGACCGGCCGCAGAACGGTGCCCGTGAGGGCCGCGGTGACGGCGCCCGGACGCTGGGTGCCCAGAAGGCGGCCCGCCCAGTTTCCCGGGCAGTCCAGGGCACCCCAGACCAGTCGGGTCGGGAGGAGGCCGTCCGGGTCGGCGAAAGCGGGGGAGGGGGTCCAGGCAGTGGCCACAAGGTCGCGGTCCGGCACCTGCGTGCAGTGCAGGCGCAGGCCGCGGTCAGCGGTGCGCAGACCGCAGCCGAAGCAGTCGACGACACCCGACGGCGGCGTCGCCCGGAACCTCTCGGTCGCGGCCACCGCCTCGTCCCAGGAGGGCGCGGCCGGCGTGTCGAGCAGCAGTTCGGCGGGGTGCGCAGCGGCACGGGGCCGCTCGCTCTCGCCCAGCTCCACGCCTCCTCCCGCGGTTTCGGCGATCCGCACGGGCACGTCCGTCGGCACCGGCCCAAGGAAGTCCACCCGTACGGTCTTGGCCCCGGATCGCTCCGCCAGTACACCGGCGACGTAGCCGCCGAAGGCCACCCCGGGATAGCCGACGTACAGTCCCGGCACCACGATTGCGTCAGTCCTCATCATGATCCCCATCTCACCGTATCTCCGGGCCGTTCGGCTGCTCCGCCCGGCAATGGATCGGGGATTCTGCATGCGTGCGCCGTCCTCGCGTTGCCTGGCGCGTGTGCCGTCACCGCGTTGCCTGGCCTCAGGGACACGTGACGATCTGCCCGGCCCAGGACAGACCGCCGCCGAAGGCCAGCAGCAGGACGGGGGCGCCGGGGGAGAGCTCGCCGCGTGCGGTGAGCTTGGACAGGGCGAGCGGGACGGACGCGGCCGAGGTGTTGCCGGACTCGACGACATCATGGGCGATCACCACGCTCTCGGGGAGGTCGAGTTGGCGTACGACGGCGTCGATGATGCGCAGATTGGCCTGGTGGGTGACGACACCTGCCAGGTCGGCCAGGGTCAGGCCGGCACGTACACAGGCTTCCCGGGCGATGGCGGGGAGTTCGCCGGTGGCCCAGCGGAAGACCGTCTGGCCTTCCTGGGCGAAGTGGGGGTGCCAGTCGTCGACCAGGCGGACAGCCTCGCCCCGGGTGGGGTCGGAGCCCCAGACGACCGGGCCGATTCCGGCGGCGTCGGCGGCGCTGAGCACGGCGGCGCCCGCCCCGTCACCGAGCAGGACACAGGTGCGGCGGTCGGTCCAGTCGGTGACGTCGGACATCTTCTCGGCACCGATGACCAGGGCATGTTGGGCGGCGCCCGCGCGGATCGTGTGGTCGGCGCAGGCGAGCGCGGTGCAGAAGCCCGCACAACCGTTGTTGAGGTCGAAGGCCACCGGGGAAGGCAGGCCCAGGCGTGCCGCGACCTGGGCGGCGATGGAGGGACAGCGGTCGATCGCCGTGCACGTTGCCACCGTGATCAGTCCGATGTCGGAGGGCTCCAGCCCGGACGCGGCCAGTGCCTTGCCGGCGGCCGCCGCGGCCATGTCGGTGACCGATTCGTCGTCGTCGGCGATGCGGCGGGTGGCGATGCCGGTACGTCGCCGGATCCACTCGTCGTTGGTGTCGACCATTGCGGACAGGTCCTCGTTGGTCAGGACTCGCGTCGGCTGGTGGTGGCCCATGGCAGTGATGCGGCTTCCCGGCACGGTGGAACGCACAGGTGATCTCCTCGGCTGGCTCGGTGACCCGGCTCCGGAATATAGCAACCGATCGGTCGGATGCTAAAGGTTGGCGGTTCGGTACGATGACGCCATGAGCCCTCGCAACTCCCGCGCCGAAGCCCGCAGAACCCGGGAGCGCATCGTGGAGCGCGGCATCGCGCTCGCCTCGGTCGAGGGTCTGGAAGGGCTCACCATCGGGCGTCTCGCCACCGACCTCAAGATGAGCAAGGCCGGGGTGCTCGGGCACTTCGGCACCAAGGAGGCGCTTCAGCTTGCGACCCTGCAAGGGGCCGCGGCGGCTTTTTCGCGATTGGTCTGGGCGCCTGTTGCGCACGAGAAGCCGGGCCTGCCCCGCCTACGGGCCGCCTGCGAAACCTGGATCGCCTACCTGGAGACCGGGCGCGACATCTTTCCCGGCGGTTGTTTCTTCACCGTCGCCTCCACCGAGTTCGACGCCCGCGGCGGCCTCGTCCGCGACGCCGTGGTCCGCCTCCTGCGGGCCTGGCGTCACCGCCTCACCGCCGAAGTGCGCACCGCCGTCGCGGCAGGCGATCTGCCGATGGACACCGACCCGGATCAGGTCGTGTACGAGCTGGTGGGCCTCTACATGGCCCTGAACCAGGAAATCCAGCTCTTCGCCGATCCCCTGGCCACCGCCCGCACCCGCCGCGCCGTCAACCGGCTCCTCGCGCAGCCGTAAAGATCCGGGCAAGTCGGCCGTAGGGCTCTGGACAAGCCCGCCGTAGATCCGGGTAAGGCTGTGGCGCATGGCTCAGTCAAACGATGCGGCCGACGGCTCAGGGCCTGTCCCGCAGCCGCCGGCCAGGCACGCGTCATCCGAGCGGCACGCGGCCCGGAACGAAGGGCCCGACATCCAGATGAGCTGCGATGCGCGTGATCGTCCGGGCGTTGTCCTGGAACAGATGCGCCTGCATGCCCGCAGCCTGGGCGGCCGCCACGTTGGCTGCGACATCATCGATGAAGAGACAGCTCTCCGGTCGCACCTCCAAGCTGGCGCAAGCGGCGTCGAAGGCACGCGGATCAGGCTTCTCGATGCCGATCTCGTGCGAGTAGACGATCTGCTCCACCAGTTCGTCGAAGTGATACCGGGCCGTCTCACGCTCCCGGGCACCAACGAAACTGTTGCTGAGGATGCCCAGCCGGCAGCTTCCGCGCAGCCCTCGCACGTAGTCGATGAGCTCGCCGTTCGGCGTCCCCAGATACGCTGCCCAAAGATCAGCCATGAAGGCCTCAGCCTGGGGCGCGTCGAGACCCAATCGGGCCGCCACCTGCTCGTGCACCTCGCGCTCGCTGATGCTCCCGACCCTCCCGGCCTGCCACACGTCGCGCATCCGCTCATGGACAGTGCCGAGTGGCAACTCCAGCCGCTCTTCCCACCGTTGCACCCATCCCGTTTCCGGCGTGATCTCCAGTACGCCGCCGATGTCGAGAATGACGCAGGTCGCCGTCACGCGAACTCCCCCTCTTCGTCCTGGCTTGACCAGCGAACGCAGACGCCCGCTGGTCCGATCGACAGCGCCACCCTCGTCTCTCCCCCTGGGGCAAGGTCAAGCGATCTTCGAAGTCCCACGAGGACGGCATAGTGCTCGCTGGGGAAACCCGACGGGGGGAGACCGGCTGCCGGCCTCCCCCCTTATCCAGATGACTGCGGTCAGCGCAGGCGCAGTGCCTCGCGGATGGTGGTGAACAGGTCGGTCTGGTTGGTGATGCCGAGGACGCGGTACGCCTGCGGGCCCTGGCCGGCGATGCGGACCTGCGTGCCGGTGTGCTCCTGGGACTGGCCCGGGGTGTTGGTCGAGTAGTTGACCTTCAGCTGCTGGCCCTCGTTGGTGACCAGGGTGGAGGACATGCCGGGCGGGGCGGCCTCCAGCGGCACGATCTGGCTGGTGTGGCCGTGGTCGGCGGTGGTCACCACGAGGGTGTCGGGGTGCTCGGCCGCGTAGGCGCGGGCCACCTTGACCGCGCGGTCGAACGCGGCGGTCTCGCCGATCTGGCCGCACGGGTCGGCCGCGTGGTCCTGCTTGTCGATCGAGGCGCCCTCGATCTGGAGGAAGAAGCCCTGCTTGGAGTGCTTCTGCTGCTGCTTGGACGCCAGCAGCTCAATGGCCTTGGCCGCGGAGTCGGCGAGGCTCGGGGTGGTGGAGGGGCGGTTGGGGTTGGAGGTCACGCACCGCTGCGGGTCGGTGCCGCCGGTCGCCGCAGGCTTGCCGGTCCACTCGGTGGGGACGTTGCCGGAGGCGAACAGGCCCAGCACCGGCTTGCCCGCCTTCACGTTCTTAAGGCCCGCGTGGTCGGTGATGACCTGGTATCCGAGCTTCTTGGCCTGCTCGGTGACGGTGAGGCCCTTGTAAGGGCCGTCGGTGACCTTCTGGTCGAACCGCTGCTTGCCGCCGCCGAAGAGCACGTCGGCCTTGTGGTTGACCGACTGCTCGGCGATCGAGCCCGGACCGCCCTGGGCGATCGTGTCGCTCGGGCACTTGGCCATGTCGGCCGGGCCCTGGCAGGAGCGGTCGGTGGCGTGCGCGGCGAGCACGGCCGGGGTGGCGTCGGTGAGTTCGGCGGTGGTGACGCTGCCGGTGGCGTAGCCGTTCTTCTGGGCCAGCTCCAGCAGGGTGGGTACGGCCTTGTCGGTGCCGGGGGTCTTGGAGATGCGGCCGTTGACCGTCTTCACGCCGGTTGCCCAGCCGCTGCCGCTGGCGGCGGAGTCGGTGACGTAGTCCGGGGTGCCGTCCGCGTGCACGGCGTACGTGGTGTAGGAGCCGGTCAGCGGGAACTTGTCCATGTTCAGGCGGCCGTTCGCACCGACGGTGTAGTCGCGGGCGAGGGTGATCTCGGAATCGCCCATGCCGTCACCGATCAGCAGGATGACGTTCTTTGCCTTGCCGCCCTGGATGGCGCTTTGGGCCTGCTCCTTGGAGTCGGAGGCGCCGGCCGTGGTGGTGACGGCGACGGCGGCAGCGGTGGCGGTGGCGGCGGCAAGGGCGGTGGCCATCGCGAGGTGACGGCGACTGGGTCTGTGCATGGAGGCGACTCCTTGAGACGTCCGACGGGCGGATGCGGGTGTCAATGGGGCGAGAGCAGATCACCAGTCGACGGTGAACCGAAGATGACGTTCCGGAGCTGCTGTTGTTGCCAACACATGGCGTCAGGCAGAAGCAAGGGCCAGGCGGGTCGGGCGGAGGCGTCCATCCCCGGAGACGGGGTGTGGCTGAGAACGCGCTTGGCTGGTTGGCCACTTCGGCCCATTGCCGGTTCGCCGCTCGGCCCTTTGCCGGTTCGCAAGTCGGCCCTTTGCCGGTTCGCCGGGCGTCCGACCACCGGCACCCGTGGCACTCCGCTCCACGCTGTCCGATCGATTCGATGCCTGGCGGTACCGGCACACAGCCCGGCACACAGCCCGGCACACAGCCCGGCACATAGCCCGACGCGTTGTCCGACGCGTCCAGGCACGTCCACGCACGCACGCACGTCCAGGCACGTCCACGCACGCACGTCCAGGCACGCCCACGCACGCACGTCCAGGCACGTTCAGCCCGCACGCCCGCCGTCCCGATGTCAGTGGCTGCTGTCATGATGCCCGGCAACATCGACAGCACGGGAGCACGACATGGTGGAGCAGGCGGTACGGCCGATAGTCCAGGCGATCGTCGCCAACGCCCCGAAGGGCTGGACGCACGCCGTCCTGCACGGTCGGGCAGGCCGGCGCGGATCGGGTGTGACCGGGGGCTACACCGTCCGGGGGGACCGCTGGAGCACCGGCCTGCCCAACCCGTACGCGGAACTCATGGCACTGGCGAAGATACTGGGCGGAGACCGCGGCTGGGACCCCGTCAGCCTGGAGATCCAGTGCTGGCCGTCCGGCGAGTACCGGCTCGTCGCCTTCCACGACGCCGTGACGCGGGTGACCGGCATGGGCAGCGGATTCCAAGTGGTCCTGGACCCGGACTACCGGTTGCCACAGCCCGGCCTGCGGCAAGAGCCCGGCACGGCCGCACCGGCAGGCGACCCCGAACTGGCCGTGGCCCGCTTCCGCGCCTATCTCGAACGGCGTGCCGCGATCCTGGGACACCCCGACGAACTGCCCCCGCCCGCCACCGTAGCCGCGCTCGACGATGCCGAACGCCGCCTCGGCCGCCGCCTGCCCGCCGACCTGCGTGCGCTCTACCTGATCGCCGACGGCGACGGCATCGGCTATGAGAACCGCTACCTGTTCCAGGGGAATGCCTGGCTGCCGCTGAAGAGCCTGATCGCCGAGGACACCGACTGGCAGGCGGGCGAACGGCCCTGGTACGGCTGGGACCTGGAATGGGACGCCGTCGTCTTCGACGCGGCCCCCACCGACACCGTCCGCCGCTGCGGAAGCCACCCCGGTTGGTTGCGCTTCGCCACCGGCGAGGACGGAAACTTCCTGGCCGTCGACACCGCCCCGGCCCGCGATGGCCACCCCGGCCAGATCATCCGCACCGGCCGCGACTACGACGAGGGGCCCGCCTACGTCACGGACTCGGTCACCTCACTCCTCGCCCACTACCTGGAACTGCTGGACCAGGGCGCATACGAGAAGCACGACGACCACCTCTACCTGCTCGAACCCGCCCGTGATGCCGGCCCCCAGCAGATCATCGGCGAGATCCCCGAAGAAGTCCCGCCCAGCCTCCAGGCACTCCACATCAACGACGCCGCCGGCCTCGTCGACCTCGCCCCGCTCACCGCCGCCCGCAACCTTCGCCGACTGCACCTCAACCGCTCCACTACCGCGGACCTCACGCCGGTGCGTGAACTGGCCGTCGAATCGCTGCGCATCACCCTCAACAACGGCGATCTGACCGCGCTCGCAGGCCACCCCCACCTCACCTCGCTCGACCTGACCGCCACCCTCCCGGCCGACCTCACCCCCTTGCGCACCGTTCCCCACCTGCGCGGCCTCGACCTCTCCGGAGCCGACGTCCCGGAACCGACCGTCCTGGCCGACCTCACGGACCTTCGCTACCTCGCTCTCACCGGACGCCAGTGGACCACCCTGCTGGACGAGGGCTCGGCGCCGCCCACCCTCGCCGCCGCCCGCCTGGCCGACGCGGACGCCACCTTCGACGACGCCCTCGCCTGGGCAACCCGCCTCGGCCTCACCACCGAGCACGCCCTCCGCATCACCGGCACCCTCCAGACACCCAATGGTTGAACCCATCAAGGCGTGGGCTGACCGAGGCCGGTGGCCGCCGTCAACCCGTGGAGTTAAACCCGTGGGTTGACGGGACGGTGGTGGATTGCAACCCGCGGGTTGATGCCGCTCGGCTGGGAGGGGCGACAGCGTTACGTGCAAGCGCGCAGGGACTTCGGCACAGCCACACCCTGCGCGATGGGCGAATGCACCTGACGGTCAATCAGGCACTTGAGCCCGATTGCGTCAGGAGACCCGGGGAGGGGCCATGACCACCACACCGTTCACCAATCCAGACACCTTGACGCGCCGTCGCCTGCTGGGAGCCGCGCTGGCGGTCGGCGCGGCCGTGCCGCTCGGCCTCGCCGGGCCGGCCCGGGCGGCCTCGGGCACGCCGACCCCGGTGCAGCTCACCCTGCCCGCGCCGACCGGGCCGTACCCGGTGGGTACGGTGGCGCTGCACCTCATCGACGCGGCCCGCCCAGACCCCTGGGCGGGCCCGGGGCGCCATCGGGAGCTGATGGCGAGCGTCTGGTACCCCGCCCGGGACGTCGAGCGGTACCCACTGGCGCCGTGGATGTCCGCCGGCACACTGCGGAGGCTGCTCCAGTCCGCGGGATTCGACCCCGACGTCGTACGGGCGCCGCTCACCGCCGGCCACCAGAGTGCTCCGGCGCGGCGCAGCGGCCGAGAGCTGCCGGTCGTCGTGTTCTCGCACGGCGCGCACAGCCAGCGCGCCGACCACACCGTCATGGTGCAGGAACTCGCCAGCCAGGGCTACGTGGTGGTGACGGTGGATCACACCTACGACGCTTTCACCGAGTTCCCCGACGGGCGGGTCCTCGCTCCGGACGAGGACCCGCAGCACTCGATGGGGCCCGCGGACTTCGCCGCAGACATCCGGTTCGTCCTCGACTGCGTCGAGGATCTCGCCGCCGGACGCAATCCCGACGCCGACGGCTGGCCGCTGCCCAAGGGCCTGACCGGCGCGCTCGACCCGCGGCGCATCGGCATGTTCGGCTGGTCGAAGGGTGGGACGGCGACCGCCCGCGTCATGCTCGACGACCCGCGCGTCCGGGCCGGGCTGAGTCTCGACGGCCCGATGCTGCCCACCATGACCGGCGACCTCGACCGGCCGTTCATGATGATGACCGCCGAGTTCACCCGGGCCCAGGAGCCCAGCGTCGCCGAGTTCTGGACGCACCTGCGCGGGTGGCGGCTCAACGTCCAGGCCGAGGGCGCCGTCCACTCCTCCTACGGCGACAACCAGGTGTTGATCCCGCAGTTGGCGAAGGTGGTGGGAATGAGCGACGAGGAGCTGCGCGCCCGGATAGGCACCCTCGACCCGGCCCGCGCGGTGCGCATCCAGCAGGCGTATCCGTTGGCGTTCTTCGACCGGCACCTGCGGCACCGACGCGGGCACCTGCTCGACGGCCCGTCCCGGGCCTTCCCGGAGGTGACCTTCCTGCCGTGAGGCGACGGACGCGGCTGCCCAACCGGTGGGCGTCGCGGCCTGGTTACGTTGGCCCGGCCCGTAGGCAGCCGTGCGGTCCAAGGGAGTTGGTGGACCACGGCTGATGAGCGGTCGGGGCCGGGGGCCGCTGCGAGCCGGCCCGCCTCGTCGTTCGTACGGCAGGGCGGCAGCGGACGGTGGATCAGCGCACTGTTGGTGTCGCTGCTTCGGCGGCTGTCGGCTGTGGCTGTTGGGCTTCGGCGCCGGGGCTTCGGCGCCGGGGCTTCGGTGCCGGTGAATGTACGCCTATCTGCGCCTGTTTCGCGTTCCGTTGTCACCTGATCCACATCTTCTGCCTTAAGCGATGACATGCGCAGGCCGTCGGTATATGGTTCGGCCACTGTCACCCAGGGTGTTGCTCTGGCCAACGGTTGTCCGGTGGTTGAACGCTGCAGTGCTCGGGGTGCAGTGCCCTACCCCCCTCACAGCTCTGCCCGCGTGCCCCGGGCCCGGTCGTGTCCGGCCGGGGTCGTGCGCGCCGCAGAAAGGCATGCCCATGTCCCGAATACGGGTCACCAGACCCGCCGCTCTGACCGCGCTCGCAGGCGTAGGAGCCTGTCTGGCAATCGTCGTCGTGCCGTCCGCGTTCGCGGGCACGACCACCCCGGCCGGCAGCGCCTGCACGATCCGGCCCACGTCGAAGGACTCCGAGGCGCCGCGCAGTTGCCTCGGTGTCACTGCTTCTCTTGACCACCTGCCTGCCGTCGGCGAGCAGGCCACCCTCACGGTGGACGTCGAGGCGCAGGCCGAGGTCAAGCACGCCGGACTGTCCGTCCAACTGCCGCCCGCGATCCGGATGACCGATGAGCAGTCCGGTCTCGCCGCACCCACAGCGGACACCTTCGGCCAGCGCACCAGCCAGACGCTCGCCCTCACCCCCGGCACCCGCACCATCAAGCTCAAGGTCAAGGCCGTCGCCGCCGGACCCGCACAGATCCAGGCGGACATCAGCGATATCGACCGTCCCGACCCGCGCCGCGCCGGGCACGACTCGGTGGAACTCACCATCGGCAGATCCAAGGGCTCCTCCGACAAGGGCGTCTCGGTCACCAAGGCCGACGCGGCCCCGGTCCACCGCCCCGGGGCCGGCGCCCGTAAGGCACGCCCGGTCACTCCCAAGGCGGCCCCCGCTCCTGCTTCCGGCCGTGCCTCGGCCGGCTCGGCCCCGGCCTCCCCGCGTGCCACCGCCGCGGCCACGTCCAACGCCCAGATCTGCGTCAGCGGCACCTTCCGCAACCGCTTCCAGTCCGCCGAGGGCGGCAGTTGGAACGGCAAGGCCAACCGGGACGAGCCGGTCAGCAACGTCAACATCACCCTGTGGGGCAAGCCGACCGCCAACAGCGCGACGCAGAAGCTCGCTACGGGGATGACCGGCAACGGCGACGGCAGGTTCAACCTCTGCTACACCCCGAGTGCCTCCGTCACCCCCCTGGCATGGGTGGAGTTCCAGACCCAGGCCGGCAGCATGTGGTCGGTGGTCGACGGCAACGGCCGCCGCTACTCCACCGCCACGTACGCGCTGAACAACATCTCGCGCAGCACCAGCCTGGGCAACGTGTACGCCAACGACGGACAGAGCCGTGCCTGGCACGCCCTCGACACCCTCAACAAGCTGTGGTGGAGCCGCGGTTCCACGACCACCTGCTGGGCAAGCAGCCAGCAGGACGGCCACTGCAGCCCGATCACCGTCCAGTGGTACCCCGGCTCCACCGACGGCACCTACTGGACCACCAACGACGACAAGATCCACCTTGCGGACAACGACCCGGACTCCGAGCACACCACCGTCCACGAAGCGGGCCACGCCCTCATGGGCAAGCTCTACAAGGGCTGGTGGCCGAACGTGAGCAACTGCTCGCCCCATTACGTCAATCGCACCTCCTCCACCAGCTGCGGCTGGACCGAGGGCTTCGCCAACGCGGTGGCGTTCCACACCTTCAACGACACCACGTACTACTGGGGCAACGGCAGCTCCATGAACCTCGCCAATGACCGCTCCACGAACGGCATCGATCCGGGCGACGCCTGCGAGGCCCGTGTCGCCACCGCGCTGGTCGACCTGTGGTCCCAGGTCGACGGGGGTTGGACGAAGAGCAACACCATGATGTCCCGGACCTGGCAGTCCAGCTTCCGCGAGTACTTCGTCAACGACCGGCCCGACTACGGCCTGGACAGCGGCTCGACGGCCCGGAACATCCTCTACCGCCACACCATCCAGTACTGACCAGTCCGACCAGTACCGACCAGTACTGACCCTGACTGCTGACAGCTGAATGACCCGTGGACCCACGGACCCATGGACCGGGCCGAACAGTCGGCCCGGTCCATGCGCGTGTTCCCACTGAAGTACCTCGTGGTGCGGGGGAGGGGGACGGTGCCAGGCCCGGACACTTCGGGCTCCCACCCCCGCATCGGCCTGGCGTACGGTCCCTCCTTCCGCCGAACGGCGGAGGCGCACCGGCCTGTGGTGCGACGTGGTGGTACGGGCACGGGCGGCACCGTGGTGAACGGCCGGGAATCGCCCGGCCGGCGGACCCGATGAGGGTCCGCCCACGCCACTTCCGTTGGAGGAAGCCATGCTCCGCACCCGCACCCGCCGCCCTTTCCTCATCGCCACCACGGCCCTCCTCGTCGGCGCGGCGACCGCACTGACCCTGGGCACCTCGGGCGCGGCCACCGCGGTCGAAGCCGCCGTCGGAACCCCCGCCGTGACCGGGCACCATGCCGCCCGCCACGTCGTCGACGAACCGCTGCTCAAGGGGTCGGCCAAGCTCAAGCGCCAGCCGGGAGACAACGTCCACTTCACCATTGACGCCCACGGATTCGCCGACAAGGCACGCGGCACCTTCTACGTGAGCCACCACGTCGGCAAGCAGTGGGGCGGCTACTTCAAGGGCCGCATCGACTGCCTGGTGACCGGCGGCCCGGTCGCCGTCGCCACCGGCATCGTGTCCGAGTCGCACTTCCAGGACGCGCCGGGCATGCCGAAGATCGGCAACCTCAAGGGCAAGCGGTTCGGCTTCACCGTGCTGGACGACGGCAAGAAGGACCGGCTGGGCTACAGCTGGGCGATGGACGGCCTGCCCAAGAACAGCGTCGGCAAGTGCCTGGGCTCCGCCCCCTTCGAGACCCTGGAGAAGGGGGACTACACGGTTCACCACTGGATGCCGCCGCGCAAGCCCGCCAAGCACTGAAAGTGACGCGCCGTACCGTCCATTGACGGTACGGCGGCTTGGCCGGGCCTGCCCCCGCGGCCTCGGGACGGCGTTCAGCGCACGAAGGCGATCTCCGGGAAATGGCGCGAGGGACCGTCGAGCAGGTCGCTGTGCCGGTGGCGCAGATGCTTGTCGAAGAACGCGGCGACGTAGGTGCGTTGGACCTCGATGGAGCGGTTGGGGTCGATTGTGCCGAGTGCCTGCTGCATCACTTCCGGGGTTATCCCGAATGCGCCCGGCGCCTGGGGGAACAGGACCTGGTTGTCGACGAAGGAGTTGTGCCCGGAGCCGCGCAGCTTCAGGTCGAGCCGCTCTCCGTGCAGGTGGTCCCAGAGCCGCGCCCAGCTCCCGTCGGTGTTGCGGTTGTGGTGCTCGGAACTGAACAGCATGTAGGGGCGGTCGAGCCGCTTGTATTCCGACGAGCCGAAGAGCTGGCCGTCCAGGTTCACGCCGGCGTCGATCCTGGAGTCCGCGTGCATGGCAGCGGCCACTGATCCGCCGCCGAGGGACGCGCCGAACATCCCGATGCGTTTCGTGCTCACGGCCTGGGTCAGCCCGTGGGGGAGCGGCTTGTGTTCCACATCCGGGTTGTGGCCGCGGGCGATCTCGGCCAGCTGGTCGATGACGAAGTGGGTGTCCGCCGCCCGGACGTCGATCAAGTCGCGCGATTTGGTGCCTGGCGGCAGCATGCTCACCTCATGTCGCCCGCCGGGGAACACCACATCGCCGGTGTCATGGGTGTGGTCGATGGTGACGACCAAGTAGCCGCGGCTGGCCAGGTCCTGAACCAGTGCCGTGCCCGTCGCACGGTTCCCACGCCCGCCGGGCGAGTACAGCAGCACCGGCAGCTTGCCGAGTTTGTGGTCGACCGGGGCGCCGGTGTGCCCGGCGGTGGTGGGCAGGGTCACCCCGCCCGGCAGCACCTGCTGGCTGTTGGGGAGAAGTGCGGCGGGATAGCGGGAGGTGTGTGTGGCCGGGTACCACAGCGAGACCATCAACTCGCGCTGCTGTGTGGGCACCCACGGATCCATGCGTTTGGTGTCGCGCAGGTGGAGGTCGACCGTCCCGACGCGATGGCTCCCGGTCGGGGCGGGGAGGGTCAGCTGGCCCGGAGCCGGCGCCACCTTCAAGGACGCTGCCCGACGCGGGTGTTGCGCCACGTCGCCCAAGTCCACCGCGTGGCCCGGGGCTTGCGCCGCGTCGTCCAAGGCCACGAGCCGGCCCGGGGCGTGCCCCGCGTCGTCCATGGCCGCCGCCGTGGTCGTGGGTGCACTGGCGGTCTTCTCCGCGGCGGTGGCCGGTGCCACCGCGGCGCCCAGGGCGAGGGTCAGTAGTCCGGTGGTGCCGGCGACCCGGGTGCGCAACCGGCTGTGGCGCCTTCGTGCGTGCTTCATGGGCGGCCCCCTCCATGGTGGTGATCGGCACGTGATCAGCGATCGGCTGGCGGTCATCGTATAGGCAGTTTTGCCATGGCCGTGCCAACCCGCCGGATAGGGCGGCGAGTTATCTCCAAGGTGGTGGGTGGGCGGGGCGTTGCTGGCGCGTCCAGAAATGCCCGGTGGCGGCTTCGTGCCCGTCCGTTGCCCGGCCTCTACGACCCTCCTTTTTCCACGAGCTCCTCTGCGCGGGTAACGGCCTCTCGGCACTCGGTGGGTATGCCTCTGAGGTGAGTGGCGTCGAGTGCCGATACGGGACAGGGGCAGGAGGAAAGCCCTGGTGCAGCCGGTGCCGAGTCGCCAGTTCCCGCCAGCTCGGCACCCTCGTGGGCTCGTCGCAGCAGCAAAGGCGCGAGCCGGCAGAGGCCCGGCGGGAGTGGCTGTGCCGTTGCCTCGACGTGGTGGCTCCCGGGGCGTCATCCCCGGTCAGGAGGGTTCTTCAGGAAGGGCTGATTCACGCCATCGTCGGATGGCGGCCCTCGGACCCGGAATTGCGACTGCGTTGCCCGCCGTTTTCACTGAGCGTCTTTGTTACGCGCCAGTTCGTGACCGCCGGCTCTCGTCGACCGCCCGCTGCGGGCTCGTGGATTCCCCGAGAAGGGGTAGCTTCAAGGGCAGTCACCCGTGGCTGTGCGACTGTGCGTGACCTGGTGAATGCGGACGGAAAGGTATCGACAATTACCCGGCCTTGCAGCGGGTGTTGGGAATTGCGCCATGCCGGGACGAGATCCGAGAGGCATAAGCTACCTTTCCCTATGGTGAGTTGAGCGCAGTTCCTGCGGGCCGGTATACAAGGCCCAGCACGAAAGGCTTGTACTTATCCCGTGCTCCCCGTATTGATATGGGGCGAGTTGCCGCACGCGCCATCCCCCACATGCCGAGAGGACGCTGTTCTGCACGCTGTTGCCCGCGCGCCCCGCCCGCACCGCACCCGACGCCGCGCCGATATGCCTCTGCTCGGAGGCGTCCGCCCACCGATCGCCGCACTGCTCTGCGCCCTGCTGGGAGTTGCCGCGTTCACCGCACTCGGTCTCGGTACCGTTCACGAACAGGATGTCCCGCAGGCCTTACTCGACGCGGAACGCCGGATCGCCGAGGACGCCGCCGACTCGGTCGGGACCGCCATCGACGCCAGAGCCACGGCAGTGCGCCGCATTGCGGCAGCGGACGCGCCCGCCGGCAGCAGCTCTCCGACGGCACTACTGCGGTCCCTTCTCCCGACCGGGCACCCTGCCGGAGGCGGTGTGCTGCTCGACCCGCACACGGGCAGACGCCTTGCGGCCAGCGGTGAAACGGTTCCGCTGACCGGGGTGGATGCGGCGGCGCTGATGCGGTCCGGCACCGCGAAGATCGCGCCCCGGCTGGTCCTTTCGGGCAGGGGCGAACCGCGGCTGTTGCTCTTCGCCCGGGTGGCCGCCCCCGCTCCGGGCGCCAAGCAGGACGAGAACGACGACCAGACAGGTGACCTGAGAGCGGATCAGGACGAGGGGGAACGCCAACTCCTGCTCGTCGTCTCGGAAAAGGTCGCTGCTCCAGCGGTGTACGGGGCGGGCCGCACCGGTCAACTGGTGGACCGGAACGGAAAGGTGCTCGCCACCGCCACTGCCCCAGCAACCGCCACAGCCCCAGCCACCGCCACCCCCGGCACCACCGGCACAGCGCCGGCGCTCCGTACCGACCACCGCGCCCTGCCTGCCGCTGCGGCGAACGCCGCGAACACCGCCAACACCGCTGTGGACACCGGCGACGTCTCGGGCACCGTGCTCGGTGACGGTCCCGACGGGCTGCGCAGGGTCACGGGGTGGGCATCGGTCGCCGCGGCGGACGGCAAGGACGACACCCCCGGCCTGGGACTGACCGTCCTCACGGTCAGGGATGTTCCCCCGACCAAGGAGGGAGCCGACCATCTGGGGTTCGCCCTGGTGGCCGCGGGAGCACTGGTGGTGATCGCCGTGCTGGTCACCCTGGTGCTGTGGGGCAGCATGCAGCGTGCGCTGCTGCGGCTGCACCTGTCCGCGGCCCGGCTGGCCAGGGCGGCCGGCGAAATGCCCATGAATCGAGAGGAGTTGGCGCGGCCGGTGCCGGCCTTCGCGTTCGGCGAGCCCGGCAGGGTCGGCCGGGCGTTGGAGTCGATACGCCGCCAACTGCTCGGCGAGACAGGACCGGAGCCCGTGCGGCCGATACGGCGCCGCCCCGGTGTCCGGGCGCTGGTCCTCGTCTGCGCACTGGTGATCGCCGCGTGGGGGACGCCGCTGCTCTTCCTGCTCAACCGCGTACCGGCAGCCAAGGCCGTACCGCCACTGGCCGTCGCCGACCAGCAGGCACGTACCGAGGCCGCCGCCGACCGGGTGCAACGGTCCCTCGGCCGGAGCTGCACCGACCTCGCGGCGGCGGCGTCAGCCCTCTCCGGTGCGCCCCGCGCGAGGGCGGCAGAGGTGCTGCGGCGCGAACACGCCGACCACCCCACGTTCCGGTCGCTGTATGTACTGGACCGCAGCGGTGCCGTCCTGCTCCGGGTGGGCAAGCAGCCGCTGTACCCCCTCGTCCATGCGCCGACCGGCAACGGAATCACCCAGGTCAACACCTCGGGCCCGATCCCCGCGATCGCCGCCTACGCCCAGATCCCGGCGGCCCGAAAGGCCAGGAGCACCAAGGACGCCGCCCCGGTCGTCGTCGTGGCCGAGGTCGGCGTGAACGCGCTGAACTCCCTGGTCGCGCGGCAGGGGCTGGGCAAGGTGTGGCTGACCGACGAGCGCCACAGGGTGCTCGCGGCGAGCGTCGGCTTCCAAGCCTTCCAGGCACTTCCCCACCGGGGCCTCACCCGCCTGGTGGCCAGGACCGAGACCGCACCCGGCAGCGCGGCCGGCCCGGCCTCGGCCGTACTGCACACCGGGACGGCCCCGGGCGAGGGGCCATCGGTCGCGGCCGCGGCGCCACTGACACAGAAAGGGCCGGTCGCCGCACTCGGCTGGCGGGTGGTCTCCGCCGAGCCCGCCGCAGCGCTCAAACTGGCGGCATATCAGCTGCAGGCGCGCACCATGCTGGCCGGTCTGCTCGCCCTGTCCGTGGGCGTCGCGGGCCTGAGCTGGCTGCACATCGTGGTGGTCAGGCCGCTGCGCGCGGTCACCAGATGCGCGGAGCGGCTGGCCGGCGGCGACCGTCGCACCGTGCTGTACCCGGTCCACCACGACGAGTGCGGCTCGGTCACGCGCAGTCTGGAACTGCTCCGGCAGGCACTGGCGGACCGGGACCGCGACGGCGGAAGGGCCTACGCGGCCGCTGTCCCTACCCCCTCGTTCCAGCCCGGCGGCGGCCCGCCGCACCAGTGAAGGACCAAAGGACCGACTGACGTGCTTTTCCTCTACGTTGTGCTGCTGTTGAGCTGCGCCGTGCTGCTGGTCGCCGGCGTGCTGGAGCAGCGGCGCCACTACGCCGCGCTGGCGCAGATCCCCACTCGGGTGCTGGTCAACGGCATCCGCGGCAAGAGCTCGATCACGCGGCTGTGCGCGGGGGCACTGCGCGGCGGTGGTCTGGTCACCGTGGCCAAGACCACGGGCACCGCTGCCCGGTTCCTGCACCCGGATGCCACCGAGGAACCGGTGTACCGCAAGTTGGGCATCGCCAATGTCGTCGAGCAGATCGGCATCGTCCGGCGCGCGGCGGCGTACCGGCCGGACGCTCTGGTGATCGAGTGCATGGCGGTGATGCCCGCACTTCAGGAGATCAACCAGGAGAAGCTGATCCGTTCCACCATCGGCGTGCTGTGCAACGTGCGCGAGGACCATCTCGCCGAAATGGGGCCGACGTTGGACGACGTGGCCCGCTCGCTGTCCCGGTCGATGCCGGTCGGAGGGGTCTGTGTCACCGCCGAGCGGGAGCGGCTGCACATCCTCAAGGAGGAGGCGGACAAACGGAAGTGCCGCCTGATCACGGTGGATCCGGAGTCGGTCACGGACGAGGAGCTGCGCGGGTTCAGTTGGTTCACGTTCAAGGAGAACGTCGCCATCGCGCTGGCAGTGGCCGAACTCCTCGGTGTGGACCGGGCCACCGCACTGCGCGGTATGTGGGACGCACCGCCGGACCCCGGTGTGCTCTCGGTCGAGCGTTACCGCACACCGGACGGCAAACGGCTGCGTTTCGCCAATGTCTTCGCCGCCAACGATCCCGAGTCGACCTTGATGAACGTACGTCAGCTGGAGCAACTCGGCGCGATCCGCCGCCCGCTGCACGTGGTCATCAACTGCCGACCGGACCGGATCGAACGCAATGGGCAGATGGGAGCGATCATCCCCGAGCTGGACCCGGAATCGGTCCTGCTCATCGGGCATCCGACCAAGAGCGCGCGCGACGGCATCCCGTCGGACTGGTCGTCGGGGCGGGTGGTGGACCTGGGCGGCGACCGGCGCGACGCACAGGAACTGACCCGCGCCCTCCTCGCCGAACTGGGCCCGGATTCCTCCCTGGTGGCCGTCGGCAACATCCACGGTCAGGGCGAGCTGTTCCTGGAGCACCTCGCCACGCTGCCCGCTGACGACGCCGACGAGCCGCTTCCGGTCGCGCCCCCGCCCGAGCCGGAGCCGTACAGCTGGGTGGCGTCGCTGAACCGACACCTGCCCGCCCCGCCTCTCCCGAGCCCCGCCCCTGCCCACGCCGACGCCCCGTACCGGTCGACAAGGAACCCCCTGTGATCCCCGTCAATGTCACGCCGCAGACCATCGCGCTGGGGATAGCCCTCGGACTGGTCTTCTCGCTGGTCTGCTATCTGACCACCAACCTCTCTCCTGGCGGCATGATCACCCCCGGCTGGCTGGCGCTGACCCTGGTCACCGATGTGGTCCGGGCCGCCATGGTGATCGGTGTCACCGCGCTCACGTTCCTCGCGACCAAGCTCCTTCAGCGCCATGTGATCCTTTACGGCAAGCGGCTGTTCGCCGCCGTGGTGCTGTCCGCGGTGTTGCTCCAGACCACGGTGCTGCTCGCGCTCCAGCACGAGTTCCCGCTCCTTTACACCGCCCAGACCCTGGGCTTCATCGTGCCCGGCCTCATCGCGTACCAGTTGGTCCGCCAACCGTTGGCCGCCACCGTGATCTCCACCACGGCGGTGACCCTGGGCACCTATGTGGTGCTCGTTGCCGGGTTGCTGCTGGGGGCGCTGCCGGTCGGCTGACCTCGCCGTACCGCCCGCGCACCGATTGCGCGGGGACCCCCGGCCCTGAAGCCGACGAACGATCACCGCATTCCAGCCCGACGTCCCAGGAAAGACCCGCCATGGCCACGACCGCCCTCGCCCGGGACCCCGCCGGCCGCCGCCGACGCACCACCGGGATCCGTCAACGCACGATCGCCGACTGGGAGTTGCCCGCCCTCCTGCTGATCCTGGCCACCGCCGCGGTGTTCTACGCCTGGGGCATCGACCGGGCCGGGGTGCACCCGTACTACAGCGCGGCCGCGCGGTCGATGGCGGCGAACTGGCACGCCTTCGTCTTCGGCGGGCTGGACCCGAGCGGCTCGATCAGCATCGACAAGATCCCCGGTGCGCTGTGGCCGCAGGCCCTCTCCATCAAGCTCTTCGGTCCGTACAACTGGGCAATGGTGCTGCCGCAGGTGCTGGAGGGCGTACTGGCCGTCTGGGTGCTGCACAGGATCGTCCGTGCCTGGGCCGGGCCCTGGGCAGGGCTGCTCGCCGCGCTGGTACTCACGCTCACCCCGGTCACCGTCGTACTCGACCGGCACACCATCCCCGACACCCTGCTCGTCCTGCTGCTGCTCCTCGCCGCGGGATCGCTGCAGAAGGCCGTCACCACCGGCAAACTGCTTCCGCTGATCGTCTGCGGGGCATGGGTGGGACTGGCGTTCCAGGCCAAGATGCTCCAGGCATGGCTCGTCCTGCCGGTCTTCGCCGCGGTGTACCAGACGGCAGCGCCCGGTTCCCGATGGAACCGGGCCCGGCGGCTGCTGCTCGCCGGGGCCACCGCGCTCCTCGTCTCCTGTGCCTGGCTGCTGCTGGTGTGGGCGACCCCCGCCCCGAACCGCCCCTACATCGACGCGACCACCAACAACAACCCCTTCACCCTGGTCTTCGGCTACAACGGGCTGAGCCGCTTCGGCCACGACCCGAACGCACTGGGCGCCGTCGCCGGCACCGCGGCCAGCCGCCCCACCGACAACACCGGTTGGACCATGCTGGTCAACGACAGCGTGGGACCGCAGATCGCCTGGCTCCTGCCGCTCGCCGTACTGGCCTTGGTGCTGGGCGTGTGGTGGCGCACCGGACAACCGCGCACCGACGGGCCGCGGACGGGCTTCCTGCTCTGGGGAGGCTGGCTGGTGGTGCACGTCGTGGTGTTCAGCAACTCCAACGGCAACCACGGCTACTACACCGCCGTACTGGCCCCGGCCCTCGCCGCGCTGACCGGTGGCGGAGTCGCCCTCTTCTGGTCCGAGTACAGCGCCGGTGGCCGACGCCGAGCGGCGCTTCCCCTCGCCATGGGCCTCACGGCGCTGTGGGCCGTGGCGATCGAAGGCCCGCACGGCGATTTCGCGCCCTGGCTGCTGCCGATGGTGCTGATGCTCGGTCTGTGCGGGACGGTCGGCCTGTGCACCCGCGGACCACGCACCACGCGACGGACGATGCACAGTGCCCTGGCAGCCTCCCTGGCGTCCGTACTCCTCGCCCCGGCGGTCTGGGCCACCTCCTGCCTGGACCCGCGGTACGCCGGATCACCGCTGTCGCCGCTGGCCGGACCGGTGGGACCCGACCACCGCGACCGGCCCCACCACCGGGTCACGTTCCGGCGATACCCCCTGAGCACGCCGTCCACGCGGGACGCCGCACTGTTGGCCTACCTTTCCGCACACCGTTCCGGAGAGAAGTACCTGCTCGCCACCCAAGCCGCCTACGGTGCCGAGCCCCTGCTGCGCGCCGCCTCCCCACCCATACTGGTCATGGGCGGCTTCACCGGCCTGACCCCCTACCCGACCGCACGACGGATCGGCGACCTGGTCGCCACCCATCAACTGCGCTACGCCCTGCTGACCACACGCCGCCCGCCCACACCGGCCTCGGCCTGGGTGAAGAGAAATTGCACCCGCATCCGCCCAAGCGCCTACGGTCGCACCTCGGACGGAACCTTCACCCTCTACGACTGCGCTCGACGAGCCAACTGACCTGCCGGGACGGCGAGTTCCCCCTGTGCCGTAGCAAGGTTGAAGACGACCTCCTGTCCGACGCCAGCCCCGAGTTCCGGGAGGCCTGGGCCGAGCACCGACTCAAGGACAAGACCCACGGCCGCTATGTGTACCGGCATCCGGTCGTCGGCGAACTGGACCTCGGTTTCGAGACGCTACGGCTTCCCGACGACCCGGACCAGGCGCTCGTCGCCCACCGTGGAGGAGGATTCACCCTCGCACACCGCGCTACGCCTGCTGGCGGGCTGGGCGCACGGCTAGTGCTGCGACCGCGTAGTCGCCGGGTTGTGGTCGTGACGGTTGGATGTGCGGTGACGTCCATTCGACCGCTGGAGGCGCGGTGGCTGAGCCTGTCCGTGTACGCAGATTGACCGACAAGGAGGGGCAGAAGCTGAAGCAGATCGTGCGCCGGGGCAGCACGAGTTGGTGCGTTACCGGCGGGCGATGATGCTGCTCGCTGTCATCCTGGACAACCTCTCCGCCCACACCGGCGCCGGGCATCCGCCGCTGGGCGAAGAAGAACAAGGTCGAGCTGTGCTTCACCCCGACCTACGCATCCTGGGCCAAGCCGATCGAGGCCCACTTCGGCCCGCTGCGGCAGTTCACCCTGGCCAACTCCCACCACCGCAGCCACCCCACGCAAACCCAGGCACTGCACCGCTATCTGCGCTGGCGCAACGCCAACGCCCGCCACCCCGACGTACTTGCCGCCCAACGCAAGGAACGCGCCCGCATTCGCAGCGAGAAGAGCATCCGCTGGGGCGGACGCCCCCTCAACGCCGCAGCCTGACCGACCGCGAACCGCAGCCCCGGAGTGCCGAAAGGGACAAGTTCACGAGAAGGACAGCGACAGAAGGACGACTCAGGAGGCGGACGGCTCGATCTCCCCCGCAAAGACGATGACCTGGTCGATGAGGCTCCGCCGCAGATGGACGACGTCCGTTCCCGCCAGGCGGGGGCCTCCATCCGGCGTGGTGAAGACCCACTGGTACCGGGCCCACTCGCCAGGCATGTCCACCGCTGAGCAGCGCACCATCGTGCCGGTCCCCGCCGGGTGGCGCCGGATGTCCAGCACGAACCGCTCGACCGCCGCGATTCCTTCGCTGCGACCCAACGGCCCCCAGAAGACCACGTCTGAGGTCAGGGCCTGGGAGAGCAGGGCAGTCACATAGCTGTCGTCCGAGGTGTTAAAAGCGGAGATGAACGTGTCGATCGCGGAGCGTGCCGTCTCTTCCTGCATGCCCCAGTAATACCAGCCGTTGCGCGTGCGCTCGTCCCGCGAGCCGCCTTCCGATCACGGTGGACCATCCCGGTCACAGCACTAGCGGAGTTTTGCGGAGTCCAGGTGGACTGCCTGATTCGCTGAGTAGTCGCTGGTGACCACCGCGTGACGGGCTCGAAAGGGGCCGAGGCGGCGGCAGGGACAGAGGCTGCGGCTGAGGCAGAAGCAGAGGCAGTGGCCACGATTCGATAGGCTGAAATTGACTCCTCAGGGCGCAGGGAAGATCTCCGATCCCCGGCGAGGGAGGTCGATCATGGGCGGTCTGCTTGCGGGTTCGCGGAGGGTTGCGGTCTACCTCAATGATCACTTGGCCGGTGCCACAGCCGGTGTTGAGCTGGCCCGGCGCATGGCCCGGGAGCACCAGGGTTCGGACTTCGGCGGTGAGTTGAAGCACCTCGCCGCGGAGATCTCGTTGGACCGGCAGGCGCTGCTACGGCTCATGGGCTCCCTGGACGTTCCCGTTCGTCGATACAAGATCTACGGGGCCTGGGCGGGTGAGAAGATCGGGCGGCTGAAGCCCAACGGCCGCGTCGTCCGTCGTTCCGGCCTCAGCACGGTCGTCGAGCTGGAGGGAATGCGTCTCGGCGTCGAAGGCAAGGCGCTCCTGTGGCGCGCCCTCCTCGCCTTGGCGCCCCGCGAGCCCCGTCTGGACACCCAACGACTCCAAGAACTCCTGGACGGCGCGCGACAGCAGACCGAGGCACTGGATGCCTTGCACACCAGTGCTGTCCGGAACTGCCTGACCGACCGGCCCGGTCAACGGAACGCGGAAGCCGACCGATGAGCCCGCCACGGCCGACCGCCGCACACGATCCGCCGCCCCCATAGGCACCATCACCTCTATAGGCACGATCACCTCGAAACCGCCTCGCATCCGCCCCCAAGCCGCCCCCACACCGCCTCGAATGTGAGGCCCCGCGTGAACCCCATGCTCGTTGCCCGCGCCCAAGGCCTGTTCAACGCAGGCGGCGGAGCGTGGGCTCTGCTGTGCCTGCACAGTTTCGAGCGCTACTTCGGACCACAGAGAATGCAACACGAGCAGGACTGGCTGGTCAGAACGGTGTCAGGGCTGTTGGTCTCCTGCGGCTGGAGCCAGATCCGGACCTGCCCCACGCCTGAATGCCTGTCCCAGGCACGCCGTATCGGCCTCGGCGCGGCGCTGACACTGCTCGCCATCGACCTGGTCTACGTACCGAAGGGCAAGGTACGCCGCAGCCACGCGCTGGACGCCGTCATCGAGGCCGGCTGGCTCGTCGCCTGGTGGCGGTGTGGGCCCCTGATGACGGATGGCAGCAGCGGCACGGGCCCGTCAGAGAGCGCGTGATGCACGTGTTGCACCCATCGACCGGCATCGACAGTGGGCGCGCGGTGCAACCTTCTTCCCAGGTCACGAGTCTCCACGCTGTACGTTCAGCCCGCACAGTGTGAAAGGTCCCCGTGCACCAGAAGAATCTTGTTGCCGCCCGGACAGGTGGTGCCATGTCCGCCGTCGTCCTCGGCAGCCTGCTTGTCGCCGCCCCGCCGGCGGCAGCCGCCGACGTCACCTGCTCGACCAACGTCTACCAGCGGACGTTCTACAACAACACCTCGTTCTCCGGCACCCCGGTGAAAACCGACTGTGACAGCGCCATCAGCCAGAGCTGGTCCGGCAGCCCGGTCGCCGGTGTGTCGTCGAACAACTTCGGTGTCCGCTGGTCGGTGACCCGTGACTTCGGCTCCGGCGGCCCGTTCATGTTCAACGTCTCCGCCACCGACGGGGTCCGGGTCTACCTGGACGGCGTCCGCCAGATCGACCTGTGGTACGCCACCGGCGACACCGCCCGCTCCACGTACCTCGGCTTCACCATCCCCTCCGGCAAGCACACCGTCCGCGTCGACTACGTGAACTGGTCCGGTGCCGCGAAGGTTTCGTTCACGTACACGCCCCGGACATCGGCCACGTACGACACGACGAAGCCGCTCGCCCCCACCGGCGTGCAGACGGCGTACAACACCACGACCCGCAAGACGACCGTCTCCTGGTCCGCCAACAAGGAGATGGACCTGGCGAGTTACTCCCTGTACCGGCGGTCCGTCGGCTCCAGCACCTGGACGAAGGTCACCACGACCACCGCCCGCAGCTACACCGACCCCCTCGTGAACCCCGACGACCGCACGCCGTACTACTACGAGGTGCGCGCCAACGACAAGGCGGGCAACACCTCGTCGGGCAGTACGGACACCATCGTCCGACCTCTGCCCATCGTCACCTCCCTGACCGGCACCTACGACAAGGCGACCGGCAAGGTCACCCTGAAGTGGCCGCTGAACACCGAGCCGCACTTCGATCACTACACGGTCCTGAGCAACGACAAGGTGGACGGCTACTGGAAGTGGGTCCCCCTGGGCACCACCACCGGCAACACCTGGACCACGGCTCCGATCGTCGCGGACGGCGAGACCCGCCACTACCGTGTCCTCGTCACCAACGACGGCGGCACCACCACGTACAGCGGTGACGCCCTCAACGCTTACGCGACCAACGAGCTCTGGCTCAACATCCCCGACGGCATCGCCCCCGCCTCCGCCCCCGAACTCCTCGTGGGCGCCTGTGAGGGCGGCATACGGGCGACCGCCAACGACTACACGCCCGCCCCGATCCGCGACTTCACCGGCTTCGAGATCGAGCGCCGCGAGGCGGGGACGGACGCCTGGTCCGTCGCCGCGCACCAGGGCTACGACCCGCGCCACGACCCGGCCTACATCACCGTCTGCGACCCGCTGCCCGCCGACGGGCGCACCTACGAGTACCGGGCCCGCACCTATGACGCGGCCGGGAACTACTCGCCGTACAGCGAGATCCGCGCCATGACCGTGCCGGTCGGCTGACGTCACGGAATCGCACGACAACGGCCCGGAAGCGATCACGACCCCGTGTGGTTGATTCGGGCCCGGCTCCTTCGCCCCGTCGGCATGGCCGGCGGGGCGAGGTGCTGCGAATTCCTCATTCGGGCAACCGGGGGCGGCGGACGCTGCGGCTCCGGGACACTTGCTCCTGCTTCAGGCGGGGACGAGAGTGGGAAGGGACCGCGGGCCACCGGCAGTGGGGAGTGGGGAAGCGAGGGAGTGGGGGAGTGGGGGAGTCAACAGAACACTCTGCTTCTCAGAACCAGCCACTCAACGGGCGACGTGGACCGCTGAGCGCACCTGGCCGGAAAGGACATGTGATGACTGTTCCGCAGCCCCCCGCGCCACCAGGGCCCATCCATCCTGAGCCGGTCCCGCCCACACCTGGCCCCCCACCCACTCCGCCGGAGCCAGGGCCGGGCCCCATCCCACCCGGGCGCGAGCCTGTTCCTCCGCCGCCTCACCCTCCTGAGCCGGAGCCCCAACCAGGCCCCGGTTGACTGGCAAGTCTGTGACCGACAGGTCTGTCTGCCCGGTCCGTGACTGACGAGCCGGTGACTGGCGAGGCTGTGGCTGGCCAGTCGGTGACGCGTGCGTGGTTGCCAGGCTGCGCGAGGTGGCTCCGGGCGGTCTGTCCCGCCCGGAGCCGTACGCGCGCAATCAGGTCAGATCACACAGGTCAGCTGCGGCGGGTCAGCCGCAGTGGGGCACGAAGGCGGGGTCCGCGGGACCGCTGCGGCCGAGTGCGTTGAGCACCCACTGGGCGACGACCGGATCGTTGGGGCTCTGGTCGTGTTCGAAGGCGTCCAGGGGGCAGCGGTCCTGGAGCGTGACGTTGGTGACCTGCTTCGCCGGTCCGCTGAGGAAGGCGCTGGTGTACGGGGTAACGACCTCGTCGTGCTTGGTGGTGATCACGGTGTAGTCGGGGCCCGACACCGTGTCCCCCTTCGCATTGAGGTGGGTCAGGAAGGGCGAGCCGACCATCTGATCGGTACAGGCGTCGCAGCCGGCGTACCCGGTCGGGATGGTCAGGGGATTGGTCGTGCCGTGGTTCGAGGGGACGATTCCCACCAGTTCGTCGACCTTGGTGGCACCGCCGAGGAAGTCGAGGTAGTAGCGGGGCATCATCCCGCCCTGGCTGTGACCGACCAGATCGACCTTTTTGGCGCCGGTCGCGCCGAGCACCGAGTCGACGAACGTGTCGAGTTCCTGGGCCGAATCGGCGATGTGAGCGGTGGCGTTGTTGCCGTAGTTCAGTGCGAAGACGCAGTATCCGGCGTCCTTGATCTGCGGCGACAGGATCGACCAGTTCTTGGCCATGTCCTCGAAGGTGCCGTGGACCAGCACGACGGGATAGGGGTGCGCGGCGGACGGCTTGCACGTCCAGTCGTTCGCGCCGGGCGGCGAGATGCTGTCGGCCTGGGCGGGGCCGGCGGCGACACCGAAGAAGGCGCAGGTGGCCACTATCAAGGCCAGGGGGAGGGTCCTCAGACGCATGCCGTTCCTTTCGCGGACCGCGCAGGCGGAGCCCGCGTGGCCACCGAGTGCCGAGGGCGCACGGGAGCCTGGAAGCGGCGGCTCGGCTCCCTGCGCACTGACGACAACTGTGTCCCCTGTTCGGCAATGTCGAACAGTAAGCGGGATTCTGGATTCCGGTTACTGAGGCGTCAACCCTTTGGCCACCCATTGAGGCACTGAACACACACTGAACACACAGCCCGCTCGGTGGGCCCCGCCACCATGCCGGCGGCGTCCAGACCGCAGGCCGCAGGCCGCAGACCGTAGCCCCCAGCCCGCAGAGCGCACCACGCCAGCCGCCTGGCCCGCAGGCCGAGCCGCCGTGCGCCCGGCGGGTCGCTCATGCGTATCCCCCCGTCGTGTCGCGACACGGTTGCCAAGCGGTTTCACCCGCCGTTTCCCCCGTCCATCAACGGCGTGCCATGGTGACTGGTATGGCGATGGAAGCGGACCTGGCCGTACTCGTCGGACTGCAGGCGTCAGGGAAGTCGACCTTCTACGAGCGGTGTCTGTCAGGCCGGTACGCGCTGGTCAGCAAGGACCTGTTCCCGCGGGGCGCCCGCAACAAGCAGCAGCGACAGATGCGGCTGGTGCACGAGCACCTGGCCGCCGGGCGGTCGCTGGCGGTGGACAACACCAACCCCTCGCCGAAGGAGTGGCACCCGCTGGTGGAACTGGCCCACGCCCGCGGTGCCACGGTGACGGCGTACTGGTTCCCGCCGGACGTGGCCGGCTCACTGCGGCGCAACGCCGCCCGCCAGGGGCGCGACCGCGTTCCGGACGTCGGCGTCCTGGGAACGCTGAACAAACTCCGCAGGCCATTGCCGTCGGACGGCTTCGACGCGGTGCGAGAGGTGCGCCTCGACGGCCGAGGCGGCTTCGAAGTGCGGCCTGCACCGAGCTGGCTACCACGACGTTCTCCAGGAACAAGATGGCTCGACCACCGCGCGTCAGGTTCGGCATGACAAGGCAATCCGCGGTCCCGGCCACGGTGCCGTCAGCGTCGGCCACCAGGACGGTCCGTCCCTGCTGCCTCGATATGGCGGTCCAGAGGGCATCTACGGACACGTCGGACAACGGATCGTCGTTCGGGTTGAGTTCACGGTAGAGAGTCAGCAGCGCTGTCAGGTCCGCTTTGCCTGCTTTGCGTACGGTGATCGGCATGCGCCGAGCCTAGGAGAGGCCAAGCTCCACGTCGCAGCAGCCGGCTCCTCATCAAAGGGCTTTGTCGCCTTTGCGTCGCCCTGTGGCGTGGGTGTACCGGCACGGGGCTTTGCCTGGCGTCACCCGGCGCCCCCGGCAGCCGATATATCCCTGAGTGTCCAATTTTCGCAAGGTAGTCGTTGTGCTCCTGATGTGGCCCGTTATGTACCGGTCCGCGCCAGTAGCACCCGCTCGCCGTTCAGCCCGCGTCCATCCGCAGGGCGTCCAACGCCACTGCGATGGGCTGGAGTTGGAGTCGCGCAGAGCCGCTCCGGCGCCGCGGGGGGGCAGACTGCCCGAAGTGTGAGGCGTGAGGTGTGAGGTGTGAGGTGATAAGCGTGGGCTTCGTAGTCGATGGCCCGCCCCGGCCCTCCGGTGATCTCCTCTGTCGCGCCGCCGTGCTCTCTCGCCTGCTCCCTCTCTCGCGCGAAATGTGTGCAAAGTGTGCAGCACGGTCAGCTGGGGCGAGGTGCAGTGATCACGCCTCCGAGCTGCGATTGTGAGGGAATCGGAGTCATTAGTTTTGCCAATGTTTACCTGGAGGACACCATAGTTGGGCCTACTGAGGCCGAACTTGTTCAGACAAAGTCGTTCGGGCAAGTGTTCACCCCCCACGTGCCTCCCCCGTGTGGCCCCGCATGAACCCCTCAAACCTCTGTGCGTACCCCTGGAGAGTCCGTGACCGTGTTCCAATCGAGGACCGCCGTCCTCACCGGCGTCCTCGCCACCGCAGCCACGCTTACCCTCAGCGCCTGTGGCGCGGCCCCCGACGAGTCGACCGCCGACGGCGGAAAGAGCGCGGCGACCGCGACCACGGCCGAGGCCTTCGGTGGCATCAACGCCCTGGCCGCGGCGGCCAAGAAGGAGGGCACGCTGCATGCGATCGCGCTGCCCCGCGACTGGGCCAACTACGGCGCCCTGATCGACGGCTTCAAGAAGAAGTACGGCATCAAGGTCGAGGTCGAGAACCCGAACGGCGCCAGCGAGGACGAGATCAGCGCGGTCAGCTCCCGCAAGGACCAGGCCAACGCGCCCGACGTCCTCGACCTGGGCAGCTCCTTCGCGCAGAGCGCCGCCCAGCGGGGGCTGCTCGCGCCGTACATGGTCGCCGGTTTCGCTGACATCCCCGATGTCCAGAGGGACTCGATCGGCCGCTGGGCCAACGACTACGGCGGCTACATCTCCTTCGGCTGCAATGCCAAGCGTGTGCAGACCTGCCCGACCAGCTTCAAGGACCTGCTCCAGCCGCAGTACAAGGGGAAGGTCGGGCTCAACGGCGACCCCAAGAAGTCGGGTTCCGCGTTCGGCGCCGTGTACGCGGCCGCCCTCGCCAACGGCGGCTCCTTCGACGACATCCAGCCCGGCATTGACTTCTTCGCCAAGCTGAAGAAAAACGGCATTTACACGCCCGTCGAATCCACCCCGGCCAGCGTCGCGAAGGGCCGGACGCCGATCAGCATCGACTGGGACTACCTCAACGCCGGGTACACCGACGAGTTCAAGTCCAAGGGCCTCGACTGGAAGGTCACGGTTCCCACGGACGGCAAGTTCTCCCAGTACTACTCGCAGGCCATCAACAAGAATGCGCCGCACCCCGCGGCCGCGCGTCTCTGGCTGGAGTACCTCTACAGCACCGAGGGCCAGAACCTCAGGCTCAAGGGATACGCCCGCCCGGCTCTGATGATCGCCATGAAGAAGGCCGGCACGCTCGACAAGGCCGCTGCGGCGAAGCTGCCGAAGGTCTCCGGCACGCCGAGCTTCCCGACCGAGACCCAGCAGAGCAATGCGAAGGACCTCATCGCCCAGCTCTGGGACTGAGGCCCAGCTCTGGGACTGAGTCCGCTTCCGGATGACCGCGACTCGCACGTGACCGCGACTCGCACGCGGGCCGACGTGGTGCCCGCCGCTTCCCCTCAGCGGCGGCACCGCCCGGCCGGCCGGCTCGACCCCCCACCACCCCCCACGGCGCGCCCATCAGCGCCGAGCCGCACCGACGACAGCGGCTGGCGCGCGTCCTGCCGTCCTTTCCTGGGCTCCGAGCCTCGGCAGTTGATGCGGTCCTTCGCGATGAAGCCCTTGGCGGCTGACCAGTCGCCGCTGTTGGCGTAGCACACGCCCCGCGGTGTCGCCCGTCCACACGTAGCGCCACAATCCGGCGATTGCGGAAGGCGGTTCGGCTCTGCCGTCCAGCCGCCGCGACTGAGTACGCAAGCAGCGACTCGTGTTCTGAGCTGGTGGTGTTCGTCGGTGGCCCTGGTCAGCGGCGCCCATTGGAGTTTCGGCTGAGGGAATCCGGCCTCCATGGTGGGGAAAGCACATTGCGGAGAAGGGGGTTGGCGCATTGGATTGTCAAGGTCAAGATCAAGGTCGAGATCACAGGCCAAGACGGCGGGATGGTTGCCTTGGAGCCCCGGTCGTCGAATCGGCGCTGCCCCGGACCGGTACAGGAGGAAGCGAATGGCATCCCTGCTCGACGGCTGTACGCCCTGGCCCGAGGAGTTCGTCGACCGCTATTGGGCGGCCGGCCACTGGCGTGGGAATACGCTGGACAACCTGCTGCGCAGCTGGGCCCTGCAGTACGGCCCGCGGACCGCGGTCGTGCACGGCGGCACCCGCCTCACGTACGCGAACCTCAACCGGCGCGTGGACCGTATGGCCGCCGGATTCCGGCTGCGCGGCCTCCGGCCCGGCGGGCGGGTCGTCGTCCAGCTACCGAACGTTCCCGAGTTCGTCATCACCGTCTTTGCGCTGATGCGCGTCGGTGCGATTCCCGTGCTCTGCCCGGTCTCGCACCGCGCGTCCGAGGTCTCCCCTGTCGTGCGGGTCGCAGAGGCCGTCGGCTACGTCGGCCCCTCGACGTACCAGGGCTTCGATCACAAGGCGATGGCCGCGGACATCGCGGCCCAAGGTCCCTTCCTCCGGCGGGTGTTCACCTTCGAGGCGCCGGGCGCCTCGTCCCCGTGCGGCGGCCTTTCGACCGACCCGTCAGGCTGCCACTACTTCCCGCTGGACTCCATCGACGCCCCGCCCGAGCGGGCGCATGCGCGGAGCGCCGACCAGGTGGCGTTCTTCCTGGTCTCCGGCGGTGCCATCGCGGAGTCGTCGGTGGTCGTGCCGCCGAGGCTCGTTCCGCGTACCCATAACGACTACGCCTACCAGGCGCGGGCCGCCGCCGAGCTGGTGTCGCTCACTGAGAACGACGTGTATCTCGCCGCGCTGCCCGCCGCGTTCAACTTCACCTTCGGCTGCCCCGGCATCGTCGGCACCCTCTCCGTCGGCGGCACGGTCGTCCTGGTCGAGAACCCCGAACCCGCCGAATGCTTCCCGGTCATCGAGGGGGAGCGGGTCACCCTCATGTCGCTGGCGCCTGCCGTGGCCCGGCACTGGATCGACGAACTTCCCGCCGCCCAGGCGGAGTTGAGCAGTCTGCGTCTCGTGCAGATCGGTGGCACGCCGTTGCATCGGGCGACCGCCGAACGGATGGGCCCCGAGGGCTGTCGCCTGCAGCAGGTCTTCGACAGGGCTGAGGGGCTGATCACTCTCACCCCGCCCGCCGCTCCGGACGATCCCGTGCTCACCACGCAGGGCCGCCCGCTCTCACCCGACGACGAGATCCGCATCGTCGACGTCGACGGCAAGGACGTACCCGACGGGGAGTTGGGCGAACTCCTCGTCCGCGGTCCGTATACCCTGCGGGGCTACTACCGGGCGCCCGACCACAACGCACGCTCCTTCACCACCGACGGCTACTTCCGTACCGGCGACCTCGCGCGGCGCACCCCGGAGGGCGATCTGGTGGTGACCGGCCGCCTCGAGGACGTCCCGCGGCAGGCTGACTACGAAGCAGGCTGACTACGAAGATCCGTCCGGCCTGTGACGGGCCGGGTCGGCCCAGGAGCGACGCTGCCTTCACGGTCCCGCTGTGAACCTCAACGACCGCACCCGGTTCGAGCAGGTCAGGGCCGATTCGCGGGTGCGCGTCCTCAGCGTCGCGGGCGAGTGCTTCGCGGCTCGACGAGACGGTCGCCGGACAGGAGCGTGCCGGCCTGCTTGATCTGCTGAACCAGAGGAGAGACTTCCATGCTCTGGACTCCGGGCATGGACCCGATACGGTCCGAAGTGAATTCGAAGAGTTCGTCGAGATCCCGGCAGTGCGCGACGGCATGGATGTTGTACGGCCCGGAGACGGCCGCGGCGAAGGCGATCTCGGGTTCCTGGGCAAGCGCGCGTCCGACGCTCTTGACCGCCGACGGATGCACCAGGAGCCACAGATTCGCCCGAGCGTGATAGCCCAGTGCTGCCGCGGCGATCTCCACATCTATATGGACGACGCGGCGCAGGAGGAGGGACTGAAGGCGGCGCGATGCGCGCCCAGGGGTGAGGTCCGCCGCTGCGGCGAGCTCGACAAGACTGGCGCGACCGTCCGCGGCGAGGAGGTCGAGCAACCTTTCGTCCTCTGGGGAGAGGTGCACGGGATCGTGAGTGACAACCGGGGATTCCGTAAAAGGGGCGCCGTCATTCCCGAGGATCGATTCCTGATGGGGAGTCAGCGTGCCGCGTAGAGCGGCCCAGTAGTGGCCTCGGCCTCCGACGAACTGACGGAGTATTGCGGACGCATTGATGTCGATCACGGCTGCGGTGCGTGGAAGTCGGTGACCGAGTAGGTCTTCGCGCTGTTCCCGAGTGCGGGATCGGACCGCGCAGGTGATTTTGGAGTCCGCGGCGAGGGCTACCCAGCTGACATCGTCGCGTTTCGCGAGTGCGTCGGCGATCGCGACAGCGCTGCCGGGGCGGCAGCCCAGTCGGACCAGCCACTTGCTCTGTCCCAACGCCCCGGGATCGACGACGCCGGCGACACGGATGATGCCATCGGCGCGCAGCCGACGATAACGGCGGCTGACAGCGCCTTCGGTGAGGCCGAGCGCGGCCGCGATCGAGGCGAAGGAGGCCCGCGGAGCGACCTGGAGTGCGCGAATGACACGCACATCGTCGGGCTGCACAGCGGCGGATTCCGTCATGAATGCTCTTGTCACGCGGGTGATCGTACAAATCTGCGCCCTGGACGTGCCCTGAAGACGGCGTAGCGGAAAGACTCGAAAGCGCGTCAGGAAGAAGCCCGGCAGCTCGATCTGAGCTGAACAGACCGTTCTATGAAGGGAGATGACGCGAAGTGTCATCAACTCCCGCGGACCGGCACACGCCGACCGCTCTGATTGTCGGGGCGTCGCGCGGTCTCGGCCACGCGATGGCGGCCGAATTTTTCGACAGAGGATGGAACGTCATCGGCACGGTCCGAGACACCACTGCTCGAACGCTGTTGCACGAACTCGCGGACCGCTCCGACGGACGCGTCTCCGTCGAGCATCTCGACATCAACGAGCCGACTCAATTGGCCCCCCTGCATGAGCGTCTCGCGCACCGAGAACTCGAGGTGCTGTTCGTGAACGCAGGGACCACGAACCATGAGCAGACGCCGATCGGTGCGGTTCCGACCGCCGATTTCGTTGAGGTGATGGTCACCAACGCGCTCAGCCCCATGCGCGTCATCGAAACACTGGAAGACCTCGTGTCTCCGACCGGACTCATCGGGGCGATGTCCTCCGGGCAAGGCAGCATCACGAACAACACGACCGGCTTGCGCGAGGTCTACCGGGGCAGCAAAGCGGCCCTGAACATGTTCATGCGTAGCTTTTCGGCCCGACAGTCCGAGACCCAGCGCGCATTCGTGCTCATGGCGCCTGGCTGGGTCCGCACGGCGCTAGGGGGGCCAGAAGCACCACTCACCCTCGAGGAGAGCGTCCCGCAGGTGGTGGACGTTCTGCTGTCGAGGCTGGGGAAGCCTGGTCTCGAGTATCTGGATCGTTGGGGTCGGACCGTACCGTGGTGAATGAACCCTGCTGCCGGCTGAGCGCCGGTCATACCTGGAGGGCCATGTGCGGTGCGATGAGTGAGCAGTCGGGGTCGGCGTGCCGCGGGCGAGGCGCTCAGTGGCGGTAGGCGGCGCGGGGCGAGGCGCTCAGTCGCGGTAGGCGGCGCCGGCGATCTGGCGGAATGAGCGGATCAGTGGATTCGTGTCGCCTGCGCTCCATGCCACCACGACGCGACTCGGTGGCATGTCGATCAGCGGCACCACCGTGAGCCCCTTCACCGGCGCGTGATCCAGCAGAGTCATGCCGACCGTGCCGTTCCAGAGAACCGCTTGTTGGCATTCCTGCACCGCGCGCACCACCGGACCCTCGCGAGGCTCCCCGCCGTTCCAATACGACTGCCAGTCGGGGTCGGTGCCCTCCGGGAACCGAAACCAGCGGCGGTCGGCGAGATCGGCCAGCCGCAGGCTGTCGCGGCGGGCCAGCGGATCGTCGGCGCGCAGCAGGGCTCCCACCGGGTCGGCACGCAGCTCGTACACGGTCAGCCCGGTCTCCTCGAACGGCCCGCGGGTCAGGGCGACGTCGACCACTCCGGCGTGCAGCCCGCAGGTGGGGTCGGTCAGGTCCGCGTCGCGGATGCGCACCTCGACGCGCGGGTGCCGTCGGTGGTAGGCGCGGGCCAGCCGGGTGGCGCCCGGGTCGCTGCCGTTGCCCAGGATGCCGACGGTCAGGGTGGCGGTGCCGGCCGCCGCGGCCACGCGCACACGTACCCGGTCGGCCTGGTCGAGCAGGGCGCGCGCCTCATCGAGCAGAACCGCCCCGGCCGGGGTGAGCGTGACACCGGCGGACGACCGGTCGAACAACGGGGCACCGACTTCGGTCTCCAGCTGCTTGATCGCCCGGCTCAGGGGCGGCTGGGTCATGTGCAGCCGCACGGCGGCCCGGCCGAAGTGGAGTTCCTCTGCGACCGCCACGAAATAGCGCAGCGTACGTAGCTCCATGGTGCGACGATACCCGGACGGTATCGAGCTCACAGAAGGGGACTTGGACAGTCCCAGGACCCTGGCTGTGGGATCGAAGCATGACTGAGGAACCGAAGACCAGCGAGCCCATCACCGCCCCCGCCGTATCGGTGGTCGGCCCGGCCGACGGAGAGACGATCTTCCTGGGCACCACACGCCTGCGCGTTCTCGAAGACGGCAGCAACACCGGTCACCGTCTCGGAATCGCCGAGTCCGTCCTCGCGCCGCACACGCCCGGACCACCACAGCACCGTCACGCCCAGCACGACGAGGGCTTCTACATCATCTCCGGCACCGTGCGGTTCACCGTCGGGGAGAAGGACTACGACGCGACGGCCGGCACGCTCGTGATGGTCCCGCCCGGAGCCCCGCACACCTTCGCCAACGTGACCGACCAACCCGCCGTCATGCTCAGTACGTTCACACCAGACCTCTACGTGCAGTACTTCCGGGACCTGCGGGACATGATCGCCAGCGGCCAGGCACTGACCCTCCAAGCCAACATCGAAGCGATGAGCCGCTACGCCACCGAGCCCGCCACCGACTTCGCCTGACGGGCGCTGCTCACCCTGCTGAGCCTGCCTGTATGAAAATGGATGCCATTGCCAAAAAGGGTGCGCGGGACGAGGGCTCGGGTGTGGTTGAGGCCGGCACCTGCGTGTGGTGAGCTGAAGGGTGTGGTCGTTGACGGGACTGCGAGGGGCTGCCTGCTGGGGTCCGGACCGGTTGGGGCCACTGCTGCGGTTCCCGTGCCGCTCGTGAGGCTGAGGGCATGAGGGCATGAGGGCATCGCGGGGCTGAAGGCGTCACACGGAGGGCAGCGCGATGACTGAAGCCGCTTCTTCGCCCGAGGATCTCGTACGGGCCCTTCGCGCGGCCGGTATCAGGGATGAACGTCTCCTTGAGGTTGTTCACGCAACGCCTCGGGCGGCGTTCGTCCCTCTCGGTCATCAGGAGTATGCCTACGAGGACGTACCCATCGTGATCGCTCACGGTCAGGTGACCACGCAGCCCTCGCTCTCCGCGATGATGATCGAGGGTCTTGAGATGAGCGGGGACGCCCACGTCCTTGAGGTGGGTACCGGCCTCGGCTTCCAGACCGCACTGCTCGCCCGGTTGGCCGGCGATGTCGTGACCATCGAGATGTGGCCGGAGCTCGCACATCAGGCACGGCGCAACCTCGATGGTCAGGGCATCGGCAATGTTGAACTGCGCATCGGTGACGGCAGCGGCGGGGTGCCGGACCGTGCTCCGTACGACGCGGTCATCGTCTCCGCAGCGTTCCCGGAGGTCCCGTCGCCGCTGGTCGAGCAACTGCGTTGCGGCGGCCGCCTCGTGCAGCCCATCGGGCCGGGTGGTCGTGAGCAGGTGGTGTCTTTCGTACGCACTGCGACCGGCCTGGAACGCCGTAGGGTCCTCACGCCCGCCCATTTCGTCCGTCTGCGCGGACGGTACGGCTTCTCCTCCTGAGCCTCGCGGACGGCGCAGCAGCGGACGGTGTTGCGTCGGTTGCTGTGGGGGGTGACAGCTCAATGGTTGACGTCTCAATGGTTGACGTCGGCGAGTGGTCAGAGGCTGATGAGCAGGTGGTCGAGTGGGGCGGGTGTGTGGTGGGGGTCGAGGGCTTCGATGAGGAGGCGGCCGTAGCGGATTTTGCGGCCCTTTTTCGTGCCGAGGAAGCGCCGCAACTGCTGTTGTGGGGTGCGGTCTTGCTGCGCGGGCTGACGTAGGAACGTTTGCAGGGCGCGCAGGTCGCCCTCGGCCCGGACGAGCTCTTCCACCCGTGTCACGCCCAGTGCGCGGATGAGTTCGTCTTCCAGATCCGCTGCGCAGACGAAGAACGTTTGCTGCGTTGACTGGACCGCCTGTTGTGGTGCCTGGACCGCCTGTTGTGTTGCCTGGGTGTGTTCCAGGGCGCGGGCGTAGTAGCGGCGCTCCGCTTCGTCGCACAGTCCCGTCAGGCGTAGGCCCAGACCTGGTGGCCCGAGGAGGCGGGCGTAACGCCCGACGTTCATGGCACCACCCATCGGCAGTACGCAGACCCCTTCGGCTGCCAGGTCCCGGCCGCGGCCGGCGGCCAGTGCGTTGATTGCCGCGGCGTCGCTGGGCCCTTCGAGCAGGACAGCTGCCCGGACAGGCAGTTGCGCCGCCAGATCGCGCGCCAAGTCACCCGGGCCGCCGGCCACCCACGCGGTGACTGCTTCCCGGAACGACGCCATATCAGCCATGGGACGAGTCTGCGCTGCTTCCGGCCTTCACGGTAGGGATTTTCCGTCAGTGGGTCGGTAGTGGGTCGGTAGTGGGCGATCGACAGTAAGTCACCTGTGACGTACGCCATGCGCACGGGCGTCGGGGCGGTGCCGGGCCTGGGAGCCCACTTGGCACCAACAACGGATGTGTACGGGTGGGTAATTGCGTGGACCTCTGCGTGCGTGCGCGTCTAGGGTGGGCGGGCGCCCGTGATCGTAGAGAGGAGGCGAGAGCGATGCTCATCACCACAGCTGTTGTGCGCTCCCGCCCCGTCCGTCGGGCGTCAAGGGTCTGATTCGGGAGCGCGTCACTTCGCGTCACTTTCCCGAAGGATCGCTTCACATGACTGAACTGGTCATCCGTCCGCTGGTCGCGGGCGAGACCCCCTTGTTCGCTTCGCTGCCCGACCGGGGCTTGGTCGGCCGCGCCGTCCTCGGTGATGCCTACGGCATGATTGCCGACGGCGGCGAGTACCGGCCCGAGTGGACCTGGGTCGCCCTGCGCGACGGCGTTGTGGTCGCCCGTGCCGCCTGGTGGGCCAAGCCCGGGGACGAAAAGCCCATCGCCCTTGATTGGTTCGACTTCACCGACGCCGAGGCCGCGGTCCAACTGCTGCGCGCCGCACCGCTTCACGCCGAGTACAGCCTGCTGCTGCCGCCGGGCTGGCGCGAGAAGCCTGACGTACGGGCGGCAGCCGAAGCCCGGATGGCGGCAGCCCAGGCGGCCGGCCTTCACAAGCTGGTCGAGCGCTACCGCTACAGCTGGACCGTGGACTGTGCGCTCCCTGAGCGCACCGGGCGCCTGGAGTACCGGCCGGAGCCGGACGACGATGTCATCCGCAGCGTGGTGCGCCGGGTCCAGGAAGGCTCGTTGGACGCCCATGACCGGCACGACATCGAAAAGTACGGCAGGGACGGGGCCGTCGAGGAGTTTTTGCGAATCCTCACCTGGATGCCTTCGCCGCGGAGCTGGTGGCGCTTGGCCTACACCCCGGCCGGCGAACTGGCAGGCTTCCACGTCCCTGCGCACAACCCCTCAGGCCCGTGCATCGGCTTCATCGGTGTCCTGCCTGAGCAGCGCGGAAACGGCTATGCCTACGACTTGTTGGTGGAGTGCACCCACGATCTGGTGGCGCGGGGCGCGACGCGCATCGCGGCCGCCACCGACCAGACGAACCTGCCGATGGCGGCACACTTCGCGAGGGTGGGCTACCCGGTCAGCGAGGAGCGCATCGACTTCGTCTGAGCGGACGGGACTTCACGGCGGGCCGCCGCCGGTGCACGGGGGCGGCCGGCCCGCCGTGGGTCAACTGCCGGGAGGCGCCCAGGAGGTGGACCAGCCAGAAGGTCTCGTGCAACTGCCCCGAGGAAGCCTGCGAGGGAGGCCTTGAGGAGTCCTGGGAGGAAGCCCCCCGGGGGGCCCGCGAGGGAGACCCTGAGGAAGCCCACGAAGGAGCCCCCGAGGAAGCCCCCAAGGAAGCCTGCGAGCAAGCCCCGACGAACGCCCCAGTCAAAGCCGTAAGTTTCCTCAACTCCGCTCACAGCAAAACGGATTGATCCCCTCCAGCACCTCGATCCGCCTCCGATCAGCAGGTATGTTCCCGGCCCCGCTCCACCGCACCCGGCCGCCGCCACCGCACCCGTAAATAAATTCGATCATGGCGCGTTCTTTCGGTGTTAGCTTGAGCCGGTGCAGTCGGATGACTGCCGCTTTATACCCATGGAGGCTGATATGGAAGAGCAGAACGAGCTGTCGACCGTGGAGCCGTACGCAGCCCCGATGCTGGTCGAGGTCGGCGAGTTCAACGAGGACACGCTGGGCTTCATCGGCTGGGGCAAGGACATCTTCGGCCACTACGGCGGCTGACCGTCCCTCTGGCTGTCGGCAGCTGACTGGCAATCACCAGCTGGTTCGGCAGCTGGCTGAGCATCACCAGCTGATTCGACGGCTGACTGGTAGGAGTAAGCACAGATGACCGGTGCTGGGTTCGTGGTCCTCCCGGATACGGCGTCCACGGAAGAGGTTCGTGCGCAGGTGCCCTGGTCGGCGCCCCAGGTGTACTCGCATGCCTCTGGACGCCCGTGGCTGGTGGGCAGGTGGCTGCCTGACGCACTACAGGTGGCCACGGCGGGCCCGGTGCAGGTGGCGGTGATCGGGATCTGCCCGGTCACCGCCACGCGGTTGTCCCAACTCACCGCACGCATCCGCAGCATCGCCGACGTCGACGCCTTCGCCGCAGCACTCCCGGGCTCCTGCCACGTTGTCGCCTCGGTCGACGGACAGACCCGCGTACAAGGCAGCATCACCGGACTACACCGGATCTACCACACCCACCTCAACGGCCTGCCCATCGCCGCCGACCGTGCCGATGCGCTGGCCGCGATGACCGGCGCCGGAATCGACGAACGCGCCCTGGCCCTACGCGTGGCCTGCGGCGGACTCGTTCCCCCGCCCCTGAGCGACGCACCCCTGTGGTCAGGCATTTCCGCGTTGCCCCCGGACCACTACCTGGTGCTGCAAGAGCGGCAGACACGTACGGTCCGCTGGTGGCAGCCACCCATCCCGGACCTCTCCCTCGCCGCCGGTGCCACAGCCGTTCGCGAGGCCCTGCAGACCGCCCTCGCCGACCGCAGGCCCACCACAGGCCGGCTGAGCAGCGACCTGTCCGGCGGCATGGACTCCACCTCGCTGTGCTTCCTCGCCGCTCGTACCACCCCCGACCTGCTCACCTTCCGGTGGGGCGAGGCCGAGGCAGGCAACGACGACGCCGCCTTCGCCGCCCACTCCGTCGACGCCCTCGACCAGGCCGAACACCTCGTCATACCCCCCGCCGACCTCCCGGCCCTCTTCACCGACCCGGCCAGCTGCACCGACACCGAAGAGCCCTACCCCTTCGTCCGTACCGCCGCGCGCACCCGCCACACCGCACAGCTGCTGGCCGACCGACAAGCCCACCACCACCTGGCCGGACACGGCGGCGATGAGCTCTTCACCCCCTTCCCCGGCTACCTGCACCCCCTGCTGCGCCGCCGCCCCGTCACCGCGCTGCGGCACGTCCGCGGCTACGCTGCCCTCAAACGCTGGCCGCTGCTGCACACCCTGGCCGCCCTGACCCACCCCGGCACCCAGGCATCGTGGTGGCGCGCCCAGGCCGACCACCTCACCGACCCACCGTCGCGCGAACGCCGCCCCAGCCTCGGTTGGGGCCTGTGGCCGCTACGCGCCCCCACCTGGGTCACCCCCGAGGCCATCGAGACCGCCCGCGAGGCCCTCCGCCACACCGCAACCCACGCCGAGCCCCTCTCCACGGACCTCGGCCAGCACCAAACCCTCCTCGCCATACGCACCAGCGCCCCCTGGTACCGGCTGCTGGCCCGCCCGTTCGTCGACGCCGGCGTCCAACTCGACTCGCCGTTCTTCGACGACCGCGTCGTCGAGGCCGTCCTACGGGTCCGCACCCATGAACACGCCGGCCCCTGGCACTACAAACCCCTCCTCGCCCGGGCCATGCGCGGCATCGTCCCGGCCACCGTGCTGGGCCGCGCCACCAAGGGCGAGTTCAGCGATGAGGCCAACACCGGCCTCCGCCGCAACATCCCCACCCTGCTGACGCTCTTCGACGACTCGGCCCTGGCCGCCCACGGCCTGATCAACCCCGCCGAACTGCGCCGCCAACTCCTGGCCCCCCAGGCGACCAACGCCATGAACATCGCCCTGGAACCCCTCATCGGCTGCGAAACCTGGCTCCGCGCAGCCACCCAACCCACGCCCAACTGACCCACGCCCAACTGGCCCACGCCCGACTGAACCACTCCCAACTGCCCCACGCCCACCCCATCCCACCCTCGCCCGCCCGACCCACACCCGCCCAAAGGACGACCGACAGCCATGCACCTGCACCCTGACGTGGTCTGCACCGACACCGACGACGGCACCGTGCTGCTCAACCAACGCACCGGCCGCTACTGGCAACTCAACACCACCGGCGCCGAGGTACTGCGCCAACTCCTCGACGGCCGCACCCCCCAGGCCATCGCCGCCGACCTCGCCACCCGGCACCACATCGACCCCGCCCGCGCCGAACAGGACGTCACCGCCGTCCTCACCCAGCTGCGCACCGCCGACCTGGTGACCACATGAGCCTCCCCGTCGCCCTGACCGAACGGCCCCGCCTCCCTCTGCACCGCCGTCCCGTACCTCTCCTGGCCGTTGCCGTGGCCCGCCTCCTGGCCAAGACCAAACCCGCCCGCCTGCGCCGCATCCTGGAATTCGCCCGCCGCGGCGCCCCACCGGCCACCGCCGACCACACCCTCGCCGCCCGCGAAGCGGTCGTCTCGGTCAGCCTGCGCTGCGCCGGCCAGGGCTGTCTGCAACGCTCCATCGCCACCGCCCTGCTCTGCCGCCTGCGCGGCACCTGGCCCACCTGGTGCACCGGCGTACGCACCCACCCCTTCGCCGCCCATGCCTGGGTCGAAGCCGAAGGCAACCCCATCGGCGAACCCCATCCCAAGGGCCACTTCAAACCCCTGATCTCCATCCCACCCCTCTCGGGGCAGGGGAAGGACTGAGCAAAGGCACCGAGCAGGCAGGCGGATGGCCCCACGACAACCCCACTACCGAACGGCACGGAGCGGCCGGCCGAGCGCGGTCCGTCAACGACACCGGCGGGCGTTGAGCCGGGCGGCCCGGCGCGTCAGGTGGTCGCGTTCGGCGAGGTTGGGTGCCTGGCGGGCCGCCTCGGCGTACAGCCGTGCCGCCGTCGCCAGGTCGCCGTCGCGCTCGTAGAGGTAGGCCGCCACCGCGGTGTGGCGGGGCAGTGAGTCGTCCAGTTCCGCGAGCGCCGCCAGCCCGGCGCGCGGTCCGTCGGCCTCGCCGACGGCCACCGCGCGGTTGAGCCGGACGACCGGGCTGTCCGTCAGGCGCACGAGCTCGTCGTACCACTCGACGATCTGGACCCAGTCGGTTTCCTCGGCGGTGGGCGCGTCGGCGTGGAGTGCCGCGATGGCGGCCTGGGCCTGGAACTCGCCCAGCCGGTCGCGCACGAGGGCCGCCTGCAGGATCGCGACGCCCTCGGCGATCAATTCGGTGTCCCACCGGCTTCGATCCTGCTCGGCGAGCGGGACCAGGCTGCCGTCCGAGGCGGTCCGGGCGGCGCGCCGGGCGTGGTGCAGCAGCATGAGGGCGAGCAGCCCCGCGACCTCGGGATGGTCGATCTGGGCCGCGAGCTGCCGGGTGAGCCGGATGGCCTCGGCGGCGAGGTCGACGTCGCCGGAGTAGCCCTCGTTGAAGACCAGGTAGAGGACGCGCAGCACGGTGGCGACGTCGCCGGGCTGGTCGAACCTTCCCCGAGCTCTCGGCTTCGCTCCAGCAGGGGAGACCCCAACGCCGGAGACGGTGCGCTTGGCGCGGCTGATGCGCTGCGCCATGGTCGCCTCGGGCACCAGGTAGGCCTGGGCGATCTGGCGGGTGGTCAGCCCGCCGACCGCGCGCAGCGTGAGCGCGACCGCGGACGACGGGGTCAGCGAAGGGTGGGCGCAGAGGAAGTAGAGCTGGAGCGTGTCGTCCACCCCGGACGCGGGGCCGGGCGCCGGCTCCTCGTCGACGCGCTCCTCCCGCCGGCGGCGGGCGGCGTCCGCGCGGGTCGCGTCGAGGAACTTGCGCCAGGCCACGGTGACCAGCCAGCCCTTGGGATCCCGCGGCTGCTCGGCCGGCCAGACACGGACCGCCTCGACCAGCGCGTCCTGCACGGCGTCCTCGGCCGCCGCGAAGTCGGCTCCGCGGCGGACGAGGACGGCGAGCACGCTCGGGGTGAGGCTCCTGAGCAGGGCCTCGTCCATGTGAGACACCTGAGAGGTCACTCCGTGATGGTGGGCGGCGCGGTCAGGAACGGGCGCACCTCGAGCCATTCGTGGATCGGCTTCCCGCCCGCCCCAGGAGCGGCCGACAGCTCCCCGGCCAGCTCGACGGCCCTCTCGTCACTGTCGACGTCGATCACCATCCAGCCGGCGATGAGGTCCTTGGTCTCGGCGAACGGGCCGTCCGTGACCGGCGGGCGCCCCTCACCGTCGTACCGGACCCACATCCCCTCCGGGGCGAGCGCCTGACCGTCGACGAACTCGCCGGTCTTCTCCAGCCGGTCCGCGAAGTCCTGCATGTACTGCACATGCGCCGAAATCTCCTCCGGCGTCCACCGCTCCATGGGTACGTCGTTCACCGCAGCCGGGGCGCCGCGGTAGTGCTTGAGCAGCAAGTACTTGGCCATCGTGTCTCTCCTCGGTGCTGATGCGACCCATTGTGGTCGCCTTCACCCCGGGGACGGAGCCCGTCACGCGTTCTCGACATCATCGACCGAATTTTTTTGGCCCGCGTGGAAGAGCCTGAACTGAATCAACGGAATGCCACGCACTCATCACTGTGTGTGGTTGTTGGTGTGAGTCTTGGTGTGCTCGGAAAGGGCGGCCGGTGGCCGCCGCCCGGGGTCGCCGGTCGCACCCGACGGCGTGGTGCCCTCGGACCGACGAGTTGTCTGGAGTGGAGGCCAGGCACGGCCGAGGCGATTTTCAGTCCTGGCGGTAGGTGTTGCCGTGTTCGTTGATGAGTACGTAGGAGGGGTTGAGCGCGGCGGCCGCGCGGGCGCGTGCCAGCAGTGCGGTCAGGGGAGGGGCCGGGGCCAGGCCGAGGCGGTTGAGGAGTTCGGTGCGCATCCCGGGCAGGTCTTCCAGTTCCGTGGCCTCGATGTACTCGGCGTCGTTCTCGTCGCGGAGGGCTATGAGTGCCTGCTCGTCCATTTCCCGGCCTGCTTTTTCCCAGTGCAGGGCTTCGTCGGCGCACGGCAGGGCGATGAGCAGGAGCAGTGCGTCCCGGAGGTTGGTTCCTATGAGCCCGGCGGAGCCCTCGGAGTCGGCGAACAGTACTGGGCGGTGCTCGTCGTCGCCCTCACCGCACAGGAAGTACGTACCGCCGCCGTGGTCCTTGGCGATCGGCTCCAAGGGGGCACCGGAGGCCAGCCGTACCGGTTCGACGTGGGTAAGGGGGCCGAAGGCTTCGACGAGGGTGTCGAACTCGAAGGGGAAGTCGGCGAGCAAGGCAGCCTCGCGGTCGGCCTTGAGCCGGTCGAGCAGTGATCCGGATGTCTTCACGGGCGGGACTCTATAGCGGGAATTGGGAACGTCTCGGGCCGGTCGCCGCTGTCCGCTCCCGAGGCTGGCCGCGATGGTGACCACGGTTAGGCCATTGGGTCCGCCGGCCGCGCGTGCCTAGCGATCGCACGATCGATGTGATGGGACCATCACCCTGTTTTCCGTCTCACAGGGGCAGGTTGTGTCATGCAAAGTACGGTAGATCTGCTGGGTGCGCTGTCGACTTTCGCATGGCCCATCATTGCCGGTCTGGTGATCTGGCGCCTGCTTCCCACCATCAAGAAGGTCATGGGCTCCCGGGGATTTACCGTAAAGATCGGGTCGGCGGAGCTGTCGGTGCAGGAGGTCTCGGAAAAGCTCTTGAAGACCACGGCCGACATCCAGGGAAAACTGGCTTCAGTCAGTGCGTCCGAATACCCGGAGGAGGAGAGCAGAAGCACCCTCCCGCCCCTGCGAAGAGTGCTCTGGGTTGATGACCATCCCTCGCACAATGCCTACGAGGCGGCGCAGTTGCAGGCCTTGGGCGTGGACGTGGTGCAGGTCGAGACGACTGATCAGGGAATCAAGGCTGTGTCGGCGGCGGTACCGCCGTTCGACGCGGTCATCTCCGACATGGCACGGAACGAGAACGGCAGCTTTCACGCGGATGCGGGCCTGGAGCTCGCGAGAGAGATTCGCGCATGCGGCCAGCACGTACCTGTATTCGTCTACGCATCCGCCCAAGACCTTGCCAGAACGAGCGAGATCCTCGCAGCAGGCGTCAATGACGTCACCAGCTCGTCCACCCGACTCTTCGCGATGCTGCGCAAAGTGGGGGAGTTCCCGCATGAGTAACGGGGGGACAGGATGCTCCCTCGCTGCGCGCGGCGAGTGCCTGGCTGGTGAGCAGGCGGCCGGAGGCCGTTGGCTCCGAAGGCTGGGCGACGCGGGATGACCTTTCCTGCTGGTTGCTACGCGTTCTGGTGAGCGGTCCTGGCAGGCGTGCGGAGCGGGGCGAGTGCCTGCGCCCACGCCAGCAGCTCGTCGACCAGCCGGTGCACCTCCGCCGTGTGCAGTTCCCGTGGCTGGAAGTCGGTGAGGTGGGTGGTCCTTGGCGTTGCCGTGATGGCCCTCGGCGGATTTCTCTGGTGGGTTTCTCTCGGCGGGTTTCTCTCGGTGTCCTTGCCTTGGCGCCCGCTGCATCCAGCGCCACAAGGTCCGAAATCCCGGTCGGTCGTGCGATCAGTCCGCGTCGCGGCGGGCCTGCCGCGTTTCGCGCAGGATCGCCCAGGCATCCGCTACGGGGCCGACATGTCCGAGCTTGTCGGGGTTGCTCACCGTGCGGATCGTCTGGATCTGCCCGTCGAGGATGTCGAGGGTCCAGGTGTGGGTGAGCTTGCCGTTCCGGTCGCGGAAGATCGCGCCCGGCTGGCCGTTCACCTGATGCGGCTCCATGATGCCGCCGATGCGGACGAACGGCGGGAGGAGGGCGGCGAGCACCCGGGACACATGGTCGACGCCGTAGAAGCCGTTGGCCCACTGCGGGGCCTTGCCGCCGCTGTCCGCGACCATCTGTACGTCGGCGGCGAGCAGTTCCCGCACCCCGTCGATGTCCCCTTCGGTGAAGGCGTCGAAGAACCGCAGCGCGAGTTGCTCGCGCTCGCGCCGGTCGGCCTCGAAGCGGGGCCGGCCGGCGTGCATGTGGCGGCGCGCCCGTACCACCAGTTGGCGGCACGCCGCCTCCGAGCGGCCCACCGCCGAGGCGATGTCCGCGAAGCCGAACTCGAACACCTCCCGCAGTACGAACACCGCCCGCTCCAGCGGGGTGAGCCGCTCCAGCAGGAGCAGGGCCGCCATGGACACCGAGTCGGCCAGCTCGGCCGAGCGTTCGGGGTCCTGGTAGGGATCGGTCAACAGCGGCTCCGGGAACCACGGCCCGACGTATTCCTCGCACCGGACGCGGGCCGAACGCAGCACATTGATCGAGATGCGGGTCACCACGGCCGACAGGAACGCCTTGGCCGAGGCGGGGGGCGTCGGGGATGCCGCATAGCGCAGCCAGGTCTCCTGGACGGCGTCCTCCGCCTCGGTCACACTGCCCAGAATCCGGTAGGCGATCGAGAACAGCAGCGGCCGCAACTGCTCGAACTCCTCTTACGGCGCGGCCTTTTCCCTGTTCAGGGTCACGCCAGCTCCTCCTTGAAGCCCTGCCGCCACGACGGATGACGCAGCTGCCAGCCGAGCTCCCGCTTGGCCTTGGCGTTGGAGAAGCCGCGCCCCTCGGTCATCATCACCACCGCCTGGTCGCCGGCCAGCAGCCGGGCCAACCACACCGGGGTCCGCATCGGCCGCTTGGCGCTCGCACACGCCGCCAGGTGTGGCAACCAGTCACTCGCCGGAGCCGGTTCGTCGTCGACGATGTTGAAGACGCCCGTCGCCTTCTGCTCCACGGCCAGGACGGTGGCGCTCGCCGCATCATCGAGATGCACCCACGAGCTGTAGCCGGTACCACGTCCCACCAGCGGGTATTGCCGCTTGCGCACCAGCTCGACCTGGTCGTCGATGGCGCCCGGCCCGTAGAACGCGCCGTAACGCATCACCGCACCGCCGGCCTTGAGGACCACGTCCTCGACACGGCTCAACGCCTTCAACCCCACATGCGCCGCCGTCCCCTCAAGCAGGTCCAACGGATCCTGTTCGGTCTTCACCCAGCCGCCCTCGCGGATGCCGTTCCACGAGGCGTACGCCTGCGCAACGACGTGGGACACACCGGTGGCCTCGGCCGCCGCCAGCAGGTGGTCCGTTCCTTCAGTGCGCAGCCGGTTGGTGGTGGCGAACCAACGGTCCGGATGCTTGATATCGGGCTTACCGGCGTGCGTTACGGAGATCGCGGTCATCTGGTGCACGATCGCCTCCGGCCGGGCCTTGGCGATCGCCTCACCCACCGACGCCGCATCCAACCCGTCCATCACCACACCATCCGCGCCCACCTGCGCCAGCTGGCCCAGCTTGGCCGCACTTGTGGTCGTGGCCGTCACCTGGTGACCACGGGCCAGAAGTTGCGACACCAGCCGCCGCCCCAGAACCCCGGTCCCACCTGCCACGAACACCCGCATGCCCATCACCTTCCTGCCTGACGTGAGCGTCTGTCTTCGCTACTCAAGACAAGACAGCCCGGCCGTTTGTGACATGGGAGGGAGGGCGGACGATGAAACAGGCAGTCTGTAGGGGCGATTGCCGCCCTGGCCCGGACCGCACCGCCCTGGCCTGGCCCGGCCCGGCCCGGACCGAGAGAGCTGGCTGGGCTGCCCGCGGGTGCCCCGGCATTCCACCTGCTCCGGGAAGCAGCGACTCAACAGTCATCCATCAGTCGGGGAACCAGCGACTCATCAGGGGCGGTTGCGAGTGGGTCCGCGCCCGGTCACGCGCGTTCCCGGGGGCGCTGGATACCGTCTTCCGCTTTGACCGGCCGCCACGATGGGTCTTTGACCCTCTGCGCATCGGCGGCGATCTGCATCCAGCCGTGTTCCTCGGCGAACACCTCGCCGGTGCCCTCGGCCAGCGCCCTGCGGACGATGTCGCACACGTAGACCGGCCCGGCCTTGTGGACGGGGTCGACGATCACGGCGGGGTCGTCGTCCTCGTGCGCGGAGCGCTCCCAGTGGCCTCCCGCCGTGAACAGGATCGTCTCACCGAGGTAGGCGCCCAGCCCGCGGAGGTAGAGGTCGATGCTGGATGCCCCTCCCGGCTGTGCCTGGTAGGCGAGCGCGGCGTTCTCCAGAACGGGGAGGCTGTCAGGGCTGTAGTCACACACGAAGTCATCGGGAAGCGGCAGACCGCCGCGTGCGGTGAGCTTACCGATCTCGATTCCGATTTCGTCCAGCCAGATGCGCTGAGCTTCGCTGCCATCGTGGGGATAGGTGCTGGGAGGCACAGGCATGCACTCCAGCCTAGGCGCCCGATAGGGCAGGACGCTCAAGTCCCTTGTGCAAGCGCATTGACGCTGCGACATCGACACTGCGACATCCCCGTGCTGGGCGAAGCGCGTCCGTGCCTTCGCCCGGCATCGCTGCCGCTCTCGTCCGACCCCCGCGACCAGTCGCGAGCGTGAGGGGCGAGCAATCCCCAACACGAGGGGGCGACAGTCGCGATCACGATGGACGGAACTGTACGGAGGCGCGGACGCTGCCTGCGTCGGGGGCGTCGGCCGCGGTGCCCTTGACCAGCCCTTTTGTGTCGACCGGCGGCCCGGGGCCTTCTGAGGTAGTTTTTTGTTAAATCGCCTGTATCCCGCCTGACCCGCTCGTCAGCGGGCGGGGAGGCGAGCAAGGAGGTGCGCACCATGCGCGCGCAGCACATCAAGCGCTCGTTGGCGGCTGCCGCCGCCGGCGCCCTGCTGGCCGGCGGCGCTGCCATCGGAACGACTGGCACCGCAACGGCCGCTCCGGCCGCAGGTCCAACGACGGTGGCGAGCCAGCACGCCAAGTGCGTCTGGCACAAGGGTTTCTGGATCAAGCACTGGCAGAAGGGGCACTGGGAGTACCGGTGGCACAACGGGCACTGGAGCAAGCACTGGAAGCCCGGTCACTGGGTGAAGGTCTGGCACAGCGGCTACTACATCTGCAAGCGGTGAGCCGGACTGCTCATGGGAGGACTTGGATGATCGACGTCATCGCTCAGTACGTCGGCTGAGGCGGACACCGAAGGGGCTCAGCCCACCGGCTCGCACTGGCTCAGCCCACCGGCTCGTACTTGGGGCAGCTCAGCTCACGGGCTCGTAGTCGGAGCAGCCCACCGGCTCGTACGCGGGTCAGCCCACCGGCTCGCACGCAGGTGAGGACGACGGCGCGCCGGCCCATCGGTGCAGGGCGGCTTCGAGGCCGGTGGCGGCGGCCATGTCGGTGGTGTCGGAGGCCCAGGCGACCACCCCGTCGGGGCGTACCAACACCCCGGTCGGCGTCGCGTGGTGGTCCCTCACGCTGCTGACTTGCCGCCCGGCCCAGGCCGCGGCGAGGCGGGCGAACGCGCCGTCCGGAGTCCGGTCGAGCAGCAGGAACCCGCCGTCGTGACCGTGGTCGACGAGACGAGAGCCGTCCCTCAACCACAGGTCGGGGACGAACCGGCCGACCCACGGATGGTCGCCGGGCAGGTCGATGCGCTGCGCGACGCCGGAGATCTGCTTGACCGCGTAGGTCGTGCCCGCCCGAGTGCGCAACAGATCGCCGACGACCTCCCGTAGCGCGGCCGACTTGGCGTCCCCGCGCATCACCCCGGTCTGAGCCCGCGTCCAGTCCAGCACCCAGGCGCCAAGGGGACGACGCTCGGCGTCGTAGGTGTCGAGCAGCCCCTCGGGTGCCCACCCGGCGACCACGGCCCCGAGCTTCCAGCCGAGGTTCATCGCGTCGCCGACGCCAAGATTGAGCCCCTGGCCGCCGAACGGCGAGTGCACATGCGCGGCATCGCCGGCCAGCAGCACCCGCCCCGACCGGTAGGTCGCGGCCTGGCGGGCGTTGTCGGTCCAACGGGTCGCGGGGCCGCGCAGCGCGGTCAGCGTGACGTCCGTGCCCGAGACCCGGCGCAGACTGGCCTGCATCTCCTCCAGGGTCACCGGCGCCGAGCGGTCTGCGGTGGCGCCGTCGAACTCCACGGTGACCACCCGCCCGGGCTGTGGCCCGTAGCGGTACGCCCCCCTGGCCGACCACACCCATCCGTCCGCGAGCATCGAAGCGTCGGCGATGTCGACGACCGCCACGTGCCCGGTGAGTTCGGGATCGGTGCCGGGGAAGTCGATGCCCGCGAGGCGGCGCACGGTGCTGCGCCCACCGTCGCACCCGACCAGCCACCGGGTGCGCACCGTGCCGGCAGTGGTGCCAACCGGTACGCCGTCACTGGCGATTACCTCGTCACCCGTCCTTACGCCGTCACTGGCGTTTACGCCGTCACCGGTGTTTTCGAGCGAGGTGACCTCCACCCCGCGACGCACCGGTACGCCGAGTCGCGCGACATGGTCGGCCAGCAGCTCCTCCAGCTCACGCTGCGGCACCATCCTCGCTCCGTCGACCGCGGCGTGCGCCGCGAGGTCGGCATCGGACCAGTCCACGAGGTCGGCGTCGAGGACCATCCCCGCGAAATGCCCGGTGAACCGCGACTCGTGCGCTCGTCGGCCACCACCGGGCTGCTGGTCGTCGGCCTTGCGGGCGAACGACCCCACCCGCTCCAGGATCTCTCGCTGCACCTTTTCGGCGGCGGGCAGCAGGCCGCGGCGGTCGAGTGCCTCGGCCGTCGGCACGTTGATCGCCCCGGCCTTCATCGCTTCGCTCGGCTCGGCCAGTCGCTCAAGAACCTGCACCCTCGCCCCGGAGAGCGCCAGCTCCGCGGCGAGCACCAGGCCCACCGGCCCGGCTCCGACCACGGTGACGTCCACGTCCAAGTCCATGTCTACGTCCACGTTCTCTTCCACGTCTATGTCCCCGTCCCCGTCCCCGTCCACGTCTTGCTTCGCATCCCTCATCACGAACAGTGTTCTATGTGCGAACAGTGTTCGTGTCAAGTTATAGTGGTGGGGTGAACCCGAGAGAGCGACGTGCGGCGCGCCACCAGCCGCCGAACCCCGACGCCGAGGCCGGCCCCAGGCCGCGGCGCCGCAAGGCCCCGATCACCGTGGAGCAGGTCATCGACACCGCGCTGGGCGTTGTCGCCACAGAGGGCTACGAGGCTCTGACCATGCGTCGGCTGGCAGGCGCGCTTGACACCGGACCCGCCTCGCTCTACGCCCACGTGGTCAACAAGGCCGACCTCGACGAACTGCTCATCGGGCGGCTGTGTGCCGAGCTCGTACTGCCCGAGCCCGACCCCGCGGCCTGGCGGGAGCAGATCCGTGGCGTGTGCACCCAGATCCGCGACCAGTACCTGAAATACCCCGGCATCTCCCGCGCCGCCCTCGCCATGGCACCCACCGACCTTGAGACCTTGCGCGTCAGCGAAGGAATGCTGGCGATCCTGCTCGCCGGCGGTGTCGCCCCGCAGGCCGCCGCCTGGACCATCGACGCCCTCTTGCTGTACGTGGCCGCCTACTGCCTTGAGGTATCGATCGTGCGCCAACGATCGGCACAGGATGACGCGGTGTGGGTCGTCGACCGCGACGAACTGCTACGCCGTTTCACCGCCTTGCCCGCCGACACCTTCCCCCACACCACCCGCCACGCCGCCGAGCTCACCGCCGGCGAGGGCCACGACCGGTTCGACTTCACCCTCAACCTGATGCTCGACGGAACGGCCTGTCGCGGTGACTGAACGACCACCGCACGGCCAGGCCCAAGGCCCCGTCCACTGGTCGCCGCGCCTGACGCGGCGTCCCGGCGGCGCGCGCCTTCGGTACGGCGCTCAGGAACGTTGCATACCCCGCACACTGTCCAACAGGTCAAGTCCTCCACCCGCCGATCCACGTTGAGCCCACGAGAGCGCAATGATCCCCACCGCGCTGATCACATAGGTGGTGACCGTGGCCGGCACGTCGAGCAGGGTCAACACGACGCCCAGTGCCGCAACCACAGCCACGGCAGCCACCGGCTTGTAGCGTCCCCGGTCAGGAACGGCTGTGACGCCGGCGAGGACTGACGCGTCGAGCAGTGTCCCCAGCGCACCGGTGGCGTATCGGTCCATGCTGGTGAGGACGAGTTGCGCAATGTCTCGCAGCGCGTCATCTTCGGCCCCCTCGTCGAGACGGGATTCAGCCTGCCGGAGAACCGCCACTACCTTGCGGGCGTGTTCGCTGAGGCCTCTTTGACGGTGGGATCTCCGATGGACGGTACCTCGCCTACGGCTTCCCACGACGATGGCGCTTGCGTAGCTGTCCAACGCACGTGCCACGGCACCGAGCTTCTTGGTCCGACTCTGGCCCCGCGCCGTTCGTGCGGCAGCGCAGGCGGAGATCACTCTGCTTCCCCTGCCGAGTAGCTTCCAACGGCGGGCGTTGACCGACTTGGCGGAGAGGGAGGGAGAGGTCCCGGTGGCCGTACCCCAGAGCAGGAGCCATACAACCCAATACAGCATGAGGAAGAGGGTGAGCAGGCTGCCGAGGATGGCAAGTGGGATGATTCCTCTGGCCAGTTCTTCGGGGCTCGCTTGGGTGAGACGTCGCAGTGCTCTCTCCCACCAAGCCGCGAAATGCACATCGCGTCCGGTAACGGCGTCCAAGGCTTGACGTGCCGGGATGACGGTGATTCCCCACAGCCAATAACCGGCGAGGAGTTGCTTGGTCAGCGTCAGAGGGCCCTCCGCCTGCGCGTACCTACGCAGCCCCACTCGGATCGCGGGCGACGGTCGCGGGCCGAGGGAGAGGGCGGTCAGGCTTTTCTCCAACGACTTGACTGCCGCATCGCCACGGCGAAGACGTAAGCGCCGTACCAGGCCGGCCAAGCGGCGCAGGGTTGCACGGATATGCGACACGCTACAAATCCCCCGTCATCCTCCGTCTTCGACGCAGCCCATGGCGACCCGCGCCATGCGACCCCCGCCGCCGCGGGAAACGAGAAGATAGCAGCGCAAGGCGACCCCTGAGTGCTTGGGACCGCTTCGCCGCACCAGGGGTGCGGGTCCCCAACAACTACCGGTCAGTCGGGTGTCGTTGAGCCGCATCCGAAGATGCCTGGATCGTTCCGAAGGCGCTCGCACTGTTCCGAAGGCGCCTGGGCTGCTCCGAAGTTGCCTGCCCCACGCCCATGACAAAATCAGCGGGTGCAGATCGGGATGCTGGGTCCATTGGAGGTTCGCGCGGACGACGGCGGTCCGGTCGACGTGCCGGGCGCGCGGTTGCGGGGACTACTGATCGCTCTCGCGCTCAAGCCGGGGCAGGTGGTGCCCAAGGCGTCGCTCGTCGACTGGATCTGGGGGGAGCACCCGCCCGCCGATGCGACGAACGCCCTGCAGCGCTTGGTTTCCCGGCTGCGGAAGGCACTGCCGGACGGGGTGGTCGAGGGGCAGATCGACGGCTACCGGTTGAGGGTGGAGAACGAAGCTGTCGACGCCGTGCGGTTCGAACGCCTTGTCATCGCGGGCCGGTCCCGCACCGAGGACGGTTCCCGGCCGGTGCGGCTACTGCGTGAGGCGCTCGGGCTGTGGCGCGGGGCGGCCATGCAGGATGTCGGTCTGCAGGACAGTGCCGCGTTCGACGCCGCGGTCGCCCGGCTTGAGGGGTTGCGCCTGACCGCCACGGAGGAGTGGGTCGACGCGGAGGTCTCCCTCGGGCGCGGTGCGGAGATGATCACGGAGCTGACCGACCTGGTGGCCGCGCACCCGCTGCGGGAACGGCTCGTCGCCGCGCTGATGCGCGCCCTCGCCGCGGCCGGACGCGACAGCGAGGCGCTGCTGGTGTACCAGCGCGCGAGGGAGGCCCTGGCCGACGCGCTGGGCGTGGACCCCTCGCAGGAGCTGGCCGCGCTGCACGTCGCGCTGCTCCGGGGCGAGTTGGGACGCAGCGGGCCGGGACGGGGGGAAGCGAGCCGCAAAACCAACCTGCGAGCCGAGCTGACCACCTTCGTCGGCAGGGGCGCGGATGTCGCCGCGGTCCGCGAGCTCATCGCCGAGCACCGGCTCACCACCGTGATCGGGCCGGGCGGCTCGGGCAAGACCAGGCTGGCCACGGAGACCGCGCGCACGCTGCTCGACGACCTGCCGGACGGGGCCTGGCTGGTGGAGCTCGCCGCCGTCGGCGCGGACGGCGACGTGGCACAGTCCGCGCTCGCCGGGCTCGGTCTCCGGGACGCTCTGCTCGGCGGGCCCCCGAACGCGGAGCTGACGGACCGGCTCATCGCCGCGGTCCGCGAGCGGGAGGCGCTGCTGATCCTGGACAACTGCGAGCACGTGATCGAGTCCGCGGCGGGGTTCGCCCACCGGGTGCTCGGGGAGTGCCGGCGGCTGCGGATCCTGGCGACGAGCCGGGAACCGCTCGGCATCACCGGGGAGGCACTGTGGCAGGTCGAGCCGCTGGCCCTGCCGGAGGGGGCCGCGGACGGAGAGGAGATCGAGTCCTCACCCGCCGTCCAGCTGCTGCGGGACCGGGCCCGGGCGGTGCGCCGGGATCTCGCGGTCGATGCCCACACGTTGGCGACGATGGTGCGGGTCTGCCGGGCCCTGGACGGGATCCCGCTGGCGATCGAACTGGCCGCGGCCCGCTTGCGCACCCTGTCCGTCGACCAGCTCGCAGGCCGGCTCGACGACCGGTTCCGGCTGCTGACCAGCGGCAGCCGGACCGCGCTGCCGCGGCACAAGACGCTGCGCGCGGCGGTCGACTGGAGCTGGGAGCTGCTCACCGACGCCGAGCGGATGGTCCTGCGCAGGCTCTCGGTGTTCTCCGGCGGGGCGGGCCTGGAAGCGGCCGAACGGGTCTGCGCGGGCGACGAGGTCGAGCCGGAGCAGGTCCTTGAACTGCTCATCGCGCTGGCCGAGAAGTCGCTGCTGCGCGCCGAGGGCGACAGTACCCCGCGCTACCGCATGATCGGCACGATCAAGGAGTACGCCGGGCACCGGCTCGCGGAGGCGGGGGAATCGGAGCGGGCACGCCGTGCGCACCTGGCCTACTTCACCGAGCTCGCCGAGACCGCGGAACCGCACCTGCGCCGCGCCGAGCAGCTGGACTGGCTGGCCACGCTGGAGACCGAGCACGACAACATCGGTGCCGCGATGCGCGGCGCGCTCGCGGCCGGCGAGGCGCAGGCGGCGATGCGGCTCGCGGCCGGCGCGGGCTGGTACTGGTGGCTCGGCGGGCACAAGACCGAGGGCATCGAGCTGATCACCGCGGCCACCACGACGCCCGGTGAGGTGACCGACGAGGTCCGGGCCACGGTGTACGCCCTGGGCTCGATGTACGTCACCTCCGGCCTGGGCGACGAACACCTGGCCGCCGAGTGGATCCACCAGGCGTACCGATTCAGCCAGCGCAGTCGGCACAGCCGGCGCCGCCACCCGGCGATAGGGCTCGTCGCCCCGGTGGAACGCATGCTGCAGGCGCCCGACGCGTTCCTGCCCGCGTGGGAACCGCTGCTCGACGACGAGGACCCCTGGGTGCGCGCTGGCCCGGCTGCACCTGGGCAAGATGCGGATCGTGCTCGGCCACGAAGGACGGGACGCGGACGCGTACCTGGAGGGTGCCCTCGCCGAGTTCCGGGCGCTCGGCGAGCGGTTCGGGATCTCGTTCGCCCTGACCGAGCTGGCGGACCGGATCGCCATGCGCGGCGAGTTCGCCGATGCGTGCGAGTACTACGAGCAGGCGGTCGCGGTCGTCACCGAGGTCGGTGCCACCGAGGACATCATCCTGTTGCGGTCGCGGCAGGCGCAGCTGTACCGGCTGCTGGGCGACGAGGATGCCGGCGCGGCCGCCATCGCCGAGGCGCAGCGGTGTGCGGAGCGGGTCACCTGGCCCGGCGCGCTGGCCCAGTTGGCCCTCTCGAAGGCGCAACTCGCCCGGTACGGCGGAGATGCCGAGGAAGCGCACGAGCAACTCGGCGTCGTGACGGCCGTACTGGGCGACGAAGCGGAGCAGGCCAACCTCCGCGCGGTGACGCACGACCTGCTCGGCTACCTCGCCGACGACCTCGGCGAGGCCCGGGCACACCGCACGGCGGCCTGCGCGGCGGCGTCCGAGGCGGGACACGCACCGCTGATCGCGCAGGTGCTCGTCGGGGTCGCGGACCTGGCCCTACGCCGCGACGACCACGAGCAGGCCGCGCGGCTGCTCGCGGCGAGCGCGGGCGTGCGCGGGCTACAGGACCGCTCCCACCCGGACGTGGCCCGGATCGAGCAGACCGCGCGCCGCCGCCTCGGCGACGCGCGGTTCGCGGAGGCGACTCGGGACGGGACGCGGACCAGTTGGTCTCAGCTGGCCGAGGTCACGCTCGGCGTCCAGGTGACCGGCAGTTCGTGGACGCCGTAGATGTTCATGTCGGTCTTGAGTTTCACCTCGTCGGCGGGGATGGCGAGTTGGAGGGTCGGGAGGCGGCGCAGCAGTCCGTCGAAACCGGCACGCATTTCGATGCGGGCCAGTTGCTGGCCCAGACATTGGTGAACGCCGTGCCCGAAGGACAGGTGACCGCGGGCCTTGCGGTGGATGTCCAGGGTGTCGGGGTTGTCGAAGCGCTGGGGGTCGTGGTTGGCGGCCAGCAGGGAGACAACTACGGTCGATCCCTTGCCGATTGTTTCACCGCCCAGTTCGATGTCCTCCGTGGCGTAGCGATAGAAGATGTCCGCAACGGACAGGTAGCGCATGAGCTCCTCGACGGCATCGGGCAGCAGATCCGGGTTGGCGCGCAGTTCGGCCAGCTGCTCGGGGTGCTCCAGGAGCGCGAAGGTGCCCAGGGCCAGCATGTTGGCGGTGGTCTCGTGTCCCGCGAGCAGCAGCAGGAAGGCGACACCGGTCAGTTCCTCGATGCTGAGGTCGTCATGGCGAGCCAGGTCGGACAGTATGTCCTCGCCGGGGGCGGCGCGCTTGCGTGTGACCAGCTCGGCCAGGTACGTGGTCATCGCGCCGTACGCGGCCACCTTCTCCTCCAGCGACTGGTCCTTGACCAGGAACTTCGCGGAGTTGACCTGGAAGTTCGCCCGGTCCGCGTAGGGGACACCGAGCAGTTCGCAGATCACCAGTGAGGGCACCGGCAGCGCGAACTCCTTGACCAGGTCGACCGGCGGGGTGAGGCGCGCCAGCTCGTCCAGTTGCCGCTCGACGATCTCGGTGATGCGCTCCTCAAGTTGCTTCATGCGTCTGACGGTGAAGGCACCGGTGAGCTTGCGCCGCAGCCGGGTGTGGTCCGGCGGGTCCATGGCGATGAACAGGCCCGGGATCTGCGGGGACGGTTCGGTGGGGGCGGGCATGCCCGGGGTCTCGTACGGCACGTGCAGAATGCCGATGTCCTGACGGGAGCTGAACCGGGTGTCGGCCATGAGCTGGCGGACCGTGTCGTAGCCGGTGACCAACCAGCCCTCGTGACCGTCGGGGAATGCCAAGGGACTGACCGGACGAGCCTCGCGCAGCCGGGTGATCTCGCGGGGCGGATCGAAGGGGCCCGCATCGCGCTCCATGGGCAGGCCCTGTGGGATGGGAAGGGGAGCGGTCTGACTCATCGGCGGTCCTTTCGTGGTGGCCATTGCGGCCACCCTCTCCGGCGGACCTGACATATGACTGACACGGCTCTGACACCGATCGATCCGCAGACGTGGTCGGCCGTGCCGTCCGACGCCTTGCCTGCCTTCGGACGTTTCGCACCTACCTCGTCGACCCGGCACTAGAGTGAAATGGTGATTTCTCCGCAGGAAGAACCATCGCCACTGCTCCGTGAAGACGACCGCGAGACGGCCGTGCAGCGTCTGCAGGAGGCATACGCTGATGAGCGCGTTTCGCACGAGGAGATGGAGGAGCGTCTCGACCAGGTGCTCACTGCCAAGACACACAGCGAGCTCGCATCGGCCCTTGCCTCCCTTCCGGGGGAGAATCCGGACACCACCTCAACGATCGCCGCCGCCGGCGGACGGATCCATCGGGGCGGCACATGGCGGGTACCTCGGATCCTCAAGGTCGAGTCCGCGTACGGCAGGGTGGACCTGGATCTGTCCCGGGCGGTCATCGAGCATCCGGCCGTCGACATCGAGCTCCAACTCGGCACCGGCGGAGCCAAAATCACGGTGCCTCGCGATGCGATCGTTGAGGTCGAGGGCCTGCACACCGGGTGGAAGGACCTGCGCTACAAGCCCCCGCGACGTGCCCGCTCCGGCGGGCCGAGGATCCGAATCTCCGGAGCCATGGGATTCGGACGGCTGAAGATCCGCCACGCGCGGCGTTGAAGCTCCATCCCTCTTCTCCCCTTCCCACTGGGGCCGCCTTCTCCCCTTCCCACTAGGGCCGCCGGGGTGGGGCGTTGTACGGGGGCGTTGTACGGAGAGGGAGATGGCTGGGCAGGGGCGGGCACATCGGTGTCAGACACATCGGTCTCAGGCACACGGGTACCAGGCAAGCAGGCGCCAGGCAAACAGGCGCCAGGCACCTGTCACGCGTAGGTGTAGAACTTGGTGTGGTCCAGGAGGTCTGCCGGTGTGACGTCGTTCCACGGTTTCATGGTGTCGTGGAGGCCGACGACGTCTGGGGTGTTGCCGGTCGGTAGGTAGCTCGCGCTGGGATGGAGCTTTTGCCAGTCGGCCCAGAGCTTGTCGATGAAGCAGTGATGCAGCCAGAAGACCGGGTCGTTGGGTGAGGCGCCGGTGGTCATCTGTCCGCCGACCCAGACGTGCACCCGGTTGTGCAGGTTGGGGCCGCGCCAGCCCTCGAGGTGATTGCGGAAGCCGTCGGAGGCGCTGTTCCAAGGGGACGTGTCGTAGGTGTCCATGGCGAGCACGCGGTCGACCTCGGTGCGGGTCGGCAGATCGCGGACGGCGGCGCCCAGCGCGCGGCGCAGGAACGTCCGGCCGTCCACCCTGAGGTTCATCGGCCACCTGCCGCCGCTGAAGGCGAACGGGCCCGAGGTCACCCGGCCGTCGCCGTTGCGTCCGTCACCTCCGAGGAAGTCGTCGGCCCATAAGGAACTGCTGGGGCTGCGGTCGATGGTCCAGTCCCAATAGGGGAGGGTGACCGAGGGGGTGATGCTTTGGAGGGCCTGCTCGAACTGCAGCAGGAACCTGCGGTGCCAGGGGAGGAACGACGGCGAACGATGTCCGGTGCGCTCCCCCTCGTCGGTGTCGGCGATGATGAACGCGTTGTGGGTGCTGATGAATTCGTCGTAGCGGCCGGTGCGCTTGAGTTCCAGCACTGCGTCGACGAAGTTGCGCTTCTCGGTCGCGGTGAGGTTCGCCTGGTTCTTCCTGACTGCCATGTCGAGGACTCCTCGGTGGGGGGCGGGCAGCGTCGGGGTCTCAGCCGGTGATGACGGGGACCAGGCCGGCGCCTTGGAGCTGTCGGACGGCGGCCCGGGCCAGGGTGTGCGGGGTGCTGAATTTCTCGTAGTGGTTCACCAGGCTGATCCAGGTGCCGTCGGCGTTCTGCATGACATGGAGGTCGTCGTTGTCGATGCGGACGACGAAGTCCATGCCGTCGTGCGGGTCGGCGAGCCGCTGCGCCTGCCTGCCGTGGGCTGCTTGGCCGCCGTGCGCATCGCCCTCGTGTGCCGGCCAGCCCTGTATGTGGCGGCCCTGGTAGACCTCGTCGAACGGCTCGGGCTCGGGCATGGCGCGACCGCCGCTGCGGTGCCCGACCGCCGCGGGGTGTCGGTGACCGGTGGGTCGTGCGGCGGCACGGTCGGCGGAGGCGATGGGTGCGGCCAGCACCGCTCCCGCGAGCGATGCGGCACTGCCGTGCAGCACCTGGCGCCGGGTGGGACGCGACATGTTTCACTCCTCTGATGGGCCTCGGCGCACCTCCGTGGCACGGCCGCCGCGGAGGCGTGAACCGGCGTACCGAAGGTCGGTACGTGCCGCCCCATGCTGACAGGGACGAACAGGTCATCAAGTCGGCCCGCAGGATCGGGCCACAACGGAACAACTCCCGTACCGGGGTGCAAAGTTCAACGGCGTTGATCGTCCTTGTACGGGGCCGGGGACCTTCCCCGGAAGCGGATATTCCGCGGTCTGGGCCGCCACCCACAGCAGATTCTTTTCTCCGCACCACACACCGCGATGCCGCACGCGGCCCGAACTCGGCGTGAATGGCAGGGGCTGGGGTGGGATGGGCTGGGCTGGCCCGGGGGGAGCGGCCGCTGGGGCTACGGCGCCGGGCCGCGGTCGGCCACCGGTCCTGACACAGCTTCTGCTCTTGGAGCGTTACGGGCACCTGCCCCGCGACCCGTTCGGCGTCGCATCTGTAGCCTGTCTCTGTGCTGGGGGGAGCTCATGCGCTTTGTGATGACCGACAACTATGCCGCGATCGTCATGTCCGTCGATGCTGGACTGCTGGTGGTGGGTGCCGTGCAGGCCCACGGCACCATCAACACGGTCAGAGAACGCATCAGAGCAGTGAATCAGCGACATACGGCAGCCGTGCGAGTGATCGCCGACCGGCTTCGTGCAGGTGAAGAACCGACGCATGCCGAACTGTCCCGGGCCCATGGTTTGGCCCGAAAGGCAACGGGAGACCTGAGGCGGCGGTTCGAGAGGCCGGCAACCGTGGGCTTGATGTGGGCCATCATGTCGTTCTGGCTCGTGGTCTCCGTGATTGCGACACTCTGGTGGTCGGCAATGGAGGGACATGGCCAAGCCCCATGGCTGGCCGAGGGCACGTGGGCAGCTACGGCCGCCGCCACCATCGTCCTGCTGGCAGAGACGGTTCTCCGGTTCTGGTGGGCGGGCGAAGCGGCGACGGACGACTTGGAACAGCAACAACTCCAACGACAAGGTGCGGCAGTCGACATGGACGCCGAGTTGTACCACCGTGTGACGCAGCGCCTGGATGAGTTCGCCCGTGGCGGCCAGCCCTGAGCCCGAGGAGCAGGCGGCGCCCGCCTCCGCGGCAGTGCGAGCAGCGGGGCCGTTCGCACCCACCCGGCCCTGGGCGCACGTTCCACCGTGCCAGCGCCGGCGCGGCAGAGGTTGGCCGGCGACCGGAGCCCTGCTACGAGGCTGCCTGGTGCCTAACAGGGCTGGGAATCGGCCTCGGCGAGGGCGGTTCTGATCGCTGCTACCAGCGCGAGCCACTGCTCGCGAACAGGAAGACAGGCCATAGCGTCGATGTCTTCCTCGAGGTCAGGCAGCGAAGAGTCAATACGGCCTCGGCCTCGGCGAAGGACCCTGAAGGTGCACTTGACCAAGCCGTACTGGTACCGGACCTCGGCGATATCGGCGAGAGGAATGGAGTTCGTCCTGTCTCGCTTTGCTGGAGGGGCGGTGCTGCCGAAGGAGAGTCTTACCTTCTCGCCGTCGAAGGACGCCCAACCATGGGTGCCTTCGGCGACGTATGGCGGGGCACCGGAGCGAACCCAGGCGCGGGGACATCCGCGCGTCTGTGAGTGGGCCTGTGAGTGGTCCTGCACGTGGGCGGCGGTGCTCGCCGCCTTGATGCGCCCGCTGATCTGCTCGGCGACAGCCTCAGCCTGTCTTTGGGCACCCGGCTTGATGAGCAGGGTGTTCAATTCCTCCCATTGGGCAACGGGATCCACCGAAGGCTTGAGAAGGTCAGCCCCCTCGCGCACCATGAGGCGCAGTGACTGTTGCCCGATGGGCGGGGCGAGGTCCAACTCGACTCCTGCCAGGGACGGATACGGGTAGCTGCGGCATCCCAGCGCCGCTTTCAGACGTCCCTTTTCCTTACTGGAATACGCAGTCTCCGCATACGCAATCTCCGCATACGCAATCTCCACGCGGTCCTCGTAGACCGTGACCTTTCCGTCGAAACCGTGGACCTCGGCGGGCACTTGAGTGCCGGCACCGGTGCGCGGCACTGGTACGTCGACCGGGAGGGGCGCCGGCGAGCCATCGGCAGCATCCTCGAAATGACATGGCCAGATGCTGCCGGACGGCCGAGTCGGACCCTCCGCGAGTTCCGAGCGCCAACGGTCGATGACTCGCCTGCGCAGGGACGTCTCCAGGGCGGACCTGTGTGACCAGCCCGTCTGAAAGACGAGGGGTTCGAGGCTCGGTGTTCCGGCCGTATCGAAACGGATCGCCGCCCGGATGGTCCTTCTGCCGTACAGCGACAGCATCGCGGGCCATTCCGGCAGCTCGTTGTCCGGGAATTGGCCGCGCATTCGTGCCCGCAGCCGGAATCTCTCGTAGTGGTGACCGTCCCCGCATACGACGATCAGCAGCCGCTCCAGGGGCAGGTCCGCCGTTACGTGTGCGTACTCCCAGTCCAGCCCGTCTGAGTCGCCGGTGGTGATGACCACGAGCGATGCGGTGTGGATGAGTTCGCCGACGATCTTCTTCCACCCGCTGCCGTGCCGGCGGTAGTAGATGCGCTGCGCACCGAGTTGGGGAAGCCGGTCCGTGGGGTCCCCGATGGCAATGACGGGTGCCACCTCGGAGAGTGCCCTCACCAGCAGTTCCTCCTCACTCAGCTTCGGCATCCCCAGAACGGTCAACGGCCCGTGCGGCACCATGTCGCGGGTGCGGGAATCCACGTCGAATCCGCGCAAGTAGAGAATGAACGGCTGCTGCGGGACGACCAGTTCGGCGGAGTCGGCCAGTTCCGTCACACCCCTGGCGCTGGCCAGCTGCCGTCCCCGTTGGCGCACACGGAACCCCACACCCACGAGTGCCGCGCAGGGATACGTCATCCAGGCGTGGCCGTCGAATCCGTAAACGATGCCCAGCGACGACAACAGCATGACGGTCGACCCGACGGCGACGAGCACCTTGGCTTTCACCGAGCACCCCGCGGACGGGACGTTCCCTCTTCGGCGCCCTGCGACCACTTCGCCATCCAGCCACCTTCCGCACGGAGATGACGTCCTCGCACCTGATCAAACAACGCCTCTTCGCTCTGCGGTGTCCCCTCCGCCGCGGCGGTCCTTCGGGGAAGCAGAGGGCGACCCGGGACTGGGCACTCTGCTGATTCCCGACGTAACACCACGGACTCGTCGGCCTCGACCACCGACTCGTCGGCCTCGACCACCGTCTGATTCTGCCGGACCTCCGGCCCCAGAGGCAGAGGGCGGAGGGCGACCGGAGCCGTCGCCGCGCGCACTCCCACTCGCGCGGGTCGCCGCATGCTCGTGTTGAACGACGGCGCGAGGTGTGGGTGGGGGCGAACACCTCTCCGCTCGATGGCCAGGTCGGCGTCGAGCACCTTTAGGTGGGCCGTGGTGGGCGTGGTGGGTGTGGCGGCCGCGGCGGTCGTGGTGGCGATTGCGGGGTTCGCCCGAGCGGAACAGCGGCCGGCCGCACCCAGAAGGGGAAGCGGAGCGCTCGGGGTGCTCCACGCGGGAGCGCTCAGCGGCTATCGGGCGCCGTCGGTCGCTCCTTGCGCGGTGGGTGCAGGTGCTGCGGGCTCGTCCGGCATGGGCCCCGCCTTCGTCGCAGTCTGAGCGGTCGCGGTACCGGAAGGCTCGCTTCTTCCCGCGTTCGGCTTCGGCGTGGCTCCCTGCCCCCGCTCGATCATGCCCAGCGCCACCCCGACGATGATGATTACGCCGCCCGTCACCTGGGCGATCCGGATCGACTCCCCGTTGATCACGACGGCGCCGAGGACCCCGAAGACCGGGACCAGGTTGAGGATGTTGACCGCGACGCTCGACGCCATCCTGCGCAGGCCGTAGTTGTAGAGCAGGAAGCCACCGACCGAGCACGCCACGGCCAGGTAGACCAGCAGCGATGAGCCGCTCGCGCTCGGTATCCGCCAGTCGTCGGCCTCCAGCAGCGACGCGAGCAGGAAGCCGGCCGCGCCCGCCAGTGTCTGGTAGTAGGTGACGCTGGCGGCGTCCTGGCCGGCGCTCGCGCGTTTGCCGAGCACGTTGTAGCCGGCCCAGGCCAAGCCGCCGAGCAGCAGCAGGATGTCCCCCAGCCAACGCGAACTGCCGCCCACCTCGGCCCCGTTGCGTACGACGAGGAAGGCGCCGACGGTGGCCAGCAGTACGCCCGCCACCCTCAGCAGCGGCATCCGGGCCCGGAAGACGACCAGTTCCACCAGCATCGTCATCAGCGGGTACGTGGCCACGATCAGCGATGCGTCGGACGCCGTGGACAGGTCGACACCGACGTTCTCCAGGATGAAGTACACGGTGATGCCGAGGAATCCGCTCAGGTAGAGCTGCCGCCGCTGCCGCGGGTCCGGACGGGTAGGGCGGCGCCGGCCCAGCCGTACCATCACGCCCAGGAGCAACGCCGCGAGGGTGAACCTGATGGCGCCGATACTGAGCGGGCCGACATCCTCCAACACCTGCTTGGTCACCGCGTACGAGCTGCTCCAGAACAGCGCGGCCGCCATGACCGCACCCACCGCCCACACCGTGGGTCCTCGTCCACCCATATCAAGTCGCCCCTCTCCACTACCCACTGCCGCCGACCACATCGCCACGCCGCCACACCGCCACGGAACAAGCCGAAGGGCCGAGAGGACCGAGAGGACCGAGGTGACGTAGGGACCGTGCGAACCGAGCGACCGAACGAACGTCAGTCAACTAAGCTGGAGGCTAACAAGATCATCGATGGTAATGCGGGGAGTCCGAATTAACTTCGGAATCCGGCGGAGTGAGGCGAGCATGGACGAACTAGATTCGGCGCTGGTGCGGATGCTCCAGGAGGACGGTCGGCGCACCAACCGGGACATGGCGGAGGAACTCGGTATCGCCCCGTCCACGTGTCTGGAGCGCATCCGGTCGCTACGCAGAAGCGGCATCCTGACGGGATTTCACGCGGAGGCAGACCTCGCGGCGATCGGCCGCGGGCTCCAGGCGGTGATCGCCGTACGCGTCCGCCCGCCGACGCGTGCGGTGATCGAGGCTTTCGAGAGCTTCCTGGAGAGGATGCCCGAGGTCATCTCGATCTTCGTCCTCACCGGGAACGACGACTTCCTCGTGCACGTCGCCGTCCGGGACACCGACCATCTGCACGCAGTGGTGCTCGACAAGCTGACGAAGCGCCCGGAACTCGCCGACGTACGGACGTCGGTGGTCTACGGGCACCGGCGCAAGAAAGTCATCGGTCCGGCGTGACCGCGGTGCGGCAGCGGTCGTGGACCCCGCTTGCGGCGCGCCACCGGGCCGGTGGTGCGGTCTCCTTGGCCGCCGGGCGCTCAGCAGCGGTGGTGCTGCGTGTCAGCCGGAGGACTCACCTACAGCGGTGTGGGTGAATGGACCGACGGGGCCACACCGGTTCTACGTGCTGGTGCTGTGCCCGGGGAGGTCCACCGGGTGGCGGTCGTGATGGTGGATGACGTGGCGGGGTGGCTGTGGGGTGCTCGAAATCATTGGACGCCCTTTGGGTTGGTCGGCGAGCATCCGTAGGTGACAGATGAAACCGATTACGAGGGACCGTTCACGCGGAGCCCGAGGTGGGTACGTTTTGCCGAGCTGTCCGGCGGGGCGATGTCCGCTTTGCTCGATGGGGACCTGTCCGAAGCCAGCAGGATCGCCGGGGTTTCGCTGACCGAGTACTTCGTGACCGACAGAGCACGCTGGCTATGGCAGTTCCGGCTCGGCCAGATGGCCGCTGATCCGGGCCAGGCTCGGTGGATGGTGCGACAAGCGGTCGTCGGCGACAACGCTCTCGTCGTCGGACATGCCGGGTTCCATGGACCGCCTGATGAGGTCGGCATGGTCGAGATCGGCTACTCCATTGCTCCCGACTTCCGTCGCCAGGGATATGCCCGATCCGCGCTGATCGAGTTGCTCCGCCGGGCAGCGGCCGAAACCGCAGTCACGACTGTGCGGGCGACGATCAGCCCCGACAACGTGGCCTCCCTGGCCACGATCTCGGGATTCGGCTTCGTTGAGGTCGGAGAGCAATGGGATGAGGAGGACGGTCGTGAACTCATCTTCGAGGTTCCTGCCCGCCGGGTTCCACCCGCTTGACTCACTGCGGATGTGGATGCGGGTGCGGATGCGGGCGCGTTCGCGGGGTTCTTGGTCGGTCAGTCTGCGTATCTTGACCGGGTCTGCCACTGCACCTCCATTCGTCCGATCGGATGTGTCCCCATGTCCAACCGGCCGAGTTATCTCCGACGCGAACACCAACCCGGTGAACCTTCCCGGTCAGAGCACTAGTGGAGTGTCTTATGGAATTCATCGAAGAACCGCCCATGAACCTCTCGGCCCCCGGCGAACTTATGGCGGGGTACCTCGACTTCTACCGCCACACGGTGCTGCGCAAGCTCGACGGTCTGTCCGACGAGGAGTTGCGCCGTAGCAGAGTTCCCTCGGGGTGGGCACCGTTGGAATTGCTCAAGCATCTGGCCCATGTCGAGATGCGGTGGCTCCAGTGGGGCTTCGCCGGCGAGACCGTAAGGGAGCCGTGGGGTGACCTGGAATGCCGCGGCGGGAGGTGGCGGGTCGGCCCGGAGGAGACGTTCGCAGAGATCAGGGCGTTCTTCGTGGAACAGTGCGACCGTTCCCGTGCGATCGTTGCCGGGGCACGATGGGAGGACCGCGCCGCAACCCTTGGTGGGAAAGTACTGCCGGAGGGGGAACGGCCCGCGTTGGGCTGGATCCTGTTCCATCTGCTCCAGGAGTACGCGCGGCACACCGGGCACCTCGATATCGCACGCGAACTCGCTGATGGCAGCGTCGGCGAATAGGTGAATAGGCGAATAGACGAATAGGCGCGCGACGTCCGGCCGCACTTGACCCGTTCTTGGTCCGCGACACCGGCCCGGACCAGACGTAACCTGCCCGATCTCCCTGAGTGCGGCGTTCCCTCAAGCAGAACACGCAACTGGCCTGCGGCGCGGAGCTTTGAGCGCCTCTCGGGTTCTTGCGCTCATCCGCCGATCCTGGCCAACACGCCGCTGGGAAAGACCGCCCGGAACCACAGCGCGGACCACTGCCCGGACCTCCGCACCAACCTCCGCACGGACCTCCGCCCGAACCTCCGCCCGAACCTCCGCCCGTGCGCACCCACTTGTCGGCGTATCCGCACGCAAGCAACTTTGGTTGACTATCGCGATTAGTCAACTAAGGTTGCTTGCATGCCTGTCGATGAGAGTCCTGTACCGCAAGAGCCTGGTGACGCTTTGGCGGCTGTCGCGGCGCTGCGACGTCTTGCTGATCAGTTGGAGGACGCTGCGGTCGAGCAGGCCATGCGGGCGGGTTGGGGTTGGCCGCAGGTCGCCGAGGCGCTCGGTGTGACGCGCCAAGCCGTTCACAAGAAGCACGCCAAGCGGCTCATTGATGCCGGTGTCACGTTGAGGAGGCGCGGTAGTGAGCGCAATTGATAAGTACCTACACGCAGTCATAGTGCAGGCGACACGGGAAGCCCGTGAGGACGGATCGGCAACGATCGAGGCGCACCATCTCCTGTTGGCGGTTGCCGCCGAGTACGAGGCCACCACGCACCAGGTGCTGAACACGGCAGGACTCGATCGCCGAGCGATCCGCGACGCGCTGGACCGGGAGTTCGAGCACAGTCTGCAGACCGTCGGAGTCTCTCCGTCCGCGCATGCCCTTCCTCGACCTACCCCTGCCGCCAGGCAACCCAAGATCGGCGCATCGGCCAAGCTCGCGCTGGAGCGGAGCTTTGCCTCCGTCGGCCGCAAGAAGGACTTGCGGCCGGCGCATCTGTTGGTGGGGATCTTGCAGGCCCAGGTCGGCACTGTGCCACGAGCACTGGCTCTGGCCGCCGTCGACCAGGCCGACTTGGTGAGCCGGGTGCAGCAGGCGCTCAGCAACCAAGACCTGTGACCAAGACCTGTGACCAAGACCTGTGACCGAGAAGCGCGACCGAGATCTAGACGTGTGACCAAGACGTGTGACGAAGAAATGTGATCACCGGAGATGGCCTGTGTGGCGCATCTCCTGAACGCAGGCCCCCGGCCACTCGACCGCGCGGCGGTGCGGGGCGGGACCTGCAGCCGCGTGAACGTCGCCGTGTGCATCGAGTGCTCGGCCGTGCACGGATTACGGCTTGCGGCTTATCCACCAGCAAAGGAGAGGTTCGATGGACCGAAGCGCTGACTACTACACCAAGGGCGGCCGACCAGACGCCCCAGCAGCCGGGGAGGAAGTCGCTGCGGCGGCAGCACTTCCGGCCTCAATCGTTGACGCTCACGCCCACGCTCACGCCCACGCCCAGGCCCACACCGCCACCCTCACCCCCACCCACGCAAACATCCAACGCTTACTCGACCAGGCAGTGTCCCCCGGGGGCCTCCCTGGCATCCTCGTCGAGGTACGCGATGGCGACCGGCAATGGTCCGGAACGGCAGGAGTGGCTGACACCGCAACCGGTCGCGAGCGCTCACCACAGGACCGGTTCCGTATCGGCAGCATCACCAAGACGTTCGTGGCCACGGTGATGCTGCAGCTGGCGGCAGAAGGTCGACTGGGCCTCGACGATGCCGTGGAGCGGTGGCTGCCAGGCGTGGTCCGCGGCCACGGCCACGACGGCGCCAAGGTGACCCTCAAGATGCTGCTCAATCACACCAGCGGGATCTTCAACTACACCGAAGATCAGGAAGCCCTGAACCGCGGGGAGACCCACACCCCCGAGTCGCTCACGCAGATCGCCATGGCGCATCCGGTCGCCTTCGCACCGGGAGCGGGCTGGGCGTACTCCAACACCAACTACGTCCTCGCCGGCCGGATCATCGAACGGGCCGGCGGCCGGGCCCTCGCCGACGAAATCGCCGACCGGATCGCCGGCCCGCTCGGCCTGACCGGGACCTACCTGCCGTGCGGCAGCGACCCGACGATCCGTGAGCCGCACTCCCGGCACTACACGAAGTTGTTCCAGACCGACCCTGCCGCCCCCGTCCACGAGGCGACCGAGCTCGACCCGTCCATGTTCTGGGCGGCCGGCGGCATGATCTCCACTGCCCAGGACCTCAACCGGTTCTTCGGCACCCTGCTGAGCGGCCGCATACTGCCACCAGCCCAACAAAGCGACATGTTCACCATGCTGCCGACCCACGACTGGATCCCGCACACCACCTACGGCCTCGGCGTCTCCTCGGTGCTGCTGCCCTGCGGGGAAACGGTCTGGGGCATGGGCGGTGCGCTCTTCGGCTCATGGTCCTACAGCTACGGCACCCGCGACGGAGCGCACATGCTCACCGTCAACGTCAACGGTGACTGGGTCGACAGGGGCTGGGATGACCCCATCGGCATCTTCACCGACCTGCTGGAAACGAACTTCTCACCTCCGAGCCGGACTTGAGCATCAGATATCACCGACCGAACCGGACTTGAGCATCGAGTATCACCGTCCGAGCGGGACTTGAGCATCAGCATCACCGTGTCGAAAAAATGCGGATGGCGCGCTCAGGGCCGCGTCATCCGCAGGCACGGTACGAGGGGTGCCGTGGTGAAGGGGGATCGGCATCAGGTCGCGAGCTGGAAGCGACCAGTTCCACGCGAGCCAGCGGCCGCCCGGGGGGGGGGAGGCCCACGGCGGTGCCTGCCGGAGTGCGATCACGCCGAGACGGCGTTTGAGCAGATGTCTGAATCATGGGCGCCAGAGCGTGGCGTCTGTCCATGGTGCGCAGGACGAGTCGCTCCTACCTTCGGCATACGCGAGTTCCAGCGCTGGGCGAACTCCGCATTGCTCGCCGGCCGGCCCCGGGCGGTCCTGGCCTCGCGTGCCGTGCCACCATCCGACGGGAGCAGACCAGTGAACGCTGACGGCAGGCAGCCCGTCCGGCCGCCCACCGGCACCATCCACCGCGGACCGGCCGGCCCCTGGCCCGGAGGAACGGCTGCCGTGCGCGGCCGGTCCGCAGATCCGAGCGCTCTCAGGTGCCACTGCGGCCGGTTGCTCACCGACTGCCCAGGCTGCCGGTCCCCCCGCTGCCTCGATTGCGACCCCTACCGATCCGATGACTGTGCCTTCGATCTCTGAGCAATCCCTCGACGGCGTCTGCACCGAGGAGGCCGACGCATCGCCGCTTGCCGCAGGTGGCCCGCGACGCCAAAGCGAGGCACCGGAGCGGTACTTCGTGGTGATCGGTAGCGATGAGGCACGCAGGGTCTGCGGTTTCCTGCAATCGGCGGGACATACGGTGCGCCACCTGGCGCAGCCCACGGATGAGGATCTGCGCCGGGTGCTGGTTCAGGAGCCGACGGGAAGCACGGTCGCTCAGGAGCCGACAGGAAGCACGGTCGCAGGGGTCGCGATCCTTCTCGATGACGACGTCGCGTCCCTGCGCTACGCCCTCGCCGTCGAGCACATCCGTCCAGGCATCAAGCTGGTGGTGACTGTCTTCGACCGGACGGTCGCCGAACAACTCGTGCGCGTGGTTCCGAACTGCCAGGTCACCTCGCCCGCCGAGGTCGCCGCCCCGGTCCTGCTGGCCGCCTGCCTCCAGCCCGACCTGCTGGCCCTGAGCCGGACCCCCTCGGGCCACGTCGGCGCCCGCTGGGAGAAGGACGGCGTGTGCCTCGAAACGTACCGGCCACCGCGCTCCCTGAGATACCGGGCCTGGTTGGGGAAGATCAGGGGACAGCTACGACCCCACGACGGCAGCTCCCGCATCATGCTGACCGGTCTCACCGGACTTCTCGCCGTACTGCTCGCGGACTGGAGCTGGGCCGTGACCCTCAACCACCGGCCACCGGTGGAAGCCTTCTTCGAGGCGGTACGAACCGTCGCCGCCGTCGGCCCGGCGTCCGCGCACGGATCGAGCGCCTATCTGCTGTTCGCCGCCTTCGCCATGCTCATCACCATCGTCTTCACGGCCGTCTTCACCGCCGGTATGGTCGACCGCCTCCTCGCTCCCCGCTCGATCGGCATGGTGGGTCCCCGGGCCCTTCCCCGCGCGGGCCACGTGGTCGTCGTCGGGCTCGGGCAGGTGGGGTTGCGGCTGTGCACCCGGTTGCAGGACCTCGGCATCGGCGTGATCGCGGTCGAACGCGATCCGGCCGCCCCCAACCTCCGCCTGGCCAAGGCTCTCGGCGTTCCCGTCCTCGTCGCCGACGCCACCGACAGGTTCGTGCTGCGCAAGCTCAACCTCCACACCGCTCAGGCCATGGCCGCCGTCGCCTCCGACGACCTGGACAACATCGCGGTCGCCGTCGCCGCACGGGCCGTCGCGCCCGATCTGCGCGTGGTCATCCGGGCAGGTGACCACGAAGCCATCGCCGAGACCCAGTCACTGTTCCGGATCGGCACCGTCCACGACCTCGGCAGTCTGAGCGCCGCGTACACCACCGCGAGCCTGACCGGACTCCGCCCCAGCGGCGTACTCGCCCACGGCAGACGGCTGTTGGTGGAGCACGGCAGCGGAACCTTCACGCCGTGGCCGCACGCGCTCCGGTGCGATCACCAACAAGGCGACGACGCTGCCTGAGTGGTGGGGTCCACTTCGCGACCCCACCACCCACTGACTGAACGACCTGGACGAGGGAGGAAACCTCACCACCTCACCACCAACGAGGCCATACCAACCTCACCACCAACGAGGTCACAAACGTCACCACCGCCGAGGCCCTACCCCTGCAAGCTCGCCTCCTGTTACGGCCGAGACGTTGGCAGGGTGAAGCCTTCGCCCAGTTCGGGGGTGAAGACCTCGTACGCCTCGCCGGAGGCCGCGTCGAGGAACCGGCCCAGTTCATCCGGCTGGGTGCTGTAGATGCCGTCGATGTGGAATCCGTCGTAGTGGATGGGTATCGCCACCTTCGCCCCCAGCAACCGGGCGGCGACGGCCGCACGTTCCGCGTCGAGCGCGCCGGGGTAGGGGCTGGCCGGCCGGCAGTGCGGGAAGCAGAGGGCCGGTCCGTTGATGGGGGTCAGCACGGCGTCGAACGGGCCGTACCGGTGGGCGGCGCGCCACCAGTAGCCGTGGAACATGCTGTCGCCCAGGTGGATCACGCGCGTGCTGCCGGCCTCGATCGCCCAGGACACCTGTGGGTCTCCGATGCCGTCGACGGCGGGCACGGCAGCGATGGTGAAGGGCCCGATCGTGGTGGTTTCCCATGGCGCCAGCGCGCGCCGGGGGAGATCGAATGCGGTGAGTTCCCGACCGGCGCCGCCATGGCAGCCAATCAGGAGATCCAGTTGCTCGACGACGACACCGCGGCGGCGCGTGCACGACGACGCATGCATGCCCTCATCGGCGCGTAACGGGCGCAGAGACCGGGCTCAGCGAGCGCTACGGAGATGCCCCCGGCGCCCCACCGGAGCAACAGACGCACCAGCCCCGGAAGTCCGCGGAAGCCGAGAAGGCGGGAAACGCGCCGAGTGGCGGAAGCCGAGAAGGCGGGAAACGCGCCGAGTGGCGGAAGTCGGAAGCCGGTGCCCGCCGTCAGTTGAGGGACGGCCCGCCCCGGGCCAGGTGGCCGAGCAGCCGTCGTACGGCCTGGTCCTGAGCCCATCGGGGCTCCTCCGCCGCGACGCGCTGCGCGGCGTAGATGCGCACCATCTCCGACCGCACGTAGTGGCCCTGGGCGTGCTCTTCGAGGAAGTGGGCGTCGCACAGCTCGGCGAGGTAGCGGCGGGTCAGTTCGAGGTCCCCACCCACCAGGACGCCGGCGTGGTGGACGCCCACACACGGGCCGGGGTGCAGGCCCAGGAAGCGGAAGAGCCGGGCGGCGCCGCTCGACAGGGCACGGTAGCTGAGGTACAGGCATGCCTCCATGGCCAGATCGGCGTCGTGCGCGGACAACTCCTGCAGCCGGCGCCGTTCATCGGCCAGTTTCTTCGCCCAGCACGTCAACGACCACTCGGGGTGCGCCATCAGCCTGGCGGCGGCGATCCGTAGCGCCAGCGGCATCCGGTCGCACCATTCCACGAGGGCCCCGGCCGCCGCCGCGTCCGCCTCGACGCGCTGCCGCCCCAGCGCGTTGCACAGCAGTTGCAGCCCCTCCTCGGAGGTGAGCGGCCCCACTTTGACCAGCGCGGCGCCGTCCCGTACCACCAGTCCGTTCAGTCGCCGCCGACTGGTGACGATCGCCAGACAGCCCGGCGACGCGGGCAGGAGGGGGCGCGCCTGCTCGGCGGTGCCGGCGTTGTCCAGCACCACGAGCATCCGCCGGCCGGCGAGCAGCGAACGGTAGAGCGCCGAGGCCTCCGTCACGGACTCGGGGATCTCCGCTTCCGGGACGCCAAGGGACCGCAGGAATGCCGTGAGTACGGTGCCGGGCCGCATCGGAGGCCGCTCGAACCCCCGGAGATCCGCGAAGAACTGCCCGTCGGGGAACTCCTCCTGGTGGCGGCGCGCCCACTGCACCGCGAGGGATGTCTTGCCGGTCCCGCCCGCGCCGGCGAGTACCAGGCACTCCGGCCGAGGCAGCCGATCCAGATGCTGGTCCAGCACCGCGATTTCGCGGTCACGACCGCAGAAGTCCGGTACTACAGGCGGAAGTTGGGCGATGCGGGGCAGAGGGCCGGGCCGGTGGTCGCAGACGTACGGGGCGACATACGGCGCCGTCCTTGGACCAGCGCACGCCGGGGCGGCCGGTGCCGGGTTCCGTATCGCGGGCTTCGGGCGGCGGGCGGCGGCCGGCGCGGGGCTGCGGTCGCTGCCGAGGAGTTCCAGGTATGCGTCGCTGAGCGCGGGGCCGGGGTCGATGCCCAACTGGTCCCTCAGACAGCGACGGGCGCGGTGGTAGTGGTCGAGGGCCTCGGCCTGTCGGCCGGTGGCCTGCAAGGCGCGCATCAGCAGCGCGGTCAGCTCCTCGTGCAGCGGATGCTCGGCGATCCACCCGGTGAACTCCGTGACCAACTCCCTGTACCGGCCGAGCTGCAGCAACCGTCCGCCCAGTTCCTGCAGTGCGGCCAGCCGTGCCTGGGACAGTCCGACGCCCAGTTTCTGCCGTACCCGCTCGCTGGGTACGTCCGCCAGGGCCTCGCCCCGCCACAGTCCCAGGGCCTGACGCAGCTTCGTGACGGCGGTGCGGGGGTCGGCCTCCCGGGCGTCGGTGACCAGGCACCGGAAGCGGTGCGCATCGACCGAGTGGGGATCGGCCAGCAAGACGTAACCCTGCCCTTGCGTGGCGAGTTCGGCATGACCCGCCAACAGCCGCCGCAGTCGGTGGACATGGTTGTGGACAACGCCGCGCGCCCGGGCCGGCGGATCCCCGTCCCATGCCAGGTCGATCAGCCGGTTCACCGGGACCACCTGATTGACCTCGCTGATGAGCGCCGCGGTCACGGTCCGGATGCGTCCCGCTCCCAGGGCCAGTACCAGGCCCTGATTCGTCTGGATCTCCACCGGTCCTAGAAGCCGCAGCTCAACCATCTTGCCCTCTGTTGCTCGGCGCCGAACGGGGCTCGCCCTGACGGCCCTTGTGCCATTAAAGACCACGCAAATGACTACTGCGTGACAGGCCCCGCGTCTCACCGCACTTCGTAACATGTCCGGTGTGTCAGGGCGCAGCCGGCACCGGTGCGCGACGCGGTCCGATGGCGAAGCCGGGCCGCATGAGCGCGACATGAGCCGTTCATGAGCGAGACCGCCCAACGTGGTGTCCGTGCCGGAGCCGCGGCTGTACCCGCTGTCCGGCCTGCCTTCCGCCGTGGGGGCGGAAGACACACACCACATGGACCGAGGAGAAGAATGTCCACTTCGAATGCCCTGAAGAAGAGCGTGGCAGCGGTGACCTTGGGTGCCGCGCTCACCTTGGCGGGTGCCGCATTCCCGGCCACTGCAACGGCCGCCCCGGTCACCGCCGCGGCGGCGGCCGAGTCGCCGGTCACGGGCAGCGCGAACGCCAACGTCAATTTCAACATCGACGTACTCGGCATCGCGAACAAGATCGAGTCGTCGATCAAGACCGCCCAGAACCGCGAGGGCTTCGTCAAGAACCTGCGGGAATCGGCGTTCTACGCCGCCGGAGGCCAGTACAACGTGATGGTGATGAACCTCAGCCAGGGCTACGACCATCACCTCAACGGCGTGAAGGCGTACGGTTCTGCCACTTACGACGGCGTCATCTACGGCATCTGGGTCTTCGAAGACGGCGAGTTCACCAACCTCGGTGACGGTGGCTACATCAACTGGGCCTTCCAGGGCTGGTTCGACCGCCCGAACAACGGCGGCTACGTGAAGTTCTACCGCCCCTGACCGCCTGATCGCTTGATCCCCTGACCTCCTGATGCCTCGGCGGCCCAACTGGCCTTGATGCGCACGGCCGATGCCGGGGCAACGGTGCCGCGGCCCCGGCGAGGGGTTGCTTCCGCACCGGCCTTCAAAGGGCCCGACTCTTCGGGGTCGGGCCCTTTGCTCAGTTGGCCCTTCGCTCAGTCGACATGGAATGCGGTTTGCCCTGCCACGACGGCAGACACCCTCGACCACCAGATCAAGGGGATGCGGGACTTCGCCCCGGACCTGCTGCACATCCCGTGCGGCGCCAACGACCTCCTGCGCCGCTCACCGGATTTCCGGGAGATCGAGCGGCACATGCGCAAGATGTACGACCTGGCGGCTGAGACGGGTGCGCAGCTCACGACGTTCACCCTGGGGCGCTCCTACGTCGTACCGGTCTTCCCTGACTGGACGGAGCGCGTGCTCACCCTGAACGACCTCACGCGCGCCCTCGCCGGCGAGTATGACGTCGCCGTGGTCGACAGGTGGGATCACCCCGTCAACTCCCGGGAGAACGTGCTGAGTGCGGATCGCCTCCACTTCTCCACGTCGGGCCAGGCCGTCATGGCGACCGAGATGGTCAGGGCACTGGCCGCCCTCCTGGCCCGCCGCACGCCCTGAGCGCAATGGGTGCGCTCTCCTGCACCTCGCATACAAGAGGTACGATCGACCGTATGGACACTGGGGCGCGAACGACTGGGGCGCGAACGTTCGTCGCGCGGGCAGACACCGGGTCGATCACCGACAAGCGCCTGCTCAAAGGGGCGCGAGCGCGTGAGACCGCACTGCGGCGCGCCGTCGACATCGCTTCCCTCGACGGGCTGGACGACGTGAGCTTCGGCCGTCTCGCGACCGATACGGGCATGAGCAAGGCAGGCATCCAGACCCTCTTCAGGTCCAAGGAAGTGCTCCAGCTCGCGACCATCGATTATGCGCGCGAAATGTTCATCGACGCGGTCATCCGCCCGGCGAGGGAAGCGGATCCCGGAGTCGACCGGCTGCGTTCCCTGATCGACCACTGGATCGATTACGCCACAACGCCGCTGTTCGAAGGCGGCTGCTTCCGTGTCGCGAACATCGCCCGATTCGACAGCAAGCCGGGAACGATCCGCGACGCCCTGCTCCGCAACCAGCAGGAATGGCTCGACACCATCGGGAACGAATTGCGGAACGCCGTCCAATCCCATGAGATCGAGGAACTCGACATCGACCTCGCGGTCTTCCAGATCGATTCCGTGCTCTGCGCGGCCAACACGGCTCTGCGCCTGGGAGACGAAGACGTCATCGCCAAGGTTCGTCGTACCGTGGACGATCTCCTGAAAACGGTCTGAACACTTCACGCGCCGGGCCGTGCGGCGCAGCAGGTGCCGGCGCCTCCCGGGACTCGCTCCCCGAAGGCGCCGGCACCTGCCGCATGTCGTCACGCCTTCGTCGTCGGCGCCTTCGGCAGGAGGAACACCATCAGGGCCGCGAGCGCCGCGATGGCGAAGGTCGTCAGTGACGTCAGCGCGAAAGCGTGTCCCGCGGCGTGCACCTTGTCGCCCGAGGCGGCGCCTGTCTGGAAGGAGTGGAAGAACACCGCGCCGACGACCGCCACGCCCAGCGCGGCGCCGACCTGCTGGGCGGTGGACAGCGAGCCCGAGGCCATGCCCGCGGACTGCGGCTCGATCCGTGCCAGGACCGTATTGAGCAGCGGAGTGATCAGCAACCCGCCCCCCACGCTCTGCAGCATCAGGGTCGGGATGATGATCAGGGGCGTCAGACGCGGCCCGGACAGCAGCACCATGGCGGTCGTCAGGTAGCCGACCGCGAGGACGACCGCACCGACCTCCAGTACGCGGCGTCCGTACCTCGGGACGATCCGTCCGGCGATCATGCTGCAGACGAAGAAGGTCACCGCCGCCGGCGTGTAGACCAGCCCGGAACCGAGGGCCGACATGCCCAGCCCGTCCTGCATCGAGACGGACAACGCCAGGTAGTACGAGGTCAGAAGCGCGTACACGGCGAGGACGAGCACGATGCCGAGCGAGAACGAGCGCTGCGCGAAGAGCGACAGCTTGATCAGCGGCTCACCACCGCGCCGTTCGACCGCTCGCTCCAGCGCGACGAAGAGCGCCAACGCCACCGCGCTGCCCGCGAAGCACGCCCACGTCCACCAGGGCCAGCCCGCGTCCCGCCCCTGGATGAGCGGGTAGGTGAGCAGCAGCAGTGCCGTACTGAGGACCAGGACGCCGGGCACGTCGAGCTTGCGGGTCCGCTCCGCCCGTGACTCCGGTACGTACTTGAGGGCCAGCAGGATCGTCACGACGCCGATGGGGATGTTCACCCAGAACACCGAGCGCCAGTCGGAGCCAAAGAGATTCGCGCCGATCAGGAGGCCACCGACCAGCTGACCGCTGACCGACGCCATGCCGATGACGACCCCGAAGACACCGAAGACGCGGTGCCGGCTCTGCGCTGAGACCGTCAGCGTGATGACGGCGAAGACCTGCGGCACCATCAGAGCCGCGCCCAAGCCCTGGACGATGCGGGCACCGATGAGCACGCTCGGACCGCCCGCCATGGCACAGGCGATGGACGAGAGCGTGAAGACCGCCGCCCCGATGATGAAGACGCGCTTGCGCCCGTACAGATCCGCGAGCCGGCCGCCGGTGATCAGGAAGACCGCGTAGCTCAACTGGTAGCCGGCGAGGACCCATTGGAGCTCACTCGCGGTGGCCTTGAGATCGGTCTGGATGGCCGGGCCGGCCACGACGACGATGAACGAGTCCAGGATCGCCATGAACATACCGATCATGACGGTCGACAGCGCGACCCAAGGCACCGCCTCCCCTGGACCCGGCTGCGCGCTGGGCGCCGCCTTCAGTGTGTGGCTGGCATTCGATGACACGTGAGGTATCCCTTTCGCGGAACAACGCACTGGCTCAGCGGTCCCGAGCCCGGCCAAAGAATACGCACGGCCGTATGTGTACTGCAATCGGTTATCCCGGTCCGCGATTGCCTGGAGGGTCAACTCACCCCGGCCGACGAGGCGTTGGCGCTCTCATGAGGGGTTCGTGAGCCGAACATGAGCGAGGGGGCCGAGCCTTCTGGTGTGTCGGGCGCGGCGGCAGGTCCTTCGTGCCACGTGGCCGGTGGCGCTCCGCTCCGGCCGGTTCGGAGCTGGCGCACATCCCGACGCACCACGGGGGGCCGCCTTGCCAGGACGGTCACACCCGCGGCGGTGAACGGAATCGCAGGGGCGCAATCCGCGCTTCAGGTGGAAGTAGGGGAAGCAGAAATGAACCAACGAGTACGCAACGCCGTTCCGTCCAGCAGGGGTTGGCGGGCCAGGGCGGCCGTCGTGGGATCGATGGCTGTCGCGGCGACGCTGTGCCTGGCCATCACCCCGGCGCAGGCGGACGGCGGCGGAGGTGGCTGGGTGACGTCGCCCCCCGGTGGATACACCCCCGACCCGGGCCCCGACTGGAGCACTCCTGAAGCGGTCGGGAAGTTCCTCGCCGATTGTGGCCAGGACTGCACGTTCACTCCCACCTCATGGGTCGGTGAGCCGTCCGAGGGCACGCCGACGATGCTGGGGAAGCCCCGCGAGAACTGCACCACCGAGAACGTCGACTTCAACTACGGCGAGTCGGAGACCACCGGCGAAACGACGATCGTAGGCCTGTCGCTGGGTGCGAACCCCGTCTCACTGTTGCCGAAGATCGAGCACAACTGGTTCACCCAGAACACGGAGAGCACCCAGACCACGGGCACGCTGAAGCCCGGCGAGGTCGGTTGGTTCGACGAGGTGACGGTCAGCCGCAAGGCGAAGGGAAACTGGCAGCTCGCAGGAGTCGATCCGTCCAACCCCTTCGCTCCGGTGAACGCGCACAACAAGTACGGGCCGCACGAATTCACTGATGTCGAGTCCGACATCAGTTACAAGGTCATACGGGTCCAGTCCCGCGCCATGACCGAAGACGAGCGCACCACCAAGTGCGGCAACTCAAGCCCCAGCTAAAGCAGTTGACGTTGACGCACCTTGCGGTGATCGCCGGCACCTCGTGAGCGGCCCGGAACCGGGGAGGCCCTGCCGGCCCCGGTGCGAACCTCACGATCCGCCACCGGTGACCAACAGGCTCCCCCTGTCTCCACCCGCCTCCACGGCCGATCACGTAGCAGCCCCAGGTCTCTGACCTGGGGCTGCTGCACGTGCGCAATCCACACCATCAACGTGGACGTCGCTGTCGGGGACAGCTACCCATCGTCCCCGCGCCCCCGCGCCCCCGCGTCCCCGCGCCCCCGGGACACCCATCCAGGCAAGACACCAATCGACGCATTCCTCCGATGAAAGCACACGACACCCGGTAGCCTTTTGGCTCGACACAGCACGTCACTTCGCCACCCAAGCGTTCGCATCGCGGGAGGGTTCGATGGCTCGTCCCTCGCTCTTCGTCGGGTCGTCATCTGAGGGATTACGGATCGCGGAGGCCGTCCAGGTCGTTCTCGACGACGTGTGCGAGGTGGAACTCTGGACGCAGGGAAGCTTCGGACTCACCCAGGGAACACTTGAATCCCTTGTCTCGGCCCTACCGCGCTTCGACTTCGCCCTGCTCGTACTCACCGCCGACGACTTGACGGTTTCCCGCAACGTGGAAAGGCCCACGGCCAGGGACAATGTTCTCTTTGAACTCGGGCTGTTCATCGGCGCATTGGGCCGCGACCGTACCTTCATGCTCTACGACCGCACGAATCCCCCCGCCATGCCTTCCGATCTGGCTGGAATTGCGGCTGCGACCTTCGCCCCTCAAGCCAGCGGAAACCTTGAGGCAGCGCTAGGCGCGCCGTGCACGAAGATCCGCCGCGCGGTGGAACGACTGGGAGCCAGGGCCGACAAGCGATTTCGGGACCTGGAGAAGGCCACCACCAGTGTTGAGGACGTCGGCGCCACCATGCAATCGCTCCTCCGCCTTCTGGCCCGGTCTCGCAAGGTGGAGCTGGACATCATTGCGACGCAGTTCGGCCGCATGATCGATCCCCGCAAGCTGCAACAGATGAAACAAGACCTGGCTGACCTGGATCGGACTCTGGGCCAGGAGGAGAATCCGCGTCAGTAACGGGGCAGGCGAGCGCCCATCATCCGATTCCGAGAAGCCTGCGTCCGCTGCTGCCTGCAGCTCAGCCCGCACGGGCGGGCGTCAGCGCATTCCGTTGTGCCGTGCAGGGCGTGGCGGAGTGGGCCATGGCCACGGTGGGGGAGCGCGGCGCGCCACGGTGTGCGTCAGGTACCGGGGTCTCGGCTCGGCTCCGCAGCGGTCCGGCGCAATTCCTCGTTGAGCTGCTTGGCCTCTTCGAGCTGGTCCTCAAGGATGACGATGCGGCAGGCGGCCTCGATCGGCGTGCCCTGGTCGACGAGTTCGCGGGCGCGCGCTGCGACGCGCAGCTGGTAGCGGGAGTACCGGCGATGGCCGCCTTCGGAACGCAGGGGAACGATGAGGCGGGCTTCGCCGACGGCCCTTAGGAATGCAGGGGTGGTGCCGATCATTTCGGCGGCGCGGCCCATGGTGTAGGCAGGGTAGTCGTCGTCATCGAACTTGTCGGTGGCGCGCGAGGTGGTCTTTCCGGTCAATTGAACCTCTTCATAGGGCGCTTCGGGCCCCTGGGTCGTAGGGCACCAAGGCCTCGAACGATGTCAACGTCATCTGTCGGCGCCGGGCACCGGCCTTCTGCTTCCGCCATTGCGCTCAAGGGGCGGAGCTGCGGGGACCGCAGCTGCATGACCGGGGATGCCTTCCCGTCCGGGGATCGTGGTGCCCGAGCGGGCAGGACCTGGCTCGGCTGGTCCAGATGGCGTCCGGGCTTCTTTCTCCCGGGTTCTCTTGCGGAAGTCACCCGGCGCGGTGGTTCACGTTTTCCACGCGTCGCTGACCTCGTTGACTACGGTAGAAACCGTAGCTGCGGGGATAGGGAATGTCTACCGTGATCATAACAGGTTTTCCTCAGCCGGAGTCCCACAATCAGGCCGTGTCGACCCGCCGTGCGCTGCTGGTTCCGTAGTTCCGTGCCGTGATCCGTCCCGTGCGGCCGTGCGGTGCGCCCAGGTGGGGCCGGTGCCGGCCCGCGGCGGCGGAGGCCGGGTGGCCGCCGAAGCGGTCGGATTCTTCCGCCGCGCAGGGGCGAGCATCGACGTCGAATATCTGGTGCCGCCCCTACAGTTTTACCCACCGGTGCGGGGTGGATTTCTTATCTCCACGAAATCGTCTGGGGCGTGTGCTGTGCAGGGTGGTCAGCGCCGTGCTAGCGTTTTACTCAGTTGCAGTTGTGGTTCCCGAAGGCTTCGAGAGCCCTCGCCGTCGTATACGGTGGGAGCTCTTTTCTTTCCCGGTTTCCCGGAGTATTTCCGACGGGGTGATCATCGCGGCGACATGGAGCCCACACAAGGTGGGCTCCGGATACTGCCCCGAAGGAGATATGAACATGGCTACTGGCACCGTGAAGTGGTTCAACGCGGAAAAGGGTTTCGGCTTCATCGAGCAGGAGGGCGGCGGCGCCGACGTCTTCGCTCACTACTCGAACATCGCCGCCCAGGGCTTCCGCGAGCTGCAGGAAGGCCAGAAGGTGAGCTTCGACGTCACGCAGGGCCAGAAGGGCCCGCAGGCCGAGAACATCGTTCCCGCCTGACGTTGACGTTGGTTTGACGCTGAAGCGTGCATCGTAGCTGGGGCCCGCACCTTGGGTGCGGGCCCCAGCTCGTTGCCTTGCGTTCTTCCGTTGTCCGCCACCACGGCCGGGCAGACAGCGCGTGGGGCAGCCCGTTCGATCGCCGCGCGCGACAACACTGCGGTGCGGATCGGTAATCCGCCGGATCCGAGCCGGAAAATCCCGTGCCCTTCATTTCGGCGTCGCCGACCTGACATCGGGGCCACATATATTTCCGCCCCGCTCCGCCTCATCTTTTCATCGGTTCGTTCTTGCGATTCTTTGTATTGCGGCTCATCGTCGCCGGGAATTCCTCGACGTACCGCATCGAGGAAGGTTCTCCATGAACCGCACAGTCCGCTCGAAAGACCGCTCGCCCCGCGCCCCCTGGGCCGGCTCCGGCCGCGGGAACCACCGCTCGCAGCCGTCGAACCGTTCCGGCGGCAAAGGGCGCCGTCCGGCCGCACGGCCGGGAGAGTTCGCCCTGCCCGTCACACACACTCCCGCCCTGCCCCCGGCCGCAACCTTCGCGGAACTGGACATGCCGCCCGCGTTGCTCGCATCGCTGACCGCGGAAGGGGTGACGGTCCCGTTCCCGATCCAGGCCGCCACACTGCCGAACTCGCTGGCCGGACGTGACGTTCTGGGCCGCGGGCGCACCGGCTCGGGCAAGACGCTCGCCTTCGGCCTGGCCCTGCTGGCCCGCACCGCCGGGCGGCGCGCCGACGCCCGCCGGCCCCTGGCCCTGGTGCTGGTCCCCACTCGGGAGCTGGCTCAGCAGGTCACCGATGCCCTGACCCCCTACGCCCGGTCCCTGAAGCTGCGGCTGGCCACCGTCGTCGGCGGACTGTCGATCGGCCGCCAGGCCGGCGCGCTGCGCGCCGGCGCCGAGGTCGTGGTCGCGACACCGGGACGGCTCAAGGACCTCATCGAGCGCGGTGACTGCTGCTTGGACCAGGTCGCCGTCACCGTTCTGGACGAGGCGGACCAGATGGCCGACATGGGCTTCATGCCCCAGGTCACCGCCTTGCTCGACCAGGTCCGGCCCGAGGGGCAGCGGATGCTCTTCTCGGCCACCCTGGACCGCAATGTGGACCTCTTGGTCCGGCGCTATCTCACCGATCCGGTGGTCCACTCCGTCGACCCCTCGGCGGGCGCCGTCACCACGATGGAACATCACCTGCTGCACGTCCACGGCACCGACAAGTACGCCACCACCACCGAGATCGCCGCTCGCGAAGGCAGGTCGATCTTGTTTCTGGACACCAAGCACGCTGTGGACCAGCTCACCAAACACCTGCTGATCAGCGGTGTCCGTGCCGCAGCCCTGCACGGTGGAAGGTCCCAGGCCCAGCGCACCCGCACCCTCGCCCAGTTCAAGACCGGCCATGTCACGGTGCTCGTGGCCACCAACGTCGCTGCCCGTGGCATCCACGTCGACAACCTCGACCTCGTCGTCAACGTGGACCCGCCCGGCGACCACAAGGACTACCTGCACCGGGGCGGCCGCACCGCCCGCGCCGGTCAGTCCGGCAGCGTCGTCACCCTGGTTCTGCCCAACCAGCGGCGCGATATGGACCGCCTGATGGCCGACGCCGGCATCACCCCGCAGTCCACCCAGGTCCGCTCCGGCGAGGCCGCACTGAGTCGCATCACCGGTGCCCAGGCGCCGTCCGGAGTTCCCGTCACCCTCACTGCCCCGTCCGTCGAGCGTGCCCAGCGCAGCGGCTCCGCCACGCGCGGCCGGCGCAGCCGTACCGCCTCGGCACGACGCTCCGCCGGATCGCCGCGTACCACGACCCCGATGTCTCGGTGATGTCCGCGGTGACAGCCCTTCCCGGGCGCGGCCGCCCAGCGTCAGGCCCTACCGCGGCTGCGGACGGCGTCCCTCGCCTTCTCGGATCACGAACGCCCGCCCGGAAGGACTCATTGATGCCGTGTGAGGCACGTTTCCCCAAAGGCCATTCCGGAAGTGCGGCCGGCGATGCGATGATGTCTCCGGGACCACAGGTCGGTGACGACATGGTCGTCGATCTGGCCCTGGCTGTGCTCAACGGCGCACGCGCCGACCATCTCCTCGTCCGCGACGAGGACGGGCGGTGCGCGGGCCTGGTCACCCGTTTCCAGATGACAGCCCACCGCCACGATGCCTGGTACACCGAGGAGACTCGGTTGCGGGACATCGGCTACGACCGAGGGCCCTTTACCTCACCTGCGATGTCGGTACGCGACGCGGAACGTGCCATGCGACGGCGCGCGCTGTGCGCCTCACCCGTGATCGATGAGGACGGACACGCCCTGGGAGTCCTCGTCCTCACCCCTTGACCCCTCTCCCACCGGGCCGGCAAATCGTTCCGGCTCCCCCTCGACCTGAAGAGGCACCATGCGCTGTGTCATTGCCCGTTTCCCCTTCGACCTGATCAAGACCGAGGTGCAGGATGCGATGAAGGGCATCACACCCGAACCCTTGACAGGTGAGACCGTGCTCATCGGTCGTCGCCAGTACCCCGTCAAGCAGGTCGGGGAGATCATCACCAAGCAGGATCGCCGAGACTTCACCGCCGGCGAAGTCACCCGAGCCCTGACCCGCCTCGGCTTCGAGTGCCGCCCGGCTGCCGCGTTCGTGCCCCCGACCCCCGTCACACCCCTGGAGGCGGCGTCGGCCCTCCTGGGAGACCCGCACCGCCCCTGACCCGGTCACTGTGGGCGCAAGCCGTCCCCAGTCACCACCCCAGGGGGCGAACAGCGTGCTCCCGAGGGGGGCGGCGATGTGGAAGTCGGGCGCCCGCCTGCCCATGCTTGGCGGAGGCGTAGGGCAGCAGGAGGCCGGGCGCCCGGCCTGGCGGACCGGACCGGACGGGAGCGGCACCGGCTGCGCATCGGGCGCGCGGCGCCAGCGGTCCTGGATTGCGAAGGGGCCAAGATCCGAACCGTGCGGTCGACGGCTCGGACACTGGCGCTGACCTTCGTCCTCCCGGGTCCGGCAGGTTCATGTGCCGGACCCGGCAGTGTCAGCCATTCATGGCCGCCCAGAACTCCTCGAAGGACATCTGACGGTCGCCGTTGGTGTCGAGCGAGTCGATCAGCTCCTGGGCCTGCGCCTCGGTGATCTGCGTGCCCTCCAACTCCGCCACGACCTTCCGGTATTCGTCCGCGGTGACCTGGCCGTCCCCGTCGACGTCGTAGCGCTCGAAGACCTTGCGCGCCGCCGTCTCCACGATGTCTGCCATTTTTGCTCCGCCCTTCTGCGATCTTCGCTGACGGGCCCAGGTTATCCGTCCGCCCGGAGCGAGGCGGACGCACCCAGCCTGCCCAGTGCTCCCAGGCTTTCCCCCGTCCAGGGCCGGTGCGGGCGGCGGGCATGCCCTGGAGTGCAGTCCGGACGGCCGGGACCCGCCACCGGCTGTGCCTGGCCAACTACTTCTCTTCAGCGCGGTGGAGTTGAAGCCACTGCTCGCACAGCCATCGATCATGCGACGGTGTTCGGCGTCGAGCGTGCCGGCGGTCGGTCAGTGTGCGGAGGCCACGACCTCCCCGGCCGTGATCTGGGGCGGGTTGGGCATCAAGGCCGCGAGGTTGTCGCGCACGAATTCCGCTGCGGTGGAGACCGATTGGTCGGCGCCGGTCCGGTCGTGGAAGATGCTGGTGGAGACCATTACTCCATTCCCGGCGTCGATCCAGTAGTAGGCCACGAAGCCGGGGAGTTGACGCATGAGCGGGACGAATCCGTCTTTGACGATGCGTCCTGCCTCGGCTGGGTCGGTAACCCCTTCGTAGCGTCGGACTGCTGCGTACATGGCCGATCTCCTTGTGGGGGCAGGGGCGTGCTTGCCTGGAACGCCGTACCCCTGCGGTGGCTGCCTGGCTCGTCAGGAGTCCGTAAATCACCTGAAGGGCCGTCTTTGGTGACCTGAAGGGCGGTGTCTGGGATCCGAATGGCGTGCTGGCGCGGTGGTGGCCGGTCGCGTCAAGGGCCTCGCGTGGCGGGAGAGGCAGGCAGCCGCTGAGCTCGCGGCCCTGGTGGGGGAGAGGGAACTGGACGGTCGTTCCGTGGTTTTCTGTCGCGACGGCGTTGCGACGGCGTTGCAGCGGCGTTCAGCGGCATTGCACCGGCGTTGCAACGCCTTGTGCGGTATCTGAGCAGGTGCTTTGACCCGCCGAGCGTCGGGAGGAGCGCCGTGCCGACTACTACCTCGGACACAGTCCGGGCGAGTACAACGCCCCACTGGCTGCCGGGGTCTTCGATTTCCCAACGGGCCTGCGGCTGGTCAAGAAGCGCGGTGAACTCATGGCGGCGGCCGCCGGCGGAAGCAATACCTGAAGGACTTCACCTTCGCGGACCCCCCACACCGGTGATCGCCAATGTGACCGGACTCCCGTACGCGCCGGGCGAATTGGTCCCCACCCTCGGTGACCAGATCGTCCGGCCCGTACGGTGGGCCGACAGTATCCGCTACCTGCTCGGCCGGGAATCTCCAGTTGGAACGCGAGGAAGTGGGTGGCCGGTTGCTCCTTCGCATGGTGAAGACCCTCAGCGCTGCCAGTACGGCCGTCGGCCCCATGGAGGCCAGGAACTGCAACGCGGCGGATGGCAGCGCGGTACGGGGAGGGGGTACCGGCCGGCGAGCGTCGACCGTGACGGCGAAAGGGGACATCGGCGCCCCCTGATCGTGTCAGGATGGCAGCGGCCACCCGTCGTGGCCAACGCTGTGCACGAGACGGATGGGGCTGTGGGGAGATGCCGCCATGGGGGAACTGACACTGACCGTCGAAGCGCCGGACGCCGAGGCCGACTTACGGGCGCTGCACCAGTGGCTGTCGGCCGACGACGGGCTGCGCGGCCGGGTGCGCCGGAGGCACACTCCGCCGCCGCCCGGCCACATGGGCGCCGGCGCGGACGCGCTGACCGTCATCCTGGGGTCGAGCGGCATCGCCGGGCTGATCGCCCCGCTGTGCGCCTGGCTCACCGGCCGTCGCCGCGACGTTGCCGTCACGCTGGAGGCGGACGACGGCCGTAAGGTCACCCTCGACGTGAAACGCGCCGCCGACGAACAGGCGGTGATCCGCATGGCACAGGAGGCGTTCCGTTCGCTCGCCGAACGGCCCGATGCGCTCCCCGGCGGGCAGCGGCCCGGCGCGCGGCCCGCTGGGCGGGGGGAATGAGCGGGCACACGGCCGGTCCGAGACTTCCGCACGGTCCCAGCAGTCGGGCCGTGCTGATCGGAACCAGCCGCTTCAGCAGCGCCGAACTGCCCGACATGCCCGCCGTCGAGGCGAATCTCCGAGCGCTCAAGGCCGCCCTGACGCACCCCGCGCACGGTCTGCTGGGTCCCGAACACTGCCGGGTGGTGTCCGATCCCGCGGACCAGGCCAGCGTCGGCGCGGCGCTGAGCTGGGCGGTACGGGAGGCGGACGACCTCCTGCTGGTCTACTACGCCGGCCATGGGGTGTTGGACGACGACGGACTGTTGCACCTGGGGCTGCGGCACACCGACATCGACCAGGCAGGCTTCTCCGCCGTACCGATCGAGCTGGTCAAACGCAATGTGAGCGACGCGCGCGCCGCCTACCGGGTGCTCCTGCTGGACTGCTGTTTCTCCGGGCGGGCGATCTCCGCGATGTCCTCACCGGCCGGACTGGCCCTCGGGCAGCTCGAGATGGCCGGTACGTATCTGCTGACCGCGTCCACGAAGACGACACCGGCGCACGCCCCTCAGGGCGCCGCCCACACCGCGTTCACCGGGGCCCTGCTGACCGCCCTGGCCCGGCCGGCCCCGCTGACCCTCGACGAGGTCCACGCCCAGGTCGACCGCGAACTGCACGCCCGGGGGCTGCCGCGGCCGCAGCGGCGGGCGGCGGGGAACGCGGGGGCGCTGGCGCTGGTACGGGGATGGTCGGAGCGGGCGGCGGCGCCACCGCGGCCCGAGGCCCCGCCCCGCCCGTCGGCGCCGCCGCCACCACCGCCCCGTGCGTCGGCGTCATCGCCACCACCGCCCCGCGCGTCTGCGTCACCGCCACCATCGCCCCCGTGGCGCGCGCCGGAGGCGGGGGTGTTCCACCTCGGGCAGCCGGCGCCCGCTCCCGTACGCCCCCGGCGCCGCGGTGCGGTGGTCGCGGCCGCCCTGGCCGGGGCGGCGACGGTGCTGCTGGCGGTGTCGCTGGTCAAATGGCTTCCGGGCGCCCTGGGGGACGATGACCACGGCGGCGGAGACAAGGCGGGGCCCCAGCGCACTCCCGCCACCCAGCACGGCAAGGCGCCCTCCACTCATGCCGGCGAGACGCCGATCGCGGCGTCGCCCAGCACCCAGCCGTCCCGCCGCACATCGTCCGAGCCGAAGGCGGTGTACCGCGACAAGCGGCTGGTGATCCCCGGCCCGTCGTGCGGACTCAGCGGCGATCAGCTCCTCGATCTGGACCACGCCACGGTGGCGAAGGGAGACGCCTACGGGAGGGCGAGCGCCGATGCCGAGCTGCTCTACGGCGGTTGTCTCGGCGAGGGCGGCGGCACCGCTGGCGGCATCAAGCTCAACGACGCGTCCACTGTGGCCCGACTGGGCCAGGCCGACCCCGGTACCTCCACGGCGACGGCCTGCCGGGCCGCGGCCAACGAGCGCGCGGTTCCCCTGCCCGTCTTCTCCAAGGACCTCGCCGCCGGCACGATCTGGTGTCTGATCACCACGGAAGACCGAGTGGCCAAGCTGACCATCACCAAGGCCGGTGGGCCGTACGGCCAGGGCTTCCCAGGCAGCGGGGCGGGCAATCCCACGCTGGAGCTGACCGCGACGCTGTGGGAGAAGGCGGAGGGGACGTAGGCGGGGCGGGAAGGTGGAGGGAAGGGAAGCCCCCTAGAGGCGGGGGAAGGCAGGGGGACCTCACTGGACGGGATCGGAGTCCGGTCGTCCCCCTAGTTCCCCTGGTCCCCCTCCCCCCTGAACCGCCGGGCCGATTCCTGGATGTGCGCCAGCCTGCGCAGGCTGAGCAGCACCGGTTCGTACAGCACGGTCAGTGCGACGGCCGCCTCGATCTGCCCGGCGGCCGTGGGCTGTTCCTCCACCGTGTCCAGGTCGGCGACGGCGAGCTCCGCGGCGAGGCGCCCGTACGGCAGCAGGTGGGCGGTGTCGCACGGGTAGCCGAGACGGACGAGCGCGGCGACGGAGGCGACGAGCGTGCCGAGGACGGGGGAGTGTTCGGCATGCATGCCGCGCCAGCCCAACTGCTCCAGCAACGCGTCCACCGAGCGGCGCGCGGTCCTGGTCGCCTCGTCGTCCTCGGCGGGCCCCGGCTCGTGCGGCAGCGCCCGGGTGGCCGCGCCGAGCCGCATGTGGTGGTCCAGCGACGTGTCCTCCGCGGCCGCGATCACCTCCCGCGCGACGGCCACCGGCACCTTGCCGATCTGGATCAGCGCCCGCACCAGGCGCAGCCGGCGCAGATGCTCCTCGCCGTACGCTGCCTGGGTGGCGGTGACCCGGTGGCCGGGCTGGAGCAGCCCTTCCCGCAGGTAGTACTTGATCGTCGCGGTGGACACCCCGCTGCGCTCGCTCAGTTCGGCCAGTCGCATCCTCTTGTACCTTCCTTTGGATACTGGCACTATCCAATCATGGATAGCGACGCTATTCAAAGAGATCGAGGGGGAGCGCGCGTGCGCATGGATGTGCCACCCATAGCGGGGCGGGTCACGGCGGCGGCCGAGGGGGACGTGGTGGTCTTCCTCATCGGGATGCGGATCAACCGATGGCGGTCGGTGCGCCACTGGCTGCCCACCTTCATGGCCATGCCGCGCATGCTCAAGGAGCTTGCGCGCGAGGGGGATAGCGGGCTGCTGGGATTCCGGGGGTACTCGGCCGGGCCGCGCACCCACACGGTCGTCCAGTACTGGGAGTCGCGCGAGAAACTGCTCGCCTACGCCTCGACCCCGGAACGGCAACACCGCCCCGCCTGGACGGCGTTCAACCGCCGTGCGCGGAACGCCGCGGGGAGCGTCGGCATCTGGCACGAGACGTACATCGTGCCGGCGGGCTCGTACGAGTCGATCTACCACGGCATGCCGCCGACCGGGCTGGGAGCGGCCTATGGGGTCGAGCCGGTCGGGCGGCGGGGTGAGCGGGCCGCGGAGCGCCTCGCGGGCTAGGTTGACCGGCGGAGAATGCGGGGTGGGCGCGGGGGTGCCCGCCCGGCCGGCCGCCAGGTGGATCGTGCAGGTCAGGCTGCCCCGGGATCGTCCAAGTCCCTCATCGGGGCGGTGAGATCCTCGACAAGGTGGCCGCATATCGCCGGCGAATCTCCGGCCTCAGGCCACGGGTGGTCCGGCTGTAGGTCGCGGTCTTGCCGATGGTCCGGGCCCGGTGGCGCCGCGACATCGCATGAAGGTCATTTGTGGTCGTTGGTCGCAGAAGGCAGCCCCTGACGGGCGGCCAGCCGGTCCAGCAGGCCGGTGAGTACGGCGCTCTCCGCCGCGGTGAGGTCCGCGGCGAATTCGGCGTCGGCGGACTGTGCCAGCTTTCCGCAGACGGCGAGCAGTTCCCGGCCGTGTTCGGTGAGTGTGAGCACCTGGCGTCGGCGGTCGGCCGGGTCCCTTACCCGCTGCACGGCGCCAAGCTTGTGAAGGTGGTCGGCGAGTGACACGACCAGGCTGGGCGCGACGCCCATCACCCCGGCGACCTCAAGCTGCGACGAGGCCTTCCCGGTGTCCAGCACGACCATCAATCCGACGTGTTTGGGCTTGAGTTGATGGGCCTCGATGCGGGCCGCGAAGAGATCGGTTGCCATCGCACCGAGCACGCCCAGGCGGAAAACGACGCTGGAGTTCACCTTGGGTAGAGCCACGAACAGCATGCTACAGTAGGCGAATCATTCAGAGTGTGAATGATTCGACTCGTGACTGAAAGTCGTGACTGACCGAAAGTCGTGACTGAAAGGGCCCGCCATGCTCAGCCCTGCCACCGTCCAACTGCATCTCGCCGACCTCCAGGAAGGCATCGTCGAGCTCAGCGGCACGACTCCACCGGCCACGATCAGGCGATCCGTCGGCTTCCTGGCGCAGCTGGCCCCTCTTCTGGACCTCCCGGTCACCCTCTCGGCTGCGCCACGTCCCGGCGGCCCCGCAGTCATCAAGGAGGCATCCCTCCCCGCAGCGCCCGTCTTCGTCCGCAGCGGACCGTGTGCCTGGGACGATGTGGCCACCCGTCGGGCCATCATTGGCCAGCACCGCAAGAGCCTCGTTCTGTGCGGTGTGACCAGCGAGATCGTCGTGCTGCACACGGCACTGGACGCCATCGCGGCGGGCTTTGAGGTCACCGTTCTCCTGGATGCCTGCGGTGGACTCTCGTCGCGCACCGAGCAGGCGGCCTTCCGCCAGATCGAGGCGGCCGGAGGCCGGATCACCGGCGTCGCCAGCTTCGCCTCCGACCTCGTACGGGACTTCACCACCCCGACCGGCCGTCAGGTGATCGCGGCCCTGCACGGTCTGATCCAGCAGCCCGCGACCGAACCGGCACCGCAGCGACCAGCACACGCGACGGCCTGACAGAGTCCCGGTCGACCGTGGTGATCTCCGTGTGTCGCTGTACGAAGGAAGCACCGCGCGGACATCGACGATCTCCCCGGCCTCCGGCCTGGGGCCTGCGGCCTGGTGAAGGGGATATCCCAACTGCGCGCCAATCGCCGTCGACTTGCCCCCGGCGGAATACGTCGCCGCTGCCGGCGAATGCAGGGCATGGCCAGCCCGACGGCCCCACGCGGCCAGGCACGCTCGTGTGCTCGCGTGGTTCCGTCCCCCTCAACTCGGCTCTGCATGAGGGGAGTTGCGATGCGTGCCTGGCTGGTCGACTCAATCGTCAGTGGCGGGAGGACGTGGGAGATCGACGACGATCACCACCTGGTGGAGGGCGACCACCGGGTCCGCGTCCGGCGGAGTGCCGTCGGGGAGCGCGCTACCCCGGGACTCCGTGGCGACGGTGATGTCACCGGGGTGGACGAGAGTCTCCGCGCCACTCTGCAGACTGGCCAAGTGGACGGCCACGAACGACCGGAACAGGTGGGCCACGCCTGCCGCGCGTTGCGCACCAAGTCTGATCGCCTCGCCGAAGTGTGGAATGCCCTCAAGCAGGCCGTTGGCGTGGCCGATCATCACCACCTGGGGCGGGGGGAGGTCGGACTGGACGTTGGCCACTGAGGCCCAGGCAACCTCGAAAGCGAGCCGGTTCACGATTTCCCGCTGGCCGTTCGGCGGTTCCGTCGCGTCCTGTGTGAACTCGACGCGACCGATGGCGTGTCGCTCGTACTGGTACGGGACGTCCGGGGCCACAGCCGCGTGAGTGGTCTGCACGGGCGTGTGGTGCTCACTCTGCTGAGGGGGCGCTTCGTGGGGTTCCGGCAGCGATGCCGGGGACGCCGGCGGTGTCGCCTCCGCGCTGTGCTGAGGGGCCGGCTCGCTCACGGCAGGGCTCGCCGCTGGCTGTGGGTCCTGCACCTCGCTGGTGGATTCTCGTAGTGCCGCCTCACCGCCACCGCCACCGCCACCGCCAGCGCCAGCGCCAGCGCCAGCGCCACCGCCGTCTGAATGCCGGCGAGCGGGAGATCTGATCGTGGAGTCCTCTGCGGCCGGCGGAGGGTCGCTGATGCTGCGCTGGAGCCGGGCCTGCTGCGGGGCCGCGGGGGGCGGGGTGGGGTGGACTGCGGGGGAGTCGGCCGTGGCGGAGTCGGCCGGGATGGCGTCGACTGTGGTGACGTCGGGCGGGGTGGAGTCGGCCGTGGTGGCTTCTGTCATGGGGGAGTCGGCAGTGGGCCGGTTCTCGGATACGTCGGCTGGTTCGGATGCCTGGGGGGCGTTGGGGGGCTCGGTAGCTTCCGGGGCTTCCTGGGCATCCGGGGTCTCCCGGAGCCCTGGGGTTTTCTGGTGCTCCGGGTTCTCCGGGTTCTCCGGTCCCTGTCGGCTCTCCAGATTCTCGGGAGTCCGGGAGGTCACTGGTGCCTCGGAAGCATCAGATACGGCAGATGCGTCGGATGCGCCGGATGCCTCAGGGCCCTTGGAGTGGGTCGAGGCAGCGGTGTCGTCGGCGCGGGAAGCCTCGGGTTCGGTGGTGGTGGGGGCTGTTTCCTCCGCTTCGGGTTCGGTTCTGGTTGTCTCCTCCGGCTCAGGTTCGGGGGAGTCCGTTGCTGGTTCGCTCGTGGGGGTGTGATCGGTCGGGGTGGTCGCCGTCATGGCGTCTGTTTCCTTGGCGGTCCAGTAGTAGACGTGGCCGGGTGTGGCGGCGGTGTCGCCGTAGGGCCCCTGCTCGTCGTACTTCTGCGTGATGACCCGCACGGGCTGGCGTATCAGTGCCCGCGGCCCCGTGACGGTCGTCTTGCCGGGCTCGGTGGACTCCTTGCCGTGCGGGAGGACGGGCGGTGCGAGGGGCCTTGAGGAGATGCCCGGTGCGTGCGTCACCGGAGCGTCGCTGTCGAAGGTCCGAGCCCCCTCGATCCGCAGGGCGTTGAGCGGTGCCACGGGAACGGAGACCAGCGGTTTGCCGGTGGCGATGGTGACGTCCGCCGGTGTGATGCCCCAGTTGAGCGAGGTGGTCGCCGAGGTCGATGCGTCCGGGGCGGTCGAGACGGTGATGTCGTCGCTGCCGTTCTCCCGGACGGCGATCTCCTCGGGGTCTCCGGTCGGCTCCAAGTGGAACTGGAGGCCGGTCCTGCCGTCCTGGCTCAGCGGCACGGTGCGATAGCCGTCGCCGGGGTCCTTCAGCTGGTGGAAGACGGTCGGCAGGCTCTGGGAGGACAGCACCCGGCGCAGCGGAACCTGCTGGTCCAGCGGCAGTCTCTGCTCGTCGACCAGCGGGTGGGAGGCCGCCAGCCGCGGGTCGGCGAGGAACGAGCCGATGACGCGATGCGCCTCGGCGGGACTCATCGCGCTGGTCCACTCAACGAGCCTTGACGTCGTCGCGCTCCAGATCGACGACGTGGCCGATCCCACCCGGCCCAGCACGCCGTCCGGCCAGGGACGTGGTGTGGTCAGCACCGTCTGCGCGTCGTTCAGCAACTGCACGGTTCCGTCGAAGCCGACGAAGTCATGAGCCGCCTCCAGCGCGCGCTGCCATCGCTGGCGGTCCTGCGCCGTCGCGGTGATCTGCTGGAGGCCGATGGCGGCGCCGCCGTCGTGCACCTCCGTCTCCTGCGGCTCCTGTGGCTCCTCCGGCACCTGCCGGGGTACGGCGTCGCCCGCCGCCGCCTCCGCCGCGGATGCGGTCTGTGTGAGCTCCTTCGGGACCCGAATCTGGACCCGCCACGGCGGATCGACATGCCTCGGCTGCTCGGGCAGGTTCACGAACCTGCCGTACCCGGTCCGGCGGGTCACCGTCACCTCGAAGCGCAACCGGTTGCTGAACCGGACGGTGCCGTCCCCGGACGCGGACGTCGTGTGCTCGACCTTGGTGGTGACGCCGGAACCGGCGCTCTTGCTCCGGCCACCGTCGATGCCGCCCCGGACCCCATGGGTGAGGTTGCTGAGCTCATCGACGTCCTTCGGCGTCTGGAACGACAGCCGGATGTTTCCCTCGACACCCGCGGTCCAGGACCTGCCGGAGCTGCCGCTGGCGGTCTGTTCGACGGCGACCTCGCGGCTGACGTCGGCCGCGGAGTGATCGCCTTCGTCGCGCCACTCCTCCTGTGGGATGCCGCGTACCAGGACCTGGGTGACGGTCCGCTGGGTGCGGGTCTCGTGCACGTGGTAGTCGAGGATGCCCCTGCCGACGAGATCGTCGAAGCGGGCGGAGAGGTTGTCCGGGGAGAACGTGTCGGCGAACGGCAGCGCCGCCTCCGGGACGGGATCGTTCTCGGACCGCGGTCCGCGGATCTGCCGGTCGATCTCCTGGAGTATCTCCTCGGAACCACGGATGTCGGCGATGGCACCGCCGGTCAGCCCTGACTCCAGTGCGGGAGCCCGGCGCGGTTCCGGCAGGGGGCCGAAGGGCCGGTCCTGGCCCGGGTTGCGTACGTCGTCGTCCGAGAGCAGGACCAGGATGCGGTGTTGGCTCTCGGAGGGGTCCCCGTGGGTGGTGTTGCCCTTGGCGCCGGTGAGGCGTCCCTGGACGGTGATCCGCGCGTCGGCCTCGTAGACGTGCCAGGTGCCCTCGGACGTGGTCGTGCGGGACGTCGTCATTTTCTGCTTCGTGCTGTCGCCCCTGCTGCCGCCGTACGACCCCGCCACCGCGGCGCCGCCGCGGATCTGGGTCGAGGAGAGGTCCGGCCGATCCGGGCGCGGCGCGAACCGGCCGATGTCACCGCCGATGCCCGCCCGGCCGGTCAGCGAGGTGCTGCCTGACGACTGCACCGATGTGCTGGCCGTGGTGGTCATCCGGAGTTTGCCTTCGCCGGGCAGCGTCTCGCGGTAGGTGAAGTTGCTCAGCCGGGTGCGCGCGGAGAGCCCCACCGTGGGGCGGTTGCGGCCCGAACCGACGTGCTGGTCACCGGTGTTGGCCCAGCCGTGGTGCGAGGCGGAGATCAGGCCGTGCAGTTGGTCCGCGCTGCTGAATCCGTCGAGCACCGCCCTGAGATCGGGGATGCGCTTGTCCTGGCTGCCTTGGCTGTCCTGGCCGTCCTGGCCGTTCCGGCTGTCTTGGTCGTCCTGGTCGTTGCGGCTGTTGTGTCCTACCTGGCCACTCCGGGCATCCTGATCGTCGTGGCTGCTTCGGCTGTCCTGGTCGTCGTGGCCGTCCTGGCCGTTTCGGCTGCTGTGTTCTTCCTGGCTGCTCCGGCTGTGCTGGTCGTGGTGGCTGCTCCGGACGTCCTGGTCGTCCCGGCCGTTTCGGGTGTCCTGGCCTTCGGTCTGGCCGGCGGAGCGCCCCGCCCTCTTGTGGAATGCGCTGGTGAGGGTGTTCGCGGCCTGCTGCCGGAAGTCGTCGGAGTCGCTGACGTCGCGGACCAGGTGGCGCTGCGGGAGCCGGTCCAGCTGCGGGTGTTGCGGGGGCGGGGTCGAGGAGTCCTCCGGGCGGACGAGCTCGACCGTCAGGTGCCCGCCGGCCGGGGTGACCGTCTTGACCCACTCGGCGTGCGGTGCCATCGGGACGTTCGACAGTGCGAGGGTGGGGCGGCGCTTGTCCTCGGGGCCGACCAGGACGTCGTAGGACACCGGATAGGAGTACCGGTCGCCGTCCGCCTCGACCTCGAACCTGCGCTTGACCTCCGTCTCGGCCCCGGTCGTCAGTCCGCGGGAGGGGTTGTACGTGCCCTCGGCGTTGGCCAGCAGGAATCCGCGCAACAGGTCGAAGTGGTCCGCCGAACTGCGCAGGTTCCCGCTGCCGGACGTCACGTGTTTGAGGCCGCGGGTGACGGTCCGCTGGGCGCCGGTGGTGCGGCTGCTGAGGTGACGTGCGGTGGACGTGCCCGAGCCCACGTGGTGACCTTCGTCGGCCCGGGCCTGGATCACCACCTCGTACCGGGTGCCCTTCCGCAGGGGCAGGTGGGGGCCGTCCAGCGTGATGCGGTACGTGCCGTCCAGCAACGCGCGGCCGTCGGCGCGCAGGCGTGAGGGGGCGATCTGCTGCCGCAGCCGGCGCAGGTTCTCAAAGGCCTGGGGCGGGATGTGGGCACCGGTCGCCGTACCCGGGTCCGTCAACTCCCGGGCGGGACGGGGATGCGACAGGTGGACCGCTTCCGGCGGCGGCAGAACACCCGGCGCCCTGTGCCACAACTCCCGCACGATGTGCGCCTCCAGTTCCGCTGCCCCGGGGACGTCGAGGAACGCGGTGCGCTGCGCGACCAACGGGTCGGTGAGCTGGTGCGCCGGGGGTGCGGGGGACGGTGCGGTGCGCTCGACGCCCGAGTGCTCCCCGGCCGGATGCGGTACGGGGGCCGGGGGCACGACCGGGTCCTGGTGCGGTAGCGCCCGCAGCACCTCACCCCTCAGCGGATGTTCCGGCGCGATGTCGACGGCGACGTAGTCGCTGCCCTCGGGGGGTTGTCCCGGGCGCGGTGTCGGGGCAGAACGGTCGCCGATGTCGTGGATCCGGGAGCCGTGGAGACCGTCCGGGCGCGGCGAGAAATGTGGACGGATCAGCTGCACCCGGAAGTCCACCGAGCTGGCGACGAGATCGGCCGTGCCGGCACGTTCGTGGCTCCACTCGGAGCCGACCGTGTTCTTGTCGGTGGCACCGTAGGTGAGGGTGCTGCTCACGCTGTGGCCCGCCGTGCCCGTCAGCCACCGTGATTCGCTGTCGACCGCCGACTTCCACACCTGGCCGGTGGCGCCGGCGCTCCCGGCGATGGACCAGGAGCTGTTCTCCGACCGGTTCTGGGAGTGTTCGTCCGACGACTTGTGGCCGAGCGTGGTCGTGTCGCGCACCGTGTGGAGGACGCGCGACTCCTGCGCTTCGACGGCCAGGTGCAGGTAGGCCGTAGCGCCGTCGCTGAGCTGGAGCGGCTTGGACAGCAGGCCCCATCCCGAGGCGTGCTCGAACTCGTTGATGAGGGTGGCCGGTTGGAAGAAGTCCTCGATGTCCTGATGTGCCGTTCCGTCGGGGCGGGCCTCCCGGGGCAGGGCCCGGTACACCGCGTCGCGCGCGGTGTCCAACCCGGTGACGGACACGGGGTGGCCGCTCGCGGGCCGGGGCGCGGGAACGGCGTCGGGTTCGGAGCGTACGCCCCCGTCGTTCCAGCCGGTGTCCGTCGCGATGGGGTCCCAACCGGTCCAGGTGTGCGGCCGGATGCCCGCCGGCGCCTGGGGGCGCACCACGTCCGCACGGACCGTCGCGCGGAGGGGTACGAGGTCGTCGGGGTTGGTGGGCGTGAGCGGGTTGCCCTGTTCGTCCCGCACGGTGACGTGGTAGGTGAAGTCGGAGGTGTAGCTGTCGGTCGTGCCGGTGAAGGCCACCTGGTTCGCCGTCTGCGACGTCGACGTGACCGAGGTCTCCCTGCCGTGGCTGCCACCCCCCATCTTGAGCGACGGGGAGACGAGCAGGGACAGACTGGGGGAGAGCGGGTGGGTGTACGTCGGTGCCAGGTTGAGCCCGCTCTCCGTGAAGGTCAGTGCCGTCTTCTGCGGGCTGTTCTCCATGGCGGACTCGGCCGGCACGCCGAAGCCGTCACCGTCGGTCTGCGCGCCGGCGTCGGTCGCCGGGTCCAGGCGCCAGGGCTCGGGTGTCGCCGTGATGTCGATCTCGTGCGGCCGGCCGCCCACGTACGTCACGAAGCGCCAGCCGCCGTTGACCATGCGCCCGTGTTGTTTGCGGAAGTTCGCCGGATCGAGGGCGGCGTCGAGGCTCTGCGTCACCCCGCGGTCGGCCCGGCGCACATCCAGGAGATCCTCGATGCGCGTGCGGACCTGCGCAGGTCCCGGCTCGTCGGTGATCTTCTTGCCGGAGAGGGAGCGGGTGTGCCATCCGGCGAGCTCGTGATCCGGGGCGGGGCCCGGCTGGGCATCCGGGTCGGGGTCCGGCTCGGCGTCCGGATCCGGGTCATGGGCCGGCACGGGGTCCGGGTCGGGGTCGTGGCCCGGCTCGGCAACTGGGTCGGAGTCCGGGTCGTGGTCGGGGGTCCGAGTTGTCTGCCGCAGGTCTTCGTCAGAGGCGGAGGACGGCTGGGCCTCCTGGGATTCGGACCGGGAAGCGGGCCGCTCGGCCTCCACCGGCGGCGTTTCCTGGGCCTTCTGCTCTTGCTCTTGGTGGGTGTGCTCGGCGGTCTGTGGTTCTTGGTGGGTGCGCTCGGACGTCTGTGGTTCTTGGTGGGTGCGCTGGCCCTCGTTGTCGGAGGGGTGGCTGGTGGCGGCGTCGGTGTGCTCGTTGCCGGTGTCCTGGCTATCGGTGCGCTGGCTGTCGGTGGTCTCGTTGTTGGCTTGTTGGGGGTCGGTGGCGTCGGTGTGGGGGGAGGGGGTCCGGAGGTCCCTGAGGCGTTGTTCGAGGTCTTGTAGGGAGGGCTGGTCGGGCTGGTGGTGCTGGTCGTGGGGGCTTTGAGCGGCTTCGTTTGCCTGGGTGTGGCTGTGCTCTTGGCGGTTGGTTGGAGTGGGGGGTGGGGCGTCTGTTGTGTGGGTGCTGGTTTCGGGCTGGTTTTGCTCGCTGGGTTGGGTTGGGTTGTGGGGTGGTTCGGGGTCGGAGATGTGGGAGACGTTGGAGGCGTCGGTGCTGGACGGGCCGGGTTCGAGGGCGTCCAGAAGCTGCTGGAGGTCGTACAGGTCGTACAGGTCGGGGGTCGCCCGGGGGGTTTCGTGGGGCGTGGTGGTTTGGTGTTCGGTTGGAGTGGGGGGCGAGTCGTCTGTTGTGTGGGTGCTGGTTTCGGGCTGGTTTTGCTCGCCGGTCTGGGGCTGGTTGTGGGGCCGCTCGCGGTCGGAGACGTGGGAGACGTTGGAGGCGTCGGTGTTGGACGGCCCGGGTTTGAGGGCGTCCATACGCCGCCGGAGTTCGCGCAGGGAGTGGGGCGCCTGGGGGGTTTCGTCGGGCGTGGTGGTGGTTCGGTGTTCGGTTGGGGTGGGGGGTGGGGCGTGGTCTGTTGTGGGGGTGTCGGTCTGGGGTTGGTTGTGCTCGCTGGTCTGGGGTTGGGTGTCTGTCCGTTCGGGGTCGGATATGTGGGAGGTGTTGGAGGCGTCGGTGCTGGACGGGCCGATTCTGAGGGCGTCCACACGCTGCTGGAGGATGCTTCTCTCGTGGTCCACGATGCTCGGGGGCGCGCCGAGGTCGAGAAGCTGCTGCGGGCGGGTGCTCAGTCGGTCCAGGCGGTTGCGTAGTTCTTGGTCCACGGCGGGGTCGGGGGCGGGGTCGGGGGTGCGCTCTGAGGTGTTCGGCCTCAGTCGCTCCATGCGCTCTCGCAGGGACTGCAGTTCCGGGTCGCCTGTGGTGTCGTCCGGGGTGACGTGATCGGCCGATTCGGACGGCCGGTCCTCGGAGGCGTCGTCCTGCCTGAACTCCCTGCTGGCACCGGCCTCATTGCTGGTCCCGACCTCGTCGCTGTCCTGGGCCTCACCGGTGGGCACGACTTCGTCACGGGGCCGGGCCTCGTCGCTGAGCCGTGCGGCCTCGCTGGGCTCGGCCTCATGGCTGGGACTGTCGGGTGTGGACGCGTTGCGGGCTGCGAGTAGTTCGTCGAGATCGTCGGTGCTGGGCACTCGACCGCTGACGGGCGCGGGGATGCTGGCCGGTTCGTCGTGCAGCGTCTCTTCGGGGCGCTGCGCGACGAGTTGCTGTGTTTGTTCGGAACCGGAACCGGAACTGGAACCGGAAACGGAACCGGAAGCCGAAGTGGTGCGGGGGCGCGGCCCGCGGGGTGCGATCGCGGCGTCGTCCGCGGTGGTGGGCGGCGCGCCGGACGGTGTGCTGTGCGGGGTGGGTTCGGGGCCGCCGAGCCCGCGGTACATGTGCATGATCGCGGACGAAAACGTCTTGCCGTACACCAGGCCGGTGAAGACCTCCGCCACGAACTCGCGCGGGTTGCCGCCGGCGTAGGCGCTCACCGAATGGGCGAGCTGCTGGTGGGAAGCGACCTCGTCGCCCTGCTCGGGGCGGCCGGTGAACTCCGTGAAGGCCAGGTCGTGGTACTGCGTACGGGCGTGGGTGTAGTGCAGGAAGTGGCCCAGTTCGTGCACCATCGTGCCGATGCCCGAGGGGTCGAGATCGGTCGACAGGTAGCGGTACCGGCCGTCGGCGAGCTTGTTGGTCAGCGGATTGCCGATGATGTCGGGCGAGGCGATCACCGCGTTCGGTGCGAGGTATTCAGCACGTTGCAGCCGCTCTCCGCCCGCCACGTTGATACGTGCCTGGTGGACGTCCAGGCGCCGGCCGTACTTGGGCAGGTGCAGTTCCACATCGGGAACGTGGAAGCCCGCCTTCTGCACCGTGGTCACGGCCTGGCGAAAGTTGTCGATCCGGGCCCGGACGAGACTGTCCGTGGGGTCCATGTGGACGGTCACCTGCGTGCCATGGATGTCCTCGACCACCGGTGTCAGCGTCTTGAGGTGGGCGCCGGTGTCGGACGTCGCGGCGTGGTCGGTATGGCCCGCGTTGTCGGCGTTGTCGGCGTTGTCGGCGTTGTCGACGTGGTTGGCGCGGTCGAGATAGGAGTGGAGTTCCGGGTAGAGCGTGGAGTGGGTGAGGTCGTTGACGGCCTCGTTCATCAACACCTTGATCCGGTCGGCGGATACGTCCTCGTCGACGGTCACGCCACCCGCCGCCGCAGTGTCCCGTCTGGCCGCCAACTGCCGGTTCGAGAGGTCGTCGGAAGCGAGGAGAGCCTCGGCGGGCAGCGCCCCGTGCGAAGTGCGGTCCCTGGTGAGGATGCGGTGCGCGGCATTGTTCGCCGGGTCGACCGAGTTCGGCAACCGCCGCTTCGCGAAGTCTTGCAGGTCAGGATGGATACGGGCGTACTGCTCGCGGAGCTCTGCCTGGTGCGCCCGCTCGGCGATGCGCTGGTCCAGATCGTCCATCGCGGCCTGAATGTGTGCGGTCAGGCGGTCGACCGCTGCCATACGGTTGCTGGGGCCGCTCTTGCTCGCCTTCCAGGCGTCGATGGCGTCGACGATGGCCCGCAACTGCGTCTGGTTCCCGTCATGATCGCCCTGCAGCGCCCGGCTGCCGTGCGTCCACTCGTGGACGGCCGTATCGATCTGCCGGAGAGTCTCCGACCGCCGCACCCGCGGCAGCGCCGACAGATCGTGCCAGTTGTCGATGATCTCGCGATCGGTGGCGGCCGTCACGGGCTGATCCGGCGGGGGCACCCTGGGAGCGGTCGCCGCTCCGTCGTCGGCGCCATGCGGCACCTGCACCTGCACCTGCACCTGCGACAACACACTCGACGGGCCCGCGTCCCCGAGGGGGGTGCCGAGCGGACCTTCCTCGTGCCCCACCTGCCCCACCTGCCCAACTCGCTGCGAGGGCTGGGCCTGTTCGTGGGGGGCGACGCTGTCGCTGGGTGGGTGGGGCCGGTCGTGCTCCTCCTGCGCGGTCGGTGGGTGCGGCTGGTTCTGTCGTTCCGGTGGGGAGATGGCGTCCTGGTGTCCGGGCACGGCGTGATCGGGAGAGGAGGCGGGGTGCGGGTCCTGTGAGGCCTGTGAGACCTGTGGGACCTGTGGGACGGGGTCGGTGACCGGGTCCACCCAGGTGTGCTGACGGGGAGTTGGGGGCGCAGCCGAACGCGCCGTGTGCCACCGGGGGTCCTCGGACAACTGCCGCAGTGTGCTGCCGTCGTCGTGCGGGTGCCCGGCCTCCGCGGAGGGGGAGCGGGGTGTGGAGGGTCGGCCCTCCGGACGTGTCGGCGTCTCCACGGCCGGGCCCGAGGCACGCTGGTTTTCGGGGGCAGCGGGGGTGTCACCGATCAGCGCGCCGAGCAGGTGAAGGTGACGGCTGCGGAGTCCGCCGTGCGCAAGACCGTCCGAGGCCGGCTGCTGCCAGAAGTCGCCCATCAGGCTGCCGGTGATCTGCGGGCGGCTTGCTGCGCCGGCCTCCTGGTACTCATCGCGAAGACCGAGCTGGTGTGCCAGCTCGTGGGCGTAGGCGATGGGCTCGGCGTCCGGCCACCAGCTTCGCTGGTCCATGTACCGGTCGTGGCCCACCACGTCCACCGTCAGATGCGGATTGTGGTCGGTCGCCACCCGTTCCACCGTCACGTGCAGGCGGCTGCCGTCCGGAAGGTGGTAGGCGGGCCGATTGAAGAACTCCTCGACCCCCGGCTTCAGCAGTTGCCAGGGCGCGTTGGTGTCGTGTGCGCCCGAGCTGTCGCGGAAGGCGATGCGCACGGTCAGGTCGGTGACCGGTGTGTCGCCGATCCGGAACGAACGGGCGTCGAAGGCGGATCGGACCACGAAACGAGGCGCGTGGTTCCAGCCGTGGCGCGGGACGGTGGACGACGCGGCGGAGTCGTGCGTGTCGCTGGCCGCCGTCGGACGGTCTGCGGTTGGTGGGTGTTCTGCGGCTGTCGGACGGTCTGCGGTTGGTGGGTGTTCTGCGGTCGTTGGACGGTCTGCGGTTGGTGGGTGTTCTGCGGTCGTTGGACGGTCTACCGATGTCGGACGGTCCACCGCTGGCGGACTGTGGTCGGGGCCGCCTTTGAGGCGGTCGAGGCGGTTGTGTAGTTCTTGGTAGGTGGGGTCGGGGGTTTGGTGTGGTTCGGGGTCGTGCGACGTGAGTCGGTCCAGCCGCTGTTGCAGGGACTGCATGTCTCGTTCGCCCGTGGCGGGGTTCGAGCCGAGGGCGGATGGGCCGGTGGTGGTGCGCAATTCGTCGAGCCCCTCGGTGCTGGGCACCTGATGACGGGCGGGGGCGGGGATGTCCGCCGGCTCGTCGCGCAGCGTCTCCGAGGGACGCTGCGTGAGGAGTTGCTGCGCTTGCTCGGAACCCGACGTGGCACGGGGTCGCGGAGTGTCGGAGCCCGGTACGGAACGGGGCCGCGGCGCGTCGGAGCCCGGTTCGGTACGGGGGCGCGGCGCGTCGGGATCGTGGTGGGGGCGGTCGGTGGGCTTCGGCTCGTCGTCCCCGGCGGTGTGCGCTCTCTCCTTGTCACCGGTGGCCGTTTCCGCTGAGGAGCCGGCCCGATCACCCGGTTCGGTGCCGGGATTCCCCGACTTGGTGCTCTGCTCGCCCTGCCGGGTGTGGGGCTCGCTCGGCGAGGTGTGGGGCTCGCCCGGGTCGGGGCGGTGGTCCGCGGGCTTGGGGTCGGGGCCGCCGTGGGGCGCGGCTTCAGGAGGGGGGTCAGCGGCGGGCCGCTCTCCGGTGCCGGTGGTGATGCGGTCCAGGTGCCCGGGCGCCTCCGGTGTGCCGAGCTTGCGTCCCAATTCCTCGCGCAGTCCTCGCATCTGCTCGTCGAACGACCGGCGGTCGGACAGCTGCTGCTGGACGTCGTCGATCTGCCGACGGGTCTCCTCGGCGCTGGCCGCGTGCCCGTCGAGCAGCTGCTCGGTGCGCTGCGTGCGCAAGGCGTCCAGCTGCTCGCTCAGTGCCCGTACCTGGTCCTGACGACTCTGCTCGCGTTGGCCGAGATGCCTGTCGAGCTCATCGAGGGCGTGCCAGGCATCCTGTTCCGTGGCCGCGTCGCGGACCTGCTGGCGCAGGTGAACGGCGTGCGGGTCGTGGTCCGCGACGTGGTCCGCGTCGTGTAGGGCGTCCAGGCGCTGGTGCAGTTCCTCGTTGGAGACGGGGGCACCGATGGGCTCGTCCTTGAGGGCGTCCAGGCGCTGCTGGAGGCGTTGGTCCTCGCTGTGGTCGTGCAGCTCCTGGAGCGCCTGGGCGGCGTCTTCCGGCGTGGTGGCGCGGTCGAACTGCTGCCGCAGTTCCTGGGTTCGGTCGTCCGCGTCGTCGAAGAGGCGGTCCAGTCGGTCGCGCAGTTCCTCCGGGCCGGGGGTGGGGTCCGGCTCGGGCCCCGGGTCGTCCGACTTCAGCCGGTCCAGTCGCTCCTGCCAGTACTGCAACTCCCGGTGATCCTGGAGTTGTTCCAGGGCGTGGGCAGTTTCCTCGGCGGTCCTCGCGCGCTCGACCTGCTGCCGCAGCGCGGCGGTCTCCGGGTCGGATGCGGAGCCGGAGTGCAAGGCGTTCAGGCGGTCATGCAGATCGGCTTCCTCGCGCAGGGCGTCGAGCCGGGTACGGAGCTGGTCGGTGCGTTGCGGGTCGCTGGACGTGGCCAGCTCACGGCGTACGTCCTCGAGGTCCTGGTGGTACGGGCGCGGCGCGTCCTCGCCCGTGAGCAGCCGCGAGGGAACATGGCTCTCGACGTACGCGGAGTACTCGTTGAGGGCGCTGTCCATGAGGTCCGCGTTGCCGGTGCGCCTGGCCGTCTCGACCGAGTCGACCTTCTGTCGCCACTCCTCCCTGGTGCCGCCGAAGTCCTTCAGCCGGTCGAAGCCCGCATCGGCGTGCGCGCGGAACGCTTCGTAGCGCTGGTTGGCGGCGCTGATCTCGATGTGGTGACGGAAGTCGGTGAGGTACCGGCCTGCCTGGTCCCAGTCACCCGCGGAGACAGCCGCGTCGATGGCACCTGTGTACATGTCGCGTTCCGCCTTGGGCAGGCCGGCATCTTGTGCGGCCTGGTCGAGGGCATCGGCTCGCTGCCGGACGCCGAGGTGCGGAGAGGCGGGCATGGTGTCGGGCGGGGTGGGCGCCTGGCGCAGCGGGCCCGGCGGGGTGGGGTCGTGGGTGGGCACCGGCAGGGATTCCAACTGCCGGATCCGGTCGTCGCTGGCCTCGAATACGTGCCCGGCGTCCTGAGTGATCGGGTCTTCCGCATGCGTCGGCGCACCCGGGGCGTGTTGGGGAACGTCCGGCAGGTCCAGGTCCAAGGTGCCGTCGGCGGTGGTGCGGAGGGGTGGCGACTCGGACTGGTGCCGTTCCGTGTTGGCTGCGTCCACGTTGGCTGGTTCCGCGCCGGTTGGGTGCGTTCCGGTTGGTTCCGCGCCGGTTGGGCTCGTGGTGGTTGGGCCCGCTCCAGTCGATGCAGTGGCGGTTGGGTCCGTGCGGGTTGGTTGCGTGGCGGTTGTGCCCGTGCCGGTTGCTTCCGTTCTGATGGGGCCGGTGCCAGTTGGTTCCGTCTCTGTGGACGGCCGCGGCTGGGGTTGTGGAGCCACCTCGTCATGTCCCGGCTGTGACGGGCCGGCGGCGTTCGCGCTGGGGACGCGTTGTTCCTGCGGCAACGACGGGGCGTCGGCCGGCGTGTGCCGGGCAGCGGTGGGGGAGTTGCCGGGCGGTGTGTCGCCGGTGCTGGTCGTGAAGGCGGAATGCGTCGGCCCCGGGGTCGCCGCCGAGCCTTGGTGGGGAGGGGGCTCCAGGAGGGTATGCGCGGGTGAAGAGGATCCGGTGGGTACGGACGCGGCGCCACCGGGCTCGCCGGGCTGGCTGACGGACCGGGGGGCCTCGCCGGGGAGGAGTCCGCCGGAGGCGGTGGGCGGGGCGGAACGGCCGTCGGCGAGGTTGGCGGCCTGCGTCTCCGTTGCTGGCCTGGCCGTTGGCGCCTGGTTCGCTGGGACCTGGTTGGCTGGTGCCTGGTTGGCTGGGACCTGGTCCTGCGTGGGGTGCGGTTCGCCGGTACCGGTGGTGGTGCGGGCACTCGTTGAGGTGTCGTCGGCCACCGTATGTGTGAGGGCGGCATCGGCGCTGCTCTGCTGGTCATGCGGCGCCTCGAACTCCCGCAGGCCGGACGGCGTCGGGGAGCTGTCAGGGGCGGCCTGGCCGGGGTGACTGCCTTCGCCCGTGGACGAGGCGGGGGCGGAGGCAGCGGGACTCGTCGAGGCGTCGACGGGCTGCTGCGTGGCTGCCGTGCCGTCCCTTCCGTGGGCGGCAGATCCGGCCGCGCTGGCTGCTCCGGCCGTTTCGGTTGCTCCCGTTGCTCCCGTTGCTCCCGCTGTTCCGGCTGTCCCGGCCGTTTCGGTTGCTCCGGCCGACCTCGCGGCTGGGGCTTCGGACGGTGTCTCGGCGGTGTGTCCGGTGGATGCGCTCGTGCTGGGGGCTGATGTGGTGGAGGTGGTGTGCTCGGTGGGGGAGTTGGCTTCGGCGGTGCGGGTGGCGGGTGCTTCGGACTCGGTGGCCCGGGCTGTGGTGGCGTCGGACGCGGTGGTTCGGGCCGTGTTGGCCTCGGACTCGGTGGTCCGGGCTGCGGGTGCGCCGGTTTCGCCCATGGAGGTGGTGGTGGCGCCGGTTTCGCCGGTGGACGAGGCGGTGGTTTTGGTCTCGGCGGTGCGGGTCGCGGGTGTGTTGGCTTCCCCCGCGGACGAGGCCGTGGTCGCGCGGGTTTCGCCTGCGGACGAGGCGGTGGTGGTGCTGGCTCTTCCCGCGGACGACGTTGGGGTGGCGCCCGCTTCACCCGCGGACGAGGCCGTGGTGGTTCCGGGCTCGGCGGTGCGGGTGGTGAGGGAATCGGTTCCGGGTGCCTCATGGGTCGCCGCGGAGCCGTCTCCGGTCGTTCCAGATACAGCGCCAGGCTCCCCCGTTGCGGATCCCGCGCCGGTCTCTCCCGTTCCGGACCCCGCGCCGGTCTCTCCCGCTCCGGGGCTTTCGAGGGGTGCCCGAAGCGTTGTGGAGGCGTCGCCTTCGCTGACAGTCGTAAGGTCGGTGGGGAACGCACCGGCACGTTCTTCGCGACCCGCTGCGTTCGAAACGTCGCCCAGCGACGGCTTTTTGATGTCGCCGACGTCGGGGACGTGGGTGTCGGGGGCCGACGGCGCGCGCAGGTGGAGATCATCGGTTTCGGTGTGCTCCGAGCCACCGAACCTGCGGCGGCCACCGCCGCCGCCGAAGGCGCCGATGATGCCGGCGGTGCCCGCGAGACCGAGGTCGCTGTGCCCCCCGAGAGCCTTGTCCGTCACTACTGTGGTGACGATCCCGGAGGAGCCGCCGATCAGGCCCTTGCCGACGAGGGAGCCGGCGAACTTCGGGGCGACGACCTCCCCGACCCCGGAGAACACGCCGCCGATGGCTCCGCCGATCGCGCCGCCTTCCAGGGCCTGAAGGGTGTTCTCCATGCTCCACTTGGTGCGGTCGCCCTTGAGCATCTGGATGCCCTGGATCACCGCGTCCATGCCGACCATGAAGCCGACCCCGCTGGCGATCGAGACCAGCAGCCGCTGCAACAGCATCTTCACGATCGCCCGGACCCCGGTGACCGCGGCGGGAATCGCTTCCGGTGCCCAGAAGGCCAACTGGGCCAACTGGTATGCCAACCAGACCAGTTGGACGAGGATCATGTATTTGGCATAGGCGATCTGCACTCCGGCGTTCCTGCCCAACTCGCCGAGCTGCCCGGCGGCTTCGGCCATGTACGGCAGGTTGGTGCCGAGTTGCCGCGTGAAGCCCTGGAACTGTTCGGCGACCGAACCGCCGAGGTTCTCCAGTACGCCGCTGGCCGCGGGGCCGAGCTCGTGCGTGACGGCGACCAGCTGCTGCGCGGCGTCGTCCCACGCCGCGCCGAGGCTGTGCAGCTTGTCCTCGTCGCCTTTCGGCCAGTTCTGGCCGACGGCCAGGCTGGCCACCCAGCCGAGTTCCGGAGGCAGATCGATGCTCATCGCTTGGTGGGCTTCGCCTTGGGGTGGGTGCCGCCCTCGGACGGGTGGGGGCTGCTGGGGGACACCAGTCGGTGCACGGACGCGATGTTCTCGTCCTCCAGTTGTTGGAAGCGCTTGGCCATGGTCTCGATGCCTTGGCCAGTGCTGTGCAGTACCTCGGTCATATCGGCGGTGCTTTTGATGATCTTTTCCTTGGAGGGGGCGTACTGGTTCAGGAACTCCCGGCCGCCGGCGTCGTCGCCCCAGCATGCGCCGAGCGTGCTGAGCGTCGCTTCGAGGCTGGAGCCGATGCCGCGGAGACGTTCCGTCACCTCCTGGAGGTAGGGAATCTGGTTGTGCAGCCCCTCGGGGTTGACCGAGAACCTACGGTCGGACATGTGCTCCTCCTGAAGTGTCGGTGGGTCGGCTCGCCGAGTGGGCGGATCCGCTCATCGCGGACCGCTGCCCGGGTGGTCCGGGCGGCCGTTCTCGATGTAGTCGCGTACGGAGTCGGGCGCGTCGGGCTCGTCGGCAAGCAGCGCCGACGGATCGGCCTTTCCCTGCAACAGGTCGGCGACGCTGGTACCGGGCGGCAGCCCCAGTGAGGTCAGTTCGCCGGCCGCCTCCAGGGCGCTGGCCCGTGCCTGGCGGATGGTGGCAAGGAGCACGTCGGACAGCTCCTTGGGGGGCAACCGGTGGTACGCGCCCGTGGGGAACTCGATCTGTGTGACGTCGCCCTGCGCGTTCACCGTCACCTTCACGACCTTCCGGGGTGCGGTCGCGGTGCCGGTCACCGCGTTGATGCGCCGCCTGGTCTCGACGGCCTCCGCACGCTGGGTGCGGTACAGCGCCAGCAGGTCGTCGATCTCCTGGTCGTAGGGGGTGGTCACATCCGTCTCCTCATGTCCTGCTGCTGGAACTGACTGACTGTGTTCTGCTGCTGGAACTGATTGCGTGCTGCTGAAGCTGACTGCGTGCTGCTGGAACTGACTGTGTCCGGCTGGAACTGACTGTGCGCGTGCCCGGCGGGCCGGCCGGCCCGCCGGGCGATGGGCGTCACATGACTGCGCCGAACCCGTCGGACGCCGCCGAGCCCCAGGTTTGGCCGTCCTGCACCAACAGGTCCGCGATGCCGCGGCTCGGCCGTTCCTCCTCGGGCTCTTGCTTGTCCTCCGTCGTCTGCGGATCCTCTTCGGGCGCCTCGTCGGTGAGTGCCGAGGCACCACAGGCCAACTGCTCCTGGTCCAACGGGAGCGCACCGGCCGCGCCGTCGGCGCTCGTGGCGGACGCCGAGCGGTTGGGTCGCCAGGTGGACAGCGGCGGGTCGTCGCCCGTGTCCTCGGCCCGCGCTCCGGCGGGTGCGGTCGAGCCCGCGCCCTCGCCGTGCCAGGTCCCGTCCTCCGCAGTCGCGTATCCGGGAGCGAGGGGCTCGGCCTCCTCGTTGTCCGGCACGGTCCACAGCAGCGGGACGAAGGACGCGCCGGCGCTGTCCCAGGCGGCGGTGTCCTCGGCCTCCGCCGCGGCCGTCGGCGCGACGCCGACGCGGTCCGGCAGGTCCGGTTGGTCTGGCAGGTTCGGTTGGTCCGGCTCTACGGCGCGGGGCTCCGCTGCGGGTGTGGGCTCCTCGGTGGCGGCGGCGCTGGCGACAGGGTCGTCGGCGGGGTCGTCGACCTGGGCCGGGGGCGCCGGTTGCTGGGCCTCCTCGCCGTGGGCCACCGGGCCGAGGGCAGCGCCGACGGTCTCCCCGTGCGCATGCGGCCGTACGGCCGGCCCGTCGCCGGGGGACTCGGACTCCAGGCGCCCGGCAGAGAGCGCCGCATCCGGTCGCCTGGCCGCAGGCACTCCCGTGACGCCCTCCGCAGTCGCCCCCGTGACTCCCTCCGCAGGCACTCCCGGCACGGCGTTTTCGCCGAGCGCGTGCTCTGCTGCGGCGACCGACCGGTCGCCGGACGCCTCTGCCTCTGCCTCTGCCTGAGCCTGTGTCTCTGCCTCTGCCTCCGCCTCCGGCAGTCGTGGGCGGGCGTCCGGCACCAGCAACTCCGAGGCGCTGGACCGGTCGGTCTCCCGGCCCGCTCGGGGACCGCCGACAGCGGACGGCAGCATGCCCGGTGCCCCCGGGCCCTGCGTCGTCCCCACCACCGGGGGCACCGCCGACTCCGGCGCGATGGGCAGCCCGTCGGAGCCGATCATCACCGCGTCGGGCAGGGCCTCGCCCGGCGATGCGGACGGTAGGTCGAGGGTTTGGCCGCCGGGTGTGGTGCCGTGGTGGGTTTCGGGGGTGCCGGTGAGGTCGGCGTCGTCGGTCCAGGGTTCGGTGTGTTGGTCGAGGAGGCCGGAGGCGTCGCTGCGTTCGGGTGTGCCGTGGGGCGCGGACGCGCCGCCCATGCCGGGCATC